>JBEKYO010000130.1:0-12744 GCA_049510875.1 Steroidobacteraceae bacterium
AGCACGGAGCCGTCGGCGGCGCCCGATTCGATGCGCTGCAGCGCGGCCGCCGAGGCCGTTGCGGGGGGCTCGAGTCCCGTCAGGTAGATTTCGCCGAGCCGCGCCTGCGCGGCAACGGAGCCTTTGTCGGCGGCCGTGCGAAACCAGCGCACCGCGTCAACGAAACTCTGCACCACGCCTTGCCCGCGCTCATAGAATTGCGCAATGCGGACCTGCGCATCGGGATCGCCGGCGTCGGCAAGCTTGCGAATCAACGCCGCGGCATCTGCAAAGCGATTCGCCGCGAGGAACCGCTCCGCACGCTCCGCGATGGATTCCCGCCTGAAGACGAAATGCTTGGCAAAAAAAGTGCGGATGCTCAATGAATTCTCATTCTACGGTTCGCGCATGGCCTCTTCGGTTTGACGCAATACGCCTTCGACCAGATAGGAAATGATCGTGCGCTGTCCCACCATCACGTCGCCGCTGAGCGTATTGCCCGGCATCAATCGGAAATTCTTCGGCAAATGACGCAGCCGCAAGTCGGTGATCGCCACATGCACCTTGAAATACGGCAGCACCGGCTGATTGTTCTGGTCGACCGTAAAGGAATTGTCGCTGACCGACTGCACCACCCCGTGGGCCATGCCATACTCGGTGAATCGATACGCATCGAACTTGAGCTGCACCTTCTGGCCCAGCTTCACGAAGCCGATGTCCAAGGTTTGGACCATGATGTCCGCAAACAGCGGCGCGTGGATCGGCATCAGCGTGAACAAGGGCTCGCCGACGGGATTCAGCGCGTCCTGGCCTTGGCCGCCGTAGACGGCTCCCTGCGACACCTTGCCGATCGTGAGCACGACCGCATCCTCAGGCGCGTCGAGGCTGACGAGGTTGCGGAGTTTTTCGGCCTTCGTCAGGGAATCGCGGGTAATGTCCAAATCGTTCTTGTCGAGGATCAACTGCGCGCCGGTGTCGGAGTGCCATTTCTGGATGTAGGCATCCCGTTGGGCGATCAGGGCATTCGCGGTCTCCCGGTTCGAATCCACTTGCTGCTGCGCGTCGGCCAGAAGGCGGCTCATTTCGGTTCGGGCATCGGTGGCCTCCATCAATTGCAGCTTCGACACAAAACCCTTGTCGAGCAACGGCACATACAAATTCTCGACGTCGCTCGCGATCTTCAGCCGCTCCGTGTACTTGCGCACGTCCGACTCGTATTGGGCAATGATGGCCTCGGTGCTGCTGATCTGGCTGTCGAAGTTGTGCACGTCGGCTTTATATTCCCCCTGCCGCTTGAGCCAGATCCCGTTCTGAATTGCCCACACATGATTGGTCTTGGCGACGACATACGGGCGATCGGCCACCTCGACCTCTTCGCGCGCGACCGTGGCTTGGTCGCTGTCCAAATGTTCCTGAAGCTGTTCGAGGTCGGCTTGAGTGAATGTGGGGTCCAACGTGGCGAGCGAATCGCCTTTCTTGACGACATCTCCGGGTTTCACGTTGAGCTTTTTGATGATCCCCGTGTCGAAAGGAGATATATAGAGCAGGCCGTTTGCCGGTGAAATAACCCCGTTACCCGTCACCACGATGTCGAGATTGACCACGCAGCATAGAATGACAACCAAAAAGATCAACCCCACCAACGTATACAGCGTCACGTGTTCGCGCGCCGGTGCGGTCGCCAGGAACACCGCCACGGTCTCCGACTCGAACGCTCCGACCACCTCTCCGACGATGTCCTTTTTGCGCCGTAACGCCATCGCCTTGCGCTGGGCTGTCAGTTCCGTGCTCATCAAACGACACCCTGGGTAATCGCCGCGAGAGGATCCGGCGGGCGTGGCGCGGAGTGGCGGTTCTGTTGGTACCACATGTGCTTGTAGATATCGCAGCGCCGCAACAGCTCTTCATGCGTGCCGATGTCGTACACCTTGCCGCGCTCGAGCACCAGTATCGCGTCGGCCTCGACCAGCATCGACAAACGGTGCGAAATCGAGATCACCGTCCGGCCTTTGCACATGCGCTTGAGGTTGGCGTTGACGATCGCTTCGCTCTCGGCGTCGAGCGCGCTCGTCGCCTCATCGAGAATCAGCACCGGGGGATCGACCAGCAACGCGCGCGCTATCGCGAGGCGCTGCCGCTGCCCGCCGGATAGATTGGTTGCACCCTCCTCCAAGAGTGTGTCGTAGCCGCGCGGCATGCGTTCGATGAACTCCTCCGCCCCCGACAGCTGAGCCGCCCGTACCACGTCGAGAAACGTCGCATCCGGACGGGCCATCGCGATGTTGTCGCGGACGCTCCCGGAGAACAGGAAATTCTCCTGCGGCACGACGCCGATATGCGTGCGAAGATGCATCAGGTCCATCTCGCGCAAATCCATGCCGTCGATTTTGATCATGCCGTCGTAGCTGGAATGCAGGCGTTGCAGCAAACGCGTGACCGTGGTCTTGCCCGAGCCGCTGCGTCCCATGATGCCGAGCATCGTGCCACGCGGCACGGTAAACGACACCTGGTCGAGTGCATACGGGGCATCCGGCGCATAACGAAAGCGCAGGTCCTTGAACACGATTTCGCCCGTGATCGGCAGCCTTAGCCCGTTGGCCCGGACCACTTCCGGGGCCGCATTGAGGATGGAGCTCAATTGGCCTATCGCACCGCGCACTTCGGCAAGATCCAGCTGCAGCGTCGCGATGACCACCAGCGGCGAGGAAAGCCGCAACGACAGCATCGCGAATGCCACCAACGTGCCCGCGGTAATCGTCGTGCCGAGAAGCGTCGTGCTGGCGCCGGATCCGCCGGGAGTCCCGGGCAGCGAAGCCGTGTTGGCGAACAGCACCATGTAGGCGCCGATCGCGTAGCAACCCGCGTAAATCAAGCGCTGCAGCGGCAGCGTGATCGATGCGGGGTGCGCCGCCAGCAATCCGAGCGCATGGCGCGCCGCGGTCGTTTCGGCGACGTGAACATCCCATTCCTTGCGCCGCCGGCCCTCGAGCGCCAGCGATTTGATCGTCTTCATCCCATAGAGAGTCTCGACCAGGTGCGCATTCTTGGCCTGCTCGGACAGCACCACGCGCTTGTTCGCCCGCGCCAGCGGTCCCAGGTAATACAGCACGACGAGGAAAATGAGGCCGGCGAGGGTGAACGCCAACAGCGCGAGATGCCATTCGAGGATAATCATCGCGGGGATGAGCCCGACCAGCGGCACCGCTTCCATGAACGCGCCGAAGAGTTGTCCGGTGAAGAAGGAACGAATCTTCCAGGATTGATTGATCCTCGTCATCGAGCGGCCGGTCGGATTCGTTTCGAAGAAATCCATCGGAAGTTTGAGCAGCTTGTCGACGATGTAGAGATTTAAACGCCCGTCCAAACGCGTCGACGCCACCTGCGTCAGGATGTGCCGCAAGTGGGTGATGACGGTCTCGGCCGCTATGACGATGAGAATGGCTCCGACCAGCACATTGAGCGTCTGAAACGAGTTGTTGATGAGCACCCGATCGATCACGATCATGAACATGAACGGCGGTGCGATCGCAAACACCGTACTCGCCAACGCGCCCCAGCCGATATCGCGAAACAGCTTGCTTTCCCTCAGGATTTGCGCGGCCAGCCACGCCATTCCGAATGGCTGCTGGTCATCGGCGGCCGCGAAGGACCGCTTGAGGAGGATGACCTCGCCTTCCCAGAATTCGGCAAGGCGAATCTCTTCGATCGCAACCAGCTCGGCCTCGGGAGCGGTCGGATCCCGGATCACGGCCACGGATCCCTTCATGGGATCCGACCGCGCATCCTCCAGCACCAGGGCGCCGCCATCCTTCGCGCGGAGAATTGCCGGAAGCGTCTTCGTCAATCTCGGCAATTCCGCAAATGTCATTTGCAGCGATTTGGCTTGCAGCCCCAATTCCCGCGCGATGGCGAGGAGGGTATCCGTGTCCGGCTCGCCCTCCCCCACGGAAAATCGCCGGCGCAATTCATCGACGGTAGCCTCGACGCCCAAACGCGTGGCGAGCGCCGCCAGCGCTGCGAGGGCGCTGAATTTCCGGGTCGGCGCGCTTTTTACGGGCTGGACGGCCCCACTCGCTTCGGCTACTTGTTTTTCTTGCATCGATTACCCACCTGGAGATTCGACCTCAGATCGAACGGAATCGAATACAGCCGGCTAGCCGCAACGATCTGACCAAGCCATCGCTCCGCCTATCACGAGGGCCTGGATTGGATCGGCCCTACTCCACGAGGCCGTTTCGCTTCAGCGCCAGGCGCAGCCGGACCCACGCCGGGACGAGCCCCGCCGCCAGGATTCGCGCATCATCGCCCTTGTTCTCGGCGAACCACTCTGCCGCGAGCGACAGCTGTTCCTGCAAGGTCCGCGCGGCCAACTCTCTTTTGAGCTGCACGACGCCGCCGAAGCCTTCGATCCAAGTTGCAACCTCTTTGCGCTCTTCGGTGCTCAGCTCTTTCTTCAGTTCGTCGGAGAGCAGCGGGTTGCCTTTCATTAATCGGCCGACGATTTGACTCTTACCCTTCTTCGAACCCGGCTCGTAGGTGGTTCGAATGAGTTGGACGACTTGGCCGCGTTCGCGAAAATGCATCTTAGACTTCCTTTTTTGGATGAAACCGGGCAATATATTGCCCATACTTAGCTGGGTAGGTCAAGCGTAAATTTCCAAGCAGCGCGGCCTTGCCGGGAAAACCCCAGCATCGTACCGAAGCGCCGGCCGCCACTGCGGCGAATGCGACATAAGCCACTGAAGACGTTATTCTTCTTGGCGGCCGACAATTCCCCCCATAGGAACGAGATTGGAGCAGCAAGTTGATGGATTGGAGCACGGAATCCGCAGGTCGCGCGCCGATCTGCCGACGCCCCGTGGGGGCACAGGCGTGACCCAGACCGATCATTGGCGCCGATATATTGTCTAGTCCTACAACGGCCAAATGAGCCTCACGTTATCATCGGACATCACGCGTCGAGGCCACCAATGAACGAGTCGAAGACCAATTTACATCGTGTCGACGTAACCCCAACCGCCTCGATCGCCGCTGCGCCCGCATCGGCGCAGTCCCCGGGCCCTGCCGCGGACCGGCCGATCCCGGCTGCGGCGGGTGGCGGTAATCGCGTGGAGACGATTTCTACCGAATTCGTCAAGGGTTGGGCCTCCGTCTCGCCTGCGAAGAATTTCTCGCACGTGTTTGCCGTGCTCGACAATGAGGTCATCGGATGCAGCGTCGCGAATATTACGCGACCCGATCTTGAGCGCGCTCGCGCGGAGGGCCGTTTCGACGCCTATGGATTTTTATTGGTGTTCGACCGGGCCGTGCCCGCGGCCTCGGTGCCGTCGATTGGCGTTTTCGTGGTCGGCCAGACCTTGATGCTGCCCCCCACGAGAACGGTGAAACTCGACCTCGCCCCGCCGTTGCGGGTGTTCGTCATGGGCTCTCCGCGGTCCGGAACCTCGGAGCTCGGATCGACGCTCTCCAAGGTTCTTCAGCTCGCGTGGCTCGGCGAGGGTCACGCCGCACCGTTATTCTCGAACGCCGCCGACGCCCTCACCGGTAAAGCGGACGACGCCAATGGCCTGGTTCGATTCCTCGCCCAACAAAACTGCCGGCGGATAGCGGTCGACGCCGCGAAGCGGGCCTATTTCTATATGCACAATTCCGCATCGTTCGTCGATAAAACTCCGGGCGTGGCGATGGTGAAGGCCGCGCCGTTTCTGAATGAGTGCTTCCCCAATTCGCGTTTCATTTTTCTGCGCCGCAATCCCGTGGCCAACGTACTTTCCAGATTGGCCAAGTTTGGCGGCAACTTGGAGCCGCACTGCAAGGATTGGGCTGCCGCGATGAACGAATGGCTCAAAGTACGCACCGTGCTGCCTCATCATCTGGAGCTGCAACAGGAGCAGATGCTCGAGTCTCCCGAACGCACCGCGGCAGCTCTTGCCGGCTACATTGGGGTGCCTGACAAGGAAGACGCCCTATGCCAATCCCTGAAGGCAGGGTCAATGGAGCGAACGGGCGCCGGAATCGGCAAGTTGCGGGTCACACAAACCGTCTGGACACCGGAGCAAGTCAGGATCTTCGAAAGACATTGCCGGGCGACCATGCGGCAATTCGGCTATGACTAGTGGGTCCGCAGGGCCCGATCTCGGCACGCATCGTCATCATCGCAACTGTCTCTATGTCCTGTTGGCTGGAGTATTCATGACGTTTTCGGCGCGGACCCAAGACCTATGGCTGGCGCCGCAAGCGGCCCCGCTGAATACGCCGCTGCACCGCGCGGACGACCTCATGGAGATGTTCGAGGCAGATGCGCCTTGGAAGGACGCCGCCTCTCACGTCACGGTCTTTCAGCTGCCTGCCTCCTACGTGGGTCATGCGCCCCAGGACGAAATTGACCGCATTGTTGCCGATTTGACCCGGCGCCATATCCCGCTCGCCCTGGAGGTGGGCGTAATGAACGTGGGCCCCAAGTCCACGAATCCCGCCTGCGGGGGCTTCGGTCAGGTGGAAGGCTACGGTACGCCGGAATGGGCCGCTTCGATTGCGCAGAAGATAAAAAAAGCCGGCGGCGTCCTGCAATTCGTTTCCATGGACGAGCCACTGTTCTACGGACACTACTTCAGAGGGCGGCCGGGAGGACAACCCGGATGTCAATCGAGCGTCGATATGATCGTCGGCCTGGTGGAGGCACCGCTGAAGGTGTTCATGGCGGAGTTCCCGAGTGTCATTATCGGCGACATCGAGCCGACGGATATTGCCGAACAGCCGGGGTGGAAAGACGATGTAGCCAACTGGGTCGGCGGTTTTCGCAAGATGACGGGGCGCCCGCTGGCTTTCATGCACTTGGATATCCCGTTCAATCACCCGAGAGAGGAAGGCTTCGCCGTCGAATTCTATCGGTTCGTGGAGAGTTTGAAACGGCAACAGTCCATCGGCGCCATCGGCATTATTTATAACGGCACGCCATCGGATGTGAGCGACGAATCATGGGCCCGCGATGCGCGCGAGCACATTCACCTCCTTGAAGATCGGGACGGTCTGCATCCGGATCATGTCCTGATCCAGTCGTGGACCGAATACCCGAAACGCGCGCTGCCCGATTCGTCGCCGAATACTCTCACCGGTCTCGTCAATTTCTACGCTCAGCGCATGAAATGAGGCTAGGCCTGTCCGAGTTCTACGCGCAGCGCGTGAAATGAGGCAAGGCCTGTCCGAGTTCTACGCTCAGCGCGTGAAATGAGGCAACTCCTGTCCGGGTAATCTTCGCGGCCGCGAGCGCGGCAGATTACTCAGGCAGGTTCCTGCCATCGCCGCCCCGCGGGCAAGGTTAAGGAACCTTCACCCCCGCTTCATAGGGCGAATGCTCGTTAGGCGCTATTCTTGAGAGGACCCGGCGCGAGACCGCCGTTTTTTCTGGGAGTTTCACGTGCGTTTTTACCTGCCGGCCACCGCTGTTGGCCTCTGCTGCCTGATGCCGCTGCGTATGACCGCAGCCGCGCCTCCGAGCGTGGCGCAGCCCGACGCTCCCACCAAGGCGCCGGCATCGAGCGCACCGGCCGCCGCGCCGACATCGGATAGTTTTGCCGCCGCCGCCGCCGCCCGGCACGCCAAACGCACGGCCTGCCTCAAGGAAGCCAAAGCCAAGAAACTCGTCGGCTCCGCCAAGAACTCGTACGTGCAGGATTGCCTGGCGCACTAGCGCAAACGCGTCGGCGAGCGCGGGCCTCGCGCACTGGCGCGAGCGCGCGTCCGCGGCAGCGCGGCCCTCGCACGCATCGCGCGCATCGCGCGCCTCGCGCGGCGGGTGCGGTGTGATCTCAAGGACTGTGGTCAGGGGCAGTTCGCCGAGCCGGCGGCCCTGCACGAGTAATGTTGCTTCACGTACTCGCCGTAACCGGCGGTGGGATGCCCCGCCTCGTCGGTGATGAGCACGTTTTCCTGATGACCGCTCCACGTGTCCCATGTCCAGCCCAGATAGCCGATCCCATTTCGATCGGCGAATGGCAGCAGCACCTTTGCCCAGGGCGCCGAACCGCCGATCCTGTCGCCGAATTCCGTGATGACCACCGGATAGCCGGCGGCCACGATGCCTTGTACCGCGGACATTTCCAGACCCGAGCACTGCGGCAGGCCGACGCTCAAGAAGCCATCCGCCACGCACGCCACCTGGGCAGGGTATTTCGATGCCGGGTACGCATGCCACACGGCCCCCATTTGACCGGCGGGGTCGGTGGGCTTGTATTTGAGCCAACCATCCATCTGTTGGGACCACTGCAGCGTCGAGATCAGCACCACGTTGGTCGCGCCCGTCGCGCGCACGGCGTCGAGCATGGCCTGCATGCCCGCGGTGGCCCAGGTGAGCGGCTTCACGCCCGCGCCGCCGCCATAGAGCAGCTTCGTGACGGTGCCGCCGCTCAGCAAATCCGGCCACGGGGTACGACCCACGAGCGCGGTGGCGTCCAGGAACGGTTCGTTGAAGAGATCGAAGATCACCGCCGAATTCGCTTTGAACTGGGTGGCCACCGATGACCAGAATGCCAACGCATGATCGGCGTCGGCCATCGGATTCTGGGCGGTGGGGCACACCGGCGCCGCGCCGTCGTTGGGCGCGGCCCAGTGCAGGTCGAGAATCACGTACAGGCCCTCGGCCGTCGCCTCCGCCACGCTCTGCTTCACCGTGGCTTGATAGTTGCCGCCCGGATCCGCCTTGATCGTGGCTCCGGCCTTGGCGCCATTGCCGCCGAGGTCGACGCACGACAATCCGAGCCACGACGCCTCGTTGAGCGGCAGGCGCACGGAGTTCACGCCCCAGCGCTTGATGACCTTCCAGTCGGGCGCGGGATCGCCGGTCTGTCCACCCCAGGGGTTGTTGGGACTCCAGCCGCCGATGGCGACGAACTCGAGGCCGCTCACGTTCACGCCGCGCAGCTGCACGGTTTCGCCGCGCTCGTCGACGAAGTGATTGCCGGAGATTTTGATGGCGGGTGCCGCCGCGGCCGCCGCCTCCTGATGAGCGCTGCCGGCGCACAGGCCGAGGCTGTACACCAGCACCGCCGCCAGACCTCGCAGATCCCCCATCGATTTCATCGGCTTCCTCGGTGCGTTGCGCCTCTCCTAGTGTATGTCGGGCGGCACTGGACACAAAGACCGCTGGTGTCGGCAGGCGAATCGCGGATTCACGGCCGGCGTGGCATGCTGCGCTTCAGCGTGCATCACCTGAACACAAACTCCGCGAGCTTGAGCTCATGCCTCGGCCGGCGCTGCCCGGCGATCGCGGCGATCATGGCGGGGGTGGCGGGCGCGTGCCTCGTGCTCCTGGCGATCACCGCCCCGAGCATGGCAGGCGCGCCGGACCCCGCTCCGGCGGCGCGTTCGGCCGGCTGCGGCAAGTCCGCGAGCCCGGGAATCGCCGCCTTGACGACCCAGGATGGGAATAAGACCAGCCGCTCGTACCTGGTGCAGATTCCGGCCGGCTACGACTCATCGCGGCCCTACGCCCTGATCTTCGTGTTTCACGCCGCCGGCGGCGACCCGGCGCAAAGCCGCGCGTGGGGCCTGCAGAATGCGGCCGGCGCATCCGGCAACGGCATCTTCGTCTTTCCCGAGGGCATCAAATTCCAGCGCGAGGGAATCGGCTGGGACGACCGGAGCGATGGCTACGATTTGCCGCTGTTCGATCACATGCTCGAGGCGCTCGAGGCGGGTTACTGCGTCGACTCGGCTCGAGTCTTCGTGGCCGGCTTCTCGTGGGGCGGCGATTTCGCGACGGCGCTGCTGTGCAATCGCGGCGACCGGATTCGCGCGGTGGCGGTCAATTCGGTGAGCGACGAATACGCGGACAAATCGGATTACCGCACCTATCGCGACCTACCCTGCCCCACCCACCGGCATCCGCCCATCCGCTTCGAACATGCCGTGGGCGGCGATGCGCAATATCCGCCGCCGTATTTCGCCACCACCTCGAAGCTCTTCCAGACGTTCAACGCCTGCAGCGCCGCATCGACACCGGCTCCATCGAGCACGCCCGTGATGGCCTGCGCGTCCTTCAACGCCTGCCGCAGCGAGTTCGTCGAATGTTCCTTCGATCACGCCATCGGCCACACGCTGCCGCCGAATTGGGCCCAAGACACCTGGGATTTCTTTTCGGCGCAGCCGTAGGCCATGAGGGCCGGCGCCTCATTCGGCCGCGCGCCGCACGCGCTCGGCGTCGAGCGCACGCAGCGCGCGGCGTAGGATCTTGCCGGAGGGCGTCTTCGGAATCGAATCGCACAGAACGACGTCGCCCAGCCGTTTATAATCGACCACGCGCTCGGCGACCCACGCCTTGAGTTCCTCGAAATCGAGCGCGCCGCGCGCGACCACGTAAGCCACCGGCGTCTCGCCGCTGCGCTCGTCGGGTCTGCCGATCACGGCCGCGTCCGCGACCCCGGGGTGACTGCCGAGCAACGCCTCGAGTTCGGCCGGCGGCACCTGAAATGCCTTGACCTTGATGAGCTCCTTGAGACGATCGGTGATGAACAAGTAGCCCTCGGCATCGATGTAGCCGATGTCCCCGGTGCGTATCCAGCCTTCGGCGCTGATGGCGGCTGCGGTCTCCGCCGGCCGGTTGAGATAGCCTTTGAACCCCTGCGGCCCGCGAAACCAGAGTTCGCCCGCGACGCCGCGTGCGCAGTCGGCGCCGCTGTCGGGATCGACGATGCGGGCCTGCGTTCCGGGCAGTAACTGGCCGCTGGCGCCCACGCGGGCTTTGGCGGGATACGACATCGCGACCACGCCGGAAGACTCGGTCATCCCGAACCCTTGCGCGACATCGCACTTCAAGTGTTCCGCCGCGCGCCGCTCCATGGCGCCGCCCAGGGGTGCCGCGCCGCACGTGACGGACTGCAGCGCCGAGAGTTCGTATGACTCGGCCAGAGGATGCGTGGCAAGAAAATGCAGGATGGGCGGCACCACGTTCAGATGCGTCACACGATACCGCTGCAACGTGGCCAGAAACTCCTCCGGCTCGAACCGCGCCAGCGTCACCAGTCGGGCGCCCAGCGCCAGGCCATAGAGCAACAGAACCGACAATCCATAGATATGAAACATGGGCAGATACGCCAGCATCACGGCGTCCGGCCGATGACCGTGCGCTTGGGCGATCTGACGGATGTTCGCGACGATATTGCGGTGTGTGAGCATCACCGCTTTGGGCAGGCCGGTGGTGCCCGACGAATAGGGCAATGCGGCCAATGCGCCCGGATAAGCGGCGCCGGGTTCCGCCGCGCCGCACGTGAGCAGCGATGCAAAGCTCACGGCGCCGTGCACCTCTCCCACCACGATGACGCTCTCGGGACCGGCCTCGGCCGCACGCACCGTAGGCAGCAAACGCGGGATGGTGAGCACGGCGCGCGCTCGGGCATCGCGCATCTGATACTTGAGATCATCGGCGTTGTACATCGGATTGGCGCCGCTCACCACGAGGCCCGCCGCCATGGCGCCGAGCGCCGCGATTCCCCACTCCGGTGAATTGGGCATGAAGATGAGCAGCGTGTCGCCGGGCTCGAGTCCCATGGCCGACAGTCCGGCGGCGCAGCGTCCGATCAGCCGATCCAACTCGCCGTAGGTGTAGCCGCGCCCGCTGGAGCCGTCGATGAGTGCCAGCCGCTCGGGATGTTGGCGCGCGCGCTCACGCACCAACTGCGGAATGGTCACGTCGGGACCATCGGCGAGCGGCGGTCCCTCGGCCATCAAGGAATCGCGGACGGCCATCTCTCCCCCTGCTCAGCGCCCCAGGGAGGACGCTATCACAGAGGTGCGCGCTAGACACGCAATTGCGTTGCTCGCTTCAGGGGCAGTTGAGCGTTCCGGTGGCCCTGCACAGATAGTGCTGCTTGACGTAGGTGCCGTAGCCTGGGGTGGGATCGCCCGCCGCATCGGTAATCAGCACATTCGCGCTGGCGCCCGTCCAGGCATCCCAGGTCCAGCCGAGGTAGCTCACGCCATTGGTATCGGCAAACGGCAACAACACCGACGCCCAGGGCGCCGTCGTCCCGCCGATCTTATCGCCGAACTCCGTGGCCACGACCGGGTAGCCGGCCGCCATGATGGCCTGCACCGCCGCCATTTCGACCGCCGAGCACTGGGGCAGGCCGACGCTGATGATGCCGTCGTCCACGCACGACACCTGGGTGGGATATTGCGACGAGGGATACGGGTGCCACACGGCACCGAGTTGCCCGGCCGAATCGGTGGGCTTGTACTTGAGCCACCCGTCCATTTGCTGCGACCACTGCAGGGTCGAGGTGAGCACCACGTTGGTCGCTCCGGTGGCGCGCACAGCGTCCAGCAATTCCTGCATGCCGGCAGTCGACCAGGTCAGATTCATCACCCCGGCGCCGCCCGTGTACAGAAACTTCGAGACGCTGCCGCCGTTCAGCAAATCGGGCCAGGGCGTGTTGCCCACCAGCGCGGTGGCGTCGAGAAACGGTTCGTTGAACAATTCGAAAATGACCGCCGGATTCGTCTTGAACTGATTGGCCACCGACGTCCAGAACGCTGCGGCATGATCGGCATCCGCCATCGGATTCTGCGTGGTCGGGCACGCGGGCGTGGCGCCGTCGTTCGGCGCGCCCCAATGCAAGTCGAGGATCACGTACAGGCCGGCTGCGGTGGCATCGGCGACGCTTTGCTCCACCGTCGCCTGATAATTGCTGCCCGGATCCGCGTTGATGGTGGCGCCCGCCTTGCCGGCGCTGCCGCCGACATCGATGCACGACAGTCCCAGCCAGGAAG
>JBEKYO010000131.1:0-12697 GCA_049510875.1 Steroidobacteraceae bacterium
TGGACCCGGCGACGACACTTGCGGAAAAGCCAACCCCAACGGTGGAACCATGAGCTACAAAAAACGCGGCGCCGTCGACGGCGTCGAATACGATCCCATGAAGGAACCGCGCTACGCGGAGCTTGCGACGTTCATGCGCGCTCCGCTCGCGGAAAATTTGGACAACCTCGACATCGGCCTGATCGGCGTACCGACCGATCTCGGCGTCACCAATCGCCCCGGCGCGCGTCACGGCCCGCGCGAAATACGCAACTCCTCCAGCCTGATGCGCGCCTTCAACTTAGGCTTGCGGATGAATCCGTACGATCTTTGCCGCATCGCCGATCTTGGCGACGTGCGTTTCGCGAGCCGCTACGACCTCAAGTCCCAGGTCGACGACATCGCGCGCTTCTATCGCGCGGTGCACGCGGCCGGCGTGCTGCCGGTGACCGCGGGCGGCGATCACTTCATCACCTATCCCATCTTCAAGGGCATCGCGTCCGAGCGGCCGGTCGGCATGGTGCACATCGACGCACACACCGACACCTGGGGCGAAGTGTTCGGTTCGAAGTTCACGCACGCCGCGCCGTTTCGCCTCGCGGTGGAGGACGGCCTGCTCGATCCGAAGCGAACCATCCAGATCGGCATCCGCGGCGGCCAGAATCAAATGGACGGCATTCGATTCTCCGAGAGCAGCGGGATGCGCGTGGTTTACATGGAGGAGTTCGCGCAGCGCGGTGTGGAATACATCATCGAGGAGGCACGCCGGATCGTGGGCGACGGCCCGACTTACATTTCCTTCGATGTCGACGGCTTGGATCCGGTCTATACCCCGGGAACGGGAACGCCGGAGATAGGCGGCATCTCAACCGTCGACGCGCAACGCCTGCTCCACGGATTGCGCGGCCTGACGCTGATCGGCGGCGATGTGGTCGAGGTGGCGCCGCCCTACGACCAGACCGGCAATACCGCGCTGGTGGGCGCCAGCCTGATGTTCGAGATTCTATGCCTGGTGGCCGACAGTCAGTTCGGCGGAAAATCAAAGCCAACCAGGTGAAAGCCAGCCACACGAATGCTAACCATTGAAAAGCCAGCCCCAAACTCGATGAACACGTCGGTTTGGTTGCTTGACGCGCGTGGCAGGGCGGGGCGGGCGATACACCGAAGAAAGCTAACCTCAAACTCGACGAATACATGGGATTAGTCGCTTGACGCGCGTGGCCGGCCGGGGCGATAAATACCGCTAGACGGTCCCCTAGTCCCCGCCCGACGGTCCATGAAAAGATCCCTTGGTTGAACCCAATCGCGCGGGCCGACGAGTTCCCTCAAGTCCCCCAGCAATGGCGGTCGCCGATCGATCTCCCGCCCCCGGACTGGAGCAATGTTGGGAACCGCATCCCGCGTCGCCGGCGGCCGCCGATCAACTCATCGCCGCTCGACCTCCGCCCGTCACCGCTCACCGCTCACCGCACTGCTCACCGCTCACCGCACTGCTCACCGCTCACCGCACTGCTCACCGCTCACCCTCCTCCGCTCACCCTTCGCCTCGCGCCCGCCGCAGCTCCGAAATCGCAATCTACCTCTGCAGCGTCTCGCCGAGACGATCCATGAGAAATCCCGTGCCGTGCGCGCGTGAGCTCGCATCGTCATACCCATCCAGAAAGGCGCCCTGCTCGGTCACCAGCAGCCGCGTGCCCGCCCCCGCCTGCTGCAGTTGCACGGTGGCCAGCGACACCGAGATCTTGCGCTCATTGAGATGCATCTCGTAGACATAGACCAGGCGTTCGTTGCTCACGATGTCCAGGTACGTGGCGTCGAATGTCGTTACCCTGCCGCCCTCCCACTGCGCCTTCAGATGCTCCCGCCCCCCGGGCCGCACGTCCATGGCGCGCTCGACCACGCGGTAGCGCGCGTTGTCTTCGAACCAGCGCGCCTTGGCAATCGGGTCGGTGAAGGCCCGGAACACCTGCGCCGGCGCGGCATCGTAGTGTCGCTCCAGGGAAAACGTGTCATGAACCACTGAATGGGAGCCTGCCGACGCGTTCATGCGCAGCAGCTCGCGCGCCAACTTGTCGAGCGTGCTGCCCCAGCCCTGCGGCGCACCGTTGACGGCTACCAGCGCGCTCGGGTCGTGAATCTCATAGGCTTGATGCACGGTCATGCGGGTCCCTGCGCCCTCCTCCGCAAAGGTGACGGTGGTGTGCGCGGTGAACTTGGGCGCCCCCGGGTCGCCGACCACCAGCTTCAACACCAGCCGGTCCGGCGGCGACACCTCGAGGAAGATTCCTTGCGACCAAAAATTCTCGCCGGATGGCGAGCGCATGCAGATGTTGCAGACGCCGCCCGCGCGAAAGTCGATCTCGGCCTCGGGCACGGTATAGGTCTCGGGGCTGAACCAACGCTTCATGTGCTCGGCCGTACTCCAGGCCTTGAACACCAGCGGACGCGGCGCGGGAAACAGCCTCGAGATCACCAGAGGTTCGATTTGAGATCCGGATTGCCGGTGATGCGCTTCAGCCATTGCCGTCTCCTTCCGATTTGAGTTCATTGAGGTACCCGCCCAGCCGATCCAGCCTCGACTGCCACTCGCTGCGGCGCGCGTTCATCCACGCCTCGGCCCGGCTCAACGCCCGGGGCTCAATCCGGCAGGTGCGCACGCGTCCGACCTTCTGCGAACGCACCAATCCCGAATTCTCGAGCACGGACAGATGCTGCATCACCGCCGGCAGCGACATGGCGAAGGGGCGCGCCAGTTCGCTCACCGACTGGGGGCCGCGGGCCAGCCGCTCCACCATCGCGCGCCGCGCCGGATCCGCCAATGCCTGGAACGTCAGATCCAGGGAGGATACTTTGTTAAGCATACGCTTAAGTATCACGATCCCAAAACTTAAGCAAGTACTTAAATGTTCGCGGCCCCCGACCCAGCCCGGCGGCACCCGCCCCGACGCCGACCCAGCCCGACGGCACCCGCCGCGCCCGATCCCATCCGCTCTGGCCTTACCTGGCCTGACCCGGCCTGACCTGGCCTGACCTGGCGTGGCCTGACCTGGCCTGGCCCGCCCCGCGCCCCCGTGGCATTTTTAGAGCGCGAAGCCTAGCCTACGCGGCCAGGACGACCGGGCGCGGGTTAGCGCAACAACAACACTCAAGGAGAGATCCATCATGGCGATGTACATGCTCATGGCGAAGTATTCGGCGGCGGCGCTCAAGGCGATTGGCCAAGGCGACAGCGACCGTGAAGCGATGGCGCGCAAAGCCGTCGAAGCCGCGGGCGGCAAACTACATGGATTCTATGGAGCATTCGGGCAAGAGTTTGGCGTGGTGCTGATCGTCGAAGCACCAGGCCATGCCGAGTACATCGGCGGCGTCATGCCCGCGATCGCGAGCGGGACCTTTGAGTCCTACAAGACCGTGCCACTGTACACATGGGCCGACGTCGCCAAGGCCATGCCCATCGCCAAGAAAGTCAGCAAGGTCTACAAACCGCCGATGGGTTGACGGCGATGGCGGCGGGACGCGGCTGGCCCGCGCGCCGCCCGCCACGCCTGATTGCGGTGCAGCGCACCCGCGCCGGTGTGCACTCTTGGCGCGCGCCGCGCGCCCGCCTCGGTGGCAGGCAACCGGTGCCGCGATTTCCGGAATATCGGTTCTGGTACGCTCCTTGCACTCTCGTATCCACAACACAACAAAGGGGATGCGAGTGTATGGGATCCATCATGTCGGCACGAACGCTTTGGCTTGCGAGTTTGGCGGTCTCGGCGGGTTGCGCGGATTGGGCGTTGGCCATCGACGCGGCCTCCGATGACACGGGACTCACCGAAATCACGGTAACGGCCGAGAAGTACAACTCCACCATTCAAAATACGCCCATCAGCATGTCCGCGCTCTCCGGCGACCAGTTGACCGCGGCGGGCATCACCTCGGTGGAAGACGTGGCGCGCGACATCCCCGGCCTGTCCATGCGCTCCGCCGGTCCCGGCAATACCGAATACGAAGCCCGCGGTCTCGCCTCCAACGGCGGCGCCGCGCCCACCGTGGGCTTTTATCTCGATGAAGTGCCCTTATCGCCGCCGGCCTTGGCGCAGGTCGGCAAGGTGGTGATCGACCCCGATTTGTATGACGTGAGCCGCGTCGAAGTGCTGCGCGGACCGCAGGGCACCCTGTACGGCTCGGGATCCATGGGCGGCACCATCAAGATCGTCACCAATCAACCCAAGCTCAATACCTGGGAAGGCTCCTTTCAAGGAACCGTGTCCGACACCGAAGGCGGCAGCGGCAATGGCGGCGGCAGCTTTGCGCTGAATATTCCGGTGGGCGATGTGCTCGCCGTGCGCGTGGTCGGCACCGATACGTACCGCAGCGGCTGGATCGATCGGGTGGTGGTCAGCCCGTTCCCGCAGGACGGGGCCGTGTTCCCCTACCGTGGCAACGTCCTGGCCGGCCCGATCACCGGCGTCGCCACCAACGTCAACACCGAAAACCTGTACGGCGGCCGGGTCAGCGTGCTGTTCCAGCCCAGCAGCGATTTTTCCGTCACCGCAATGGCCCTCTACCAGCGCATGGCGATGGGCGGCTACGATGATTTCGACTCGCCGCCGGGCGCCACGTACATGGCCCATTACGAAGCCTTCAATACGCCCGAACCGATTGCCGACACCGTGCATGTCTACAGTCTGACCGCGGTCGCCAATCTGGGATTTGCCGATCTGACCAGCGCCACCGCGTACTGGGACCGCCAGGAACATCAGACTCAGGACGCCGCCGAATCATCCTCGCAGGACAACGGCGTTTATCCCTATGTCGATCTGCCGTATTCCGAAGTGGATCGTTCCAAACAGTTCAGCCAGGAACTCAGGCTCACCTCGCGCGGCGATGACCAGCTGCACTGGGTGGGCGGAGCGTTCGTCAGCGATCTCAATTCCCTGTGGAACGAATACGGCGCCGACCCCATCTACGCCGCGCCCGGCAACCCCGTCGGAATTCTCTACGAATCGAACAACCCCTACAAGATCGAGCAGGCCGCCGTGTTCGCGGACGGCTCCTACAAGTTCACGGATCAGTGGAAACTCGAAGCTGGCGCGCGCTGGTATCGCTATCAAAGCACTCAGCTGGAGCAGGAATGGGGCTACGATGCGGCGGTGCCGTCTCCGGTGGCGCCCACCCGCACCAAGGCCGCCGACAGCGGCTTCAATCCGCGCATCGACTTGTCGTACAGCCCCACTACCGACCTGACCACCTATCTCTCGGCTTCACGAGGCTTCCGTCCGGGCGGCGCCAATCAGATCGTCCCGCCGCCGAATGTTCCGCCCCATTGCGCACCCGGGGCCGAGCCCTCCTTCGGCTCCGACAGCGTGTGGGACTATGAGCTCGGCGAGAAGGCCAAGCTGTTCGACAATTGGCTCACCATCAACAGCGATTTCTACTATATCAAGTGGACCGGCGTGCAGCAGACGATCCTTCAGCTCTGCGGCTACGAGTACGAGGCCAATGCCGGCAACGGCCGCTCGTTCGGGCCGGAAATCGAAGTCAACGCCAAGCTGTCCGAGAACTGGGCGCTTGCCGTGAGCGGCGCCTACACCGATTCGAAGCTGACGCAGCCCAATGCGGGCTACTTGACCTTCTTGACCACCGTCGCGGAGAACCCCAACGGCACGCCCTACTGCGCGACCACCAAAGGCTGCACCGCGCCCATCGTGAACGTGCCCAAGGACACGGCGAGCGCATCGCTGGTGTACACCACCAAGCTGCTGGCCGACTATCAGCTCACCGGCCGGATTACCGACGCGTTCGTCGGCACGAGCTACGACGAGTCCTTCTTTTATGGATTCCAGTTACCCTCGTACAACATCGCCAATGCGCGCGTGAGCGTGTCCAGGAGCAACTGGGAAGCCAACCTGTTCGTGAACAACTTCACCAACAAGGTGGCCGAGATGACGGCCAACAACACCAGCTTTCAATTCAACATTCCCGGGCTGATTCGCTACACCACGAATCAGCCGCGCACCTTCGGCACCCAGGTCAATTATAAATTTTGACTTAGTTCCCCGGTCTTGATGGCAGCAGTCCGCCTCGCTCCCCTCGGGGCCGGGCGGCGGCTGCCGGCCGCCGCGCAGCACCCGGAGATCACGGCAGCTCGCGGATGCGGATCCGGCGCAGCGCCAGCGTTCCGGGGTGATCGCCCTGAATGCCGATGAAGCCCCGCTTGGCGAGTCCATAATTGGGGTACGCGGAAAATTTGCTCGCCGCCACCCGCGCCTTCCAATCCGCACTGCCCAGCTCGTACACCACCACTTGCCGGCCGTTCAACCAATGCTCGACATGCGACCCGTTGACGACAATGCGCGTCGTATTCCACTGGCCGAACGGTTTGACGACGCCGGGCGGGGCCGCGTACACGCCGAACGCGGACGCCGCGGACGTGAGCGGGCTGCGGCCGTCGGGCGCGTTGACGTCGTCGAGGAGTTGATACTCGGGCGCGCTCCAATAGATGTGCTCGTACTCGCGCGTGCCGCGATAGAACACACCGCTGTTGCCGGCCCTGCCGATGTTCCATTCCAGCTCGAGTTCGAAGTTTCCGAACGGCTCGCGCGTCACGAGGTCCTCGACCTTGCCGTCCTTGACGAGCGCGCCGTCGGCGACACGCCATCCCGCGGGCAGCACGCCCGAAATCCACCCGCGCCAGGCATCCGTGTTCTTGCCGTCGAACAAGTCGCGCCAGGGCGCGGATGCGCCCGCCTCGCCGCCCATGGCCATGGAGCCGATGCCGCAGCTCCCGGCTGCAATCAATACCGCGGCCGCGAACGCGGCGCTTTTTTTGAGTCTGTATCGCATGATGGTGTTCGTGAATCTCCGCGGCATGATCCCGTTCGTGAGTCTGTTTTGCATGGTCCTAGTCGCAGCTTGAAGTTCGGCATCCATCAGGACGGCCTCCAGGTTCCCCGCGCCGCCGCCGGCACGAAATCGACGAGGCCCGGCGGCGGAAAATCGAGCGTCCGGCCCTGCTCCGCGCTCTGGTAGGCGGCCATCAAGAGCCGCACCACATCCACCCCATCCTCGAACGTCAGTTGCGGCGTCTCCTTGCCGAGAAACGCGCGCACGAAGTGGCGATCTTCGTTCTCATAGCCGTAGGCCGCCGCCTCGCTTGCAACCACCGGCATCGACCCCACGTCGGCATTCTGTTTCTCGACCAGGTCCTCGCCGGCGCCGCCGCGCACTTCGCGTGAAAAGAACAGCTTGAGGCCGCTGTCGAGCGTGTTCCACGCCATCGAGTACTCGGGTCCCAGCAGTTCCGCGGACAGGCGCAGCCCCGCGCCGACGAAGCTCCAGGACGTGGACGCCTCGCCGATGACCGTCCGGCCGTCCGCCTCGAACTCGATGGTCACGCCGGCATAGTCCTCCGACGGACGCTTGAGGTAATCCACGTCGGCGCCGAAGGCCGCGGCGAGCTTGGCCGCGTATGCCGGCTGCGTCCATTTGAGGCTGGCGATGTGCGCCGTCACCCGCACCGGCCGTACCGAGGCGAGCGGCGCACCCGGGCGAGTGAGCAAGTGCCGCACCAGCAGCACCGAATGGCACATCATGTCGTTAAGCACCCCGCCTCCCTGCAACTCTCCGCGCCAGAACCACGGCGCATGCGGCCCGCTGTGCTCCTCCGCCGCACGCGCCAGATATGGCCGGCCGCACAGCGCCGCGCCGCGCGCCCACGAGAGCGCGCGGCCGGTTTCGATCTGCGGCGCGAACACCTGATTCTCCAGGTAGCCATGCGCGACGCCCGCGCGACGCACCAGCGCCAGCATGCGCTCGGCCTCGGCGACGGTGCGCGCCAGAGGCTTTTCGCAGGCAATTCCGCGCAGCGTGCCATGGCCGCTCTCCAGAGCGTGCACGATCTCCTCGAGGTTCTCGAGCCGCGTATGATTCGGCCCGGCGAGCCAGAGCGCGTCGATCGACGGGTCCGCCACCATCTCGCGGATCGATGCATACGGCCGCGCCTCGCCGACGTCGAGGCTGCGCGCCAGCGCCGCCGCGGCGCCGGCGTGCCCGGCATCGGGACTCCACACGCCGCGCACATCCGCATCGCGCACGCCGCGGAACGCCTGCAGGTGAAAGCGGGCGTTGAAGCCGCTGCCGACGAAGCCGACGCCGAGGCGGCGCGGCGGATGCTCATTCGCACCATGGCTCATGGCGGCGCCCCGTCCAAGCCGAGACTGCGCAGCGGCTCGGGCGGCCCGTCCAAGCCCAGTCGACGCAGCAGCTCGGGCGGCGGCCCGTCGAAATGCGTGCGCTCGACGTTTCCGATGTAGCCCAGATCCTGCCGGCCTGCCGGAGCCGAGTAGAAGCCGCTCGCGGTGAGATCTCGGAACCGGGCGAAAAAGCGCGCCGCCTGCGCGAACTCGGGCTGCGCACGCGGCGCATTGCAGATGTCGTCGCAAATGGCCCGCCGCTCGGCGTCGGCGCAATCGGCAAAACTCCGCGCAAAGCGCCCCACCGCTTGCGCCTCGATCCAGGCCAAGCCCTCGAGCACTACCGACGCATCCTCGCGCTGACGTGGATACGGAGCGCTCACCCACTCATCCAGAAAATCCACCACACCCACCGCCGACGCCGAGGGCGAGCGCGCGTCGGCCGGGATGATGAGGTCGCAGAGCACCGCGGCCGTGCGCCGTTGTGCCGCGTCGAGCGTCAGCGGCCACGCATCCCCGGGAGCATAGGTCTTCGATAGATCGGGGTCGCTGCCGTAGCCCCGCTCCGCCGCCGTTGCCGCCGCCGAAGCGGGCACCGCCGCGGCCGGCACCTCCTGGCCGAATGCCCGCAGGCGCGCAAGCGGCATCCCGGCCGAGGCGGCCAGCATCCATTGCAGGGTCGTGCGTCTATCCATCAAAGCTCCTTCCGGCGCATCAGGTCGAGAATCCGGTCCGCCGCGCGCCACGCCAGCGCCATGATGGTGAGCGTGGGATTCTTGTCGGCATTCGACGCAAACACCGCGCCGTCGGTGATGAACAGGTTGCCCACATCCCAGGTCTGGCCCCATCGGTTGGTCACCGAGGTCGACGGATGCGCGCCCATGATGGCGCCGCCCACTTCGTGGATGATGGAGCCTCCCGGCCGGATCGCCTGCGCACCGTCGGTGACCGGCCCCTCCTGCACGCGCCCGCCCATGGCCTCGATGATGGCCGCAAAGGTCTTCTGCATGTGCGCCGCCTGCCGCGTCTCGTGCGCCGACCATCGCCAGTGGAAGCGCAGCACCGGGATGCCCCACCGATCCTTCACGGCCGGATCGAGGTCGCAGTACGAATGCTCGTTCGGGATCATTTCACCGCGCCCGTCGAAACTGACGAAGGAGCCATAGTAACGCCGCGCGTCCTCTTTGAACCGCTGGCCGTAGCTGCCCCCGGTCAGCCATTCGAGCCCCTCCATCGTGCCGACCCCCGGCATGCGCCGCCCGCCGCTGATCTCAATGTGGTAGCCGCGCGCGAAGTCCAATTTCCCCGCGAGCTGCTCCGAGTAGAGCCACCACGGCGAGTACACCGCGTGGCCGCTCGCCCCGTCTTCATTCAGCGGCGGGAGGCCCTCGAGCAGCGGCACCTGGCCGCGCAGGCTGCTGCCCACCGTGTCCATGAGATGGCGGCCCACCCTGCCGCTCGAATTGGCAAGGCCGTGCTTGAAGCCCGGGGCGCTCGAGTTGAGGAGTATCCGCACCGTTTCGCAGGCGCTCGCGGCCAGCACGACCACG
The DNA here is from genome assembly GCA_049510875.1 of Steroidobacteraceae bacterium. Lineage (GTDB taxonomy): Bacteria > Pseudomonadota > Gammaproteobacteria > Steroidobacterales > Steroidobacteraceae > Bog-1198. Next base: position 9,710 of record JBEKYO010000131.1, read on the forward strand.
CGCGCGGCTGCTTCATGGATCGTGCCGTCGGTCTTGTCGACGAATTTCACGCCGCGCGCGGCGCCGCTGCTGCCGAGCGTCACGTGGCTCACCATCGCATCGGTGAGGATGTCGAGCTTGCCGGTGGCGAGCGCGGGCGGCAAATGCACCGTGGTCGACTGATAATTCGCACGGATCGAGCAGCCGCGTCCGCACGGAGTCGCCCAGATGCACGCGGCCCGCTGCCGCATGTCCGCGGCGATGATTTCCTGCGCGCGCAGATTGCCGGGATGCAGCAGCGCCGGCGAGCGCCGGTAATCGAGCGGCTGCGTGAGCACGGCGCGGTGGCCGGGAATGACCGGGATGCCGAGCCGCCTGGCGCGCTGCGCGATCAGCCGATCGCTCACCAGCTGCGCCGGCGGCGGCAGCAGACATCCCGCCGGCGAATCCGGTGTGTTGTCGAGCCCCTCGGAGGTGCCGTACACGCCGACCAGCCGCTCCACCTTATCGTAGTAAGGCGCCACGTCCTCGTAGGCTAGCGGCCAATCGAACCCCAGCCCGTCGCGCCGGTGCGGCTTGAAGTCGTAGGGACCATTGCGCAGCGCGATGCGGCCCCAGTGATTCGTCCGGCCGCCAAGCATGCGCGAGCGCCACCACTCGAAGCGCCCCCCCGCCTCCTGCGAGGTTTGCGTATAGGGCTCCCCCGGCACCGCCCAGCCGCCGTCGACGGTCGCATCGTAGAAATCGAAGCTCTTGTCCGGCGTTTCCGCGCCGCGCAGCGGCGCCTGATCGGGGGTTTGAAACATCGGCGTTTCAGTGTCGGGCGAATACTTGCGGCCGGCCTCCAGCATGAGCACTCGCGCGCCCTCCATGCACAGCGTGTAGGCGGTCTGCCCGCCCGCCGCACCGGAGCCGACCACGATGACGTCGTACTGCCGGTCGATGCGCCCAGCGGTCACGAACGGCATGGCATCACCCGCCCGAGGCCGCTACGAAAAGCCGACGCCACCTGCCCCAGGCCGCTTCGAAACGCCGCCATCACCTGCCCAAGGTCGCTTCGATACGCCGCCATCATCTGCCCAAGGTTCCTTCGAAAAGCCGATCGACGCGCTTGTACTCGTCGATCCAGGAATCGGCGTTGATGAAGCCGTGCGAATCGAGCGGATAGGGCGAAATCGTGAAATTGTCCTTGTGCAATTCGATCAGCCGCTGGTAGAGACGCATCGAATCCTCGAACAGCACATTATCGTCGATGACCCCATGACAGATCAGCAACGGGTCCTGCAAACCCGCCGCGAATTCGAGCGGCGACGATCGCGCGTAGGCAATGGGGTCGACCTGCGGGTCGTTCAAGATGTCCGAAGTGTATTCGTGCTCGTATTGCATCCAATCGGTGACCGGACGCAGCGCCGCACCGGCGGCGAATTCTCCGGGCGCGCGGAACAGCGCCATCAACGTCATGAATCCACCGTACGAACCGCCATAGATGCCGATGCGCTTCGGATCCGCGGACGCATGATCGACCAGCCACTGCTTCCCATCGAGCAGATCCTCGAGTTCCGGATGACCCATCTGCCGGTAGATCGCCGTGCGCCACTCGCGGCCGTACCCGGACGAGGCGCGGTAGTCCAGGTCGATGACCACATAGCCCTTACGCGCCAGCAGATTGTGGAACATCTGCTCGCGGAAGTAGTAGGGAAATCGCCGATGCACGTCCTGCGTGTATCCGGCGCCGTGCACGAACACCACGGCCGGGCGCCGCGAGCCCGCCGCGGTTCCTGTTCCCGCAACCGTCCCGCCCACCGTTCCTGTTGCCGCCCCCGTTCCGGTTCCCGCGACCGCCCTTGTCCCTGCTCCTGTCCCTGCTCCTGTCCCTGCTCCTGTCCCTGCTCCTGCTCCTGTCCCTGCTCCTGTCCCTGCTCCTGTCCCTGCTCCTGTCCCTGCTCCTGTTCCTACTCCTGTTCCTACTCCTATTACCGCCCCCGCCTGCGCCCCGTCCGCCCGGTACACCTTGGCGAAAATGACGCCGCCCCCGTGCGTCGAGGGCACCTGCACAATTTCCGGCGCGATCCAGGTCATGGATCGATAGTCCGCGGTGCGCGTATCGGTCAGCTCCCGGGCGGTGCCCGTACCATCGGCGTTGGCCACGGCAATCTGCGCGGGAATGTAGCTCGAGGAATGCGTCACCAACACGCGCTTGCCGTCGTGCGCGAGCGAGAAAGTCTCGACGCCCTCGAGATGGGTCACGCGGCTCAAAGGGCCGCCGCCGCTCGGCACCCGATAGACGTCGTACGCGTCTGGGGCCTGGGCGTTGCCCACCAGATAAAACCAGCGCCCGTCCGCCGACAGCTCAGGATCGCCCATCTCGAACCGCCCCTGCGTCAGCGCACGCGGCGCATCGCCCGGCGACTTGGTGTACAGGTGGCCAAACCCGGACTCCTCGGACTCGTACCACAGGGTCTGGCCGTCGTTCAGCCATCCGAATTCGTTGAAGCGCCAGCCGATCCACGCCGGGTCGGTAAGCCGATGCTGGGGAACGAGCTGGTAGCGATTGAAATCCACCGTCGCAATCCAACGGTCCTTGTTGTCGATGGCGCGAATTTGAATGGCCAGGCCGCGGCTGTCGCGGCTCCAACTGATGCCGCCGGCGCCGTCATCCGGGTCCTTGGGCTTGATCAAGACCGCGCGCGGTTTCGGGCCGCCCGCAGCGCCCGGCGGATCGGGCCGACCGTTTTCCTCGCGAATCGCCCGCAGCGGATCGTCGTGCATTCCGGGCAGCGAGTCGGTCGCCAGTTCGTGAGCCGAGTGATCGGTCAAGTTCAAAAGCAGCAGCGACTGCGCCGCCGGCGGATTGTGCCCGACGCGCACGCGCTCCTTGTCGAACTCTTCGTAACCCGACTCCGTGACGTAGCGCGTGAGCTTGCCCTCGAACCCCACGGCGGCGGACTTAGGCGCCGTCACGACGACCAGCCAGCGCGCGTCCGGCGACAGCGAGGTATCGACGATGCT
>JBEKYO010000132.1:0-12651 GCA_049510875.1 Steroidobacteraceae bacterium
GCCGCACCGCGGCCTCTCGATCTCGGCGATACTCACATATGATCGAGAACGCTATCATACCGGCTGTATGCAGGCGCAAGACTTTCAGTTGCGAAATGTCACCGCGGAAAGGCGGCTCGGCCACGCGTGGATGGCCGCATTCATTGGTCTTGCCGTTGCTTCGATTACAAGTGCCGACCCAACGAATGACGCAATGGCTCCCATGTCGGGGCACATGCACATGACGGAGCTGAGACCTGCGACAGCGGGCGATCGACAAAAAGCCGACGCAGTGCTGGAGGCCGCAAAGGCGGCCATGGCACCCTACCAGGATTATCACAAGGCCTTGTCTGACGGCTATGAGATCTTCCTTCCCAAATTTCCGCAACCCCAATATCACTTCACAAAGTACACCAACGGCCGAGAGGCTAGAAGGCGCTTCGACCCGCTCAAGCCGACCTCACTGCTGTACAGGAAAACCCCCGACGGGGGATATAAACTCGTAGGGGCGATGTACACGGATCGAGTCGATGCCACGGAGCAAGAGTTGAACGACCGCATCCCGCTCAGCATCGCTCGCTGGCACCAACACGTGAATTTCTGCAAAGCCCCCCGTGGGCAGTGGCCCGCTTACTTCGGGGCGACGGCAAAGTTTGGCCTGGCAGGTTCCATCACCACCAGGGAAGCCTGCGAATCCGCCGGCGGGACGTTTCTTCCCCATGTGTTGGGATGGATGGTGCATGTCTACCCGTACGAGTCGGATCCGAAGAGAATTTGGGCGACGAATGATGACGATCAAGGGCACGATAATATGGACCACTCCGCCATGCCGGGCATGAAGATGGAGTGACGGCGGGCGACGAGGCATGGCGCGAATTGGCCGGCCGACACTTCTTTACGCACTCGATCACCGACATTGAGTACAATGGTGGCAGGTCGACACGAGCAACATAACCAATTGAGATAGGTGCCCAAGAACCGCATGGACAATTCGAATTCGTCTTCTGTCCCCACATCATCACGTGTCACGCTCAAGCTAAAGGTGGCCGCGCGAAAGCCGGCACCGGAAACGAAGACACCGCCTCCACCCCGACCGCAAACCAACGGCAAACTCAAGCCCGGCGCTCACTGGTCAGACGAATACAAGGAGCGCATGCAAGCCGACATGGACGCGCTTCTTCGATAGCGAGGCAGCTCATTTCAAATAAGGCACCAGCCAGTCGATCCAGCGCTGGTAGACATCCATTTGCCGAATGGGATCACCCGGGAAGTGGCCTCCGGTGGGTATTGCATAGAAATCTGTCGTGATGTGATTGTCCATGAGCGCCCGATACAGCCCGAATGACTGGGCGATCGGCACCCGGAAATCGCCCGTGTCGCACATAATGAGCGTCGGCGCCGTGATCCTGCTGACGGAGCTGGCCGGCGACTGGCGGCGATTGATTGCCATTCCGTCTCCGACGTAGGGTGACGCGCCCGTGGCCGCCACCTGGGTAACGTTGCCATCTGACAGATCGTACATCTCCACCCAATCCGTAACCGGAGCGCCCGCCACGGCCGCCTTCCACACCGGGTAGTGCCCCGCAAGCCAGGTCGTCATGAAGCCGCCATAGGACCAGCCGGTCACCGCCATTCGGGCCGGGTCGATCAGCCCGCGGCTCCTTAGGTAAGCGACCCCGGACATGACGTCCTCGCCGGGACCCTGCCCTGCGTCCTGGTAAATGGCGGCGTAGAACGCGTTTCCCATATTGTCGCTTCCCCGGTAGTTCGGCTCGAACACGAGCCAATCATGGGAAGCCAGCAGCTGCGGCATGAGACTGAATCTTTCTCGCGACGATGAGTTGGGTCCGCCATGCACATAGAGCACCAGCGGATAGCGCCTGCCCTCTTGATAGCCGGCCGGATAAGTAACCACACCGTCGAGGGCGCGGCCGGCCGGGCCCTTCCAGGTGATGGTTTCGGAGCGCGCGAGCGTCAGCTCTGCGAGGCCCGAATTTACCTGGGTGAGGGCAACGGCGGCGCCGCCGTCGGCGGGAACCACGTAAAGCTCGTAAGGATCGGTTTTGGTCTGCCCGATGAAGGCTATCCTGCCGCCGCGATCGAGGTCAGCGTCGATCCAATAACCGTTGACCGGCATCACGCCGGCGAGATCCAACGGCATGGACGTACCATCCGGCTTCAGCCGCCAGAATCCCACGGTCGTATTCGCATTGCCGCCGACCAGCAGCCAATCGCCGTTCGGCGACCAGCGAGTCGCGAAGGCGTTCTTATCGAGCGCCACGCTTATGTCACGACCCGCGCCGCCGGCAAACGGCGCCAACCATATGTCCTGATAGTTCCACGGACGAGCACCGCGGCTGCGCCAATAGGCGACGGTCGACCCATCTGGCGACAGGACGGGATAGCCTTCCAGCATGGTATCGCCCGTGAGCGAGCGGATTTGGCCGGTCGCCACGTCGAGCACTTGAATGTGGGTGCGAAATTGGTCTCCGGTCGACGGAGTTTCCTGCCGCACGAGAATGATGGACTTTCCATCTTTGGACCAGACGATCGGAGACGAGGGAGGTCCCGGCGGCAGGCTGGAGGGCAGCGACCAAGTCCCACCGGTCAATCGCTTCGACTCGCCTCCCTGCGTCGATATGAGCCACAGGTGAACCGGTCGGACGGCTTCGCTGATGGTGACATCATCGTTGCCGACTTTGAAGGCGGTGCGGAATTTGTCTTCGCCCTTCAACTCCGGTTTGGGGTCCGCCTTCGCATAGGCAATACTCGATCCGTCCGGACTCCACGCGAATTGATCGACACCATCCTTGCCGTTGGTGAGCTGAAGTGCGTCGCCGCCGTCCATGGGCATGACGAAGAGCTGCATCACCTTGTCGGAGTCGGGTGCGAGAAACCCGATGCTGTCCCCGCTGGCAGACCACCGGGGGGCACTGGCATGATGCCTCGCACGGGTCAAGGATCGAACCTGACGGCTGGCGACGTCGACGATGAGGATTTCCGACCGAAACTCGTCCGAGTCCGCGTCGGCTCGGGTTTCGACCAGGGCCACGGACTTACCGTCCGGTGAGAAGTGAGGGTCGGCCAGGCGGACGATTGGCACAAGATCGTGAACCGTGACGGTTCGCGACGCGCCCTGGCCCGGCAACAGCGGCAATAGTGCAAGGGCGATCAGCCCGGCAGCAGCGCGCATGGTCATCGGCAATTCCCCCGTGATTTGGCGTGTAGCGTCACTATAAGGGATTTGCCGACCGATCGCGCCGCTCGCAGGCGTGCCCCCGCTGGACCGATCGCAACACGCGCTCTTAGCCCGCCGGCGTGCTTCCGTGCGGCGGCCAGTTGCGCGCATGCGACCGACGGTCATGGCCGGCCACGCTGTTCACCGGCAATGGCCCGAACTGCGACGTGCTTCTCCTCGGCGAGTCTGCTGCTCCCGGCAATATGGCCGATACCGATACGTAAATCCGTTGAAGAGGATGATGACGGTCATGCAGCGGCGGATGCCAGCAACCCGCGTTTTCTGGGGACAGTTGTCGAGCGACGAATTCGGTCGCGCCGTGGACGATTTGATCCACCGCCACGGCGCCGTCGCCGGCATTGTAAACCGCATGGAACAGATGGGATTGGGCCAAGTGGCAAATTCGTGGCTCAGCAGCGACGTCCGACAACCCATTCTCAGCGAGCAGCTGCATACGCTCTTCGGCACGGGTGCCCTGCGTGCCCTGGCCGCGAAATTGGATCTGCAGCCGCGAGAACTGGTGCGCCACCTTTCACAGGCGCTACCTCGCGCAATCCACCAGCTGGCGTCGTCGACCAGATCAACTGCCCACGCCTCTGTCTGGGCGCACTCGCCGCCATAGCACCTCTTCCTTGCCGACGGCGGGGAAGCAGCCGATGTGGGGGCGCGCATTGCTGCGCGCCCCTCTTCTGCGTAAGTGAAGCGACTGTCCGACTTCACAATCACCAAACGTGATACCACGACTTCTGCGTGTTGGCCGTGGTCTGCATCTTCTTGTTATTCTCGGCCGCATTGTTCGCAAGCGTGGTCGCCGTGATCTGCGGCTTGCGCGAATCCCAATCAGCGCGCCGATCATCCTGGTCCCCGCTGCGCAGATCCCTCTCATCGGCTCGCAAGTCCCGGCGGTCCTGGCGGATGTCCTGCTGATCGCGTGTGATATCGGTGCGGTCCGCTCTCACGTCCCGATGATCCGCGTGCACGTCCTGACGATTCGCCCGGATATCATTGTGGTCCACTTGAATGTCGGCCTTCTCCTGGGCGATATTGGCCTGTTCGTTCACGCCGTCGCGCTGCTCCGCGTAGTCCTGGCGGAGAGTCTGATGGTCCGAGCGAATATCCGCGCGGTCCGCCCGGATGTCTGTGTGATCCGCCCGGATATCCTTGAGATTGGACTGGATGTCCTGGTGGTCCGCCCGGATATCTTTGCGGTCCGCTTGGATGTCGGCCTTGTCGCGGGCGATATCGGCGTGTTCATTCGCGCCTTCGCGCTGCTCGGCATAATCCTGACGGAGATCCCGCTGGTCTGCGCGAAGATCCGTCTTATCCGCCCGCATGTCTGTGCGGTCCGCCCGGACATCCCGGTGATCCGCTTGCACGTCCTGACGATTCGCCTGGATATCCTTGTGATTCGCCTGGATGTCGGCCTTCTCGCTGGCGATGGTGGCCTGTTCGTTCACGCCGTCGCGCTGCTCCGCATAGTCCTGGCGGAGAGTCTGATGGTCCGCGCGAATATCCGCGCGGTCCGCCCGCATGTCCGTATGATCCGCCCGCATATCCGTCAGATTGGACTGGATGTCCTGGTGGTCCGCCCGGATATCTTTGCGGTCCGCTTGGATGTCGGCCTTGTCGCGCGCGATATCCTGCTGATTGTTGGCCGTGTTGGCCGACTGCTGCTGATCGTTTTGACTCGGTGCGGCTGCCTGGCCGGCAGCATACGCTCCCGGCAGCGCCGCCCCGAGAATCGAGCCTGCAGCAATTGATATAAGCGTTTTGCGGTTCATCGTAACCTCCTTAGCTCTCGGTTGAAAGTGGTGTCGACTGGCCGGGACCATTCGGTTCGCGGCCGCAATCGCCGTGGCTAGTGCGCGGCTTCGCTTGCCTTACTGGCGCACTTGGTCTGCCTGTTTGGGGACGTCGGCATGTTGTTCCATATGCGATTGGCCATCCTGGGCGACGAACCCCTGGACCAGAACAAAGAAGCTGTTGTAAAAATTTGGATCCTGAATCGTCTCCCGACGCACGACCCCGAGCACTTTGGCGGAGCCCGACGGCAACGTGATCGTGGCCGGCCCGATTCCTGCGCTCGTCGACTGTTTCATCTTTTGAACCCGGCTCTCCTCTCGATCCGCGGTGACGAACACGATGCTCGTCCCATCGTGATTGTCGGCGCAGGTCGTCTGCAGGCGCACCGTGACGTTCAACTTCTCCTCGGGCTGATAGTCCCGCGTCCCGGTCAATACTCCAGGCTCGCTGGACCGGTCCAGCATGTACCCTTGACCGAGCAGTGCGCGCTTGACGCTCCAACAAACGGCGTCCCCGGATCCAGCGACCGTCTTGCTGAACGGAGCCGCCGCCGTGAACGGTGCCCGCGTAATGTCCGGCTTTGAGGCGCAGCCCAACACGGCCGCCACCGTAAGCAGGCCCACGAGGCGAGGCGCAGCGATCGTGCTCTGAGTACTGTGCATTGCGTGCTCCATCATCATCGCTGTGACGAACCTTATTTTTGACCAGCGCTTCCCGGGTCGAAGTTCCCGTCGGGCCCGCGCCGGGGAATCGCCCGCCGTTCAGCGTGTTACAAGACGATGTGGGATGGGTCCTACGGTCCGCCAAGAAAAACGTGGGCCGGCGCTTCCCCACGATTACTGTGAGAAGATTCCGACGCCTCGCCGTGGCACGCCTGGTCAGGTGTGCTGCATCCGTGATGAGTCCGGCCCTGGGCCGGAGGACCCCAGCCTAGTTTTCCTTTTCGCCCGGCGCGCGCGCAGGGACCGCCGTAGCCCAATCGTCGACGAGATTGCGCGCGCTGATGGTTCCGATGCCGCTCGGATAGTCATATCCCGGATGAGTTTTGAAAGCCGGTTCGTAGCTCGAGTCTGAGGTCGACATGACCCCGTAGGTGCCCGACGGAAGGAAGCAATTCGCAGGCCCCTTGCAGTCCTGAGAATCGGTGCCCAAGGTGACGTCGTGAAACACGCACCGAGAGTCGCCATGCAGCCCCAGGCTCGAATCGCAATGCGGGTTTCCATCGGACCCGTACTCCTGCCGAGCGAGGGCATAGTAGACAAAGTTCGGGTTGCCCTGTTTCGCGCCCATTTTTTGGTTCACCAGCGCCTGAATGCCCGCAACGATCGGTGTCGCGTACGACGTGCCGCCGCCGCCGAGGCCCCAAATCGACGGGTTGCCTTCGCATGGAAGCCCGTAGTTGTTCGGATCGCTGAAACAGATCAAGTACTGGTGTTTCCATTCCCAGCCGTCGGAGGCGAACATGGACACATCCGGAACGTCCCGCACCCCGTCCGATGGCACCCCAATCAGCGCCTGGTAGGAAGGCTTGGGCCATCCCGCACACGTGCCGCCGACGATACCTCTGGTCAAGGGAGTACCGGTGGCACAACCGCTCGGTCCGCCCTCCCCGCCGCCGGTGCCGATGTAATAAGGAAAGGCCGTTGTGCTGTTGCAGAAGCCATCGGCGCCGTAACTCCTCGCGTATCCGAAAGTGATGATGGTCTGGTCACTGGCGCAGGTGTCGTTCCACGCCATCTCGGGAACATAGGATTTGGCCGTGCCCCACGGCGCGCCCTGACTAATGCCCCAATATTCCTTGTTGGTGCCGTCAAAGGTGTCGCTGAAGTCGGTGCCTCCTACCGCCACGTTGTACACCGTCGATGCCCAGCCATTGACTCCGATGCCGAACTTCGCGGGGCTCGTGAAATTGGGCGCGCAGTCCTCCGGTCCGGAATCACCCGTGGCGACGAACACGGAGATGCCCTCGGCCACCGCCTGCTGATACATGGCGGCGAAGAATGCGTTGGCCGTGGCGCCGTTCTCGGTCTCGCAAATGCCATAACTGACACTAATGATCGCCGGCGGCGACTCGCTGTCGATGAGATCATGGATGGCCTGCCGCACGCCGTCCACGGTTGCGGCATCGCCGCACGAAGCCACCAGGATGGTCGCATCGGGCGCCGCGGCGCTGGACCACTCGGCGTCGAGGGTCGCCTCGACGTCGTCGCCGTTGCTGTTGACGCCTGGATCGGTGCACGGCGCTGCACCCGCGCGCGGCTGCGGATGGATGGTGGACATCGTGCCTCCTCGGTAACCGTCGAGGCCGAAGATGCGGCGGAAGTTGGTCCAGTCGCTATCGCGATACAGATTGGTATCCTCCACCACGGCGATGGTCTGGCCCATGCCGGTGATCGGCGTTTTCGCCTGGAACAGGGCATTGAAATCGTAGATCGTGGCCAGATCGGCCGGTGCCATGAGGTAACACGGGCTGCCCGTGCAACTCCCGGAGTACCTGGGGCTCGGCCGGTGTTTGCGCACCGGACGAAAGTCGTTCAGTTTGACGATGCCGGTGACCGCGGACGCCAATGCGCGCGGAATTTGCGGATCGTTCATATTGGCAAAATGCGTCTCTCCGCGCACGCGGAGTTGATGGATGGATGTGTGGAACGCGGCCGAGAGCTGGGCGGCCGTGCCGGAAAAATCGAGCACCATACCGCCGGGATACACCGGACCAACGCGGAATCCGTTGTTCTCCAGCCATCCGCGGACCGCCGCAGTGGCGTCTGCGGAAGCGCCGAACCGCTGGCCGAATTCCTCGGCGCTAAGCCAGCGATGGAAGTTGGGCGAAGCCGGGTCGTGCAGTGCCTCGATGAAGGACTCGACCGCGCGCTCCTGCTCGGGCGAGCGCCGTAGCTGCAACTCGAGATGTTCGAGCGGCATGGCCGGATCGACGGCGCCACGGTCATTCGCCGACGTCGCCTCGGACCGTGTATTGCCGCCCAGCGTCACCAGGTCGCCATCATCGATGGATAGCACGGCGGTTTGCGCCCCGGCCACAGCGAGTGCCGCCCAGGTACTGATTAGAATCGCCGACACTTTGAATGGTCGCATAACGCATCCCCCGCGATCTTCTTATGGCAGGCCCGGGAATACCCGAATGTGCTGCTGTCGACCCCGACTGTATCGCCGCGCGACCGGCATCACAAGCACAGCGGTGCGAGGCAAACGCCTCGCCTTGGTTATGGGCAGGCAGTCCCGATGTCGGACCGTTGTGGCTTCCGGCGGACCATTACCGACGGCTTCGGATCATTGACTGTTGCCGCAGCGCGGCGTGAGATTTAACCCCCGGCGTCACCCACTCGGTGAGACGATGACATCAAGCATGGGGGGAGGGGTAAGTGAACAGACTATCAAATTCGGCGATGGCGCTTATGTCATTGAGCTCGCTGATGTGCTGGGTAGCTGCGGGCCAAACGGCCTATGCACAAACTTTCACGACGGAATACAGCTTCAACGGCAAGGGTGGCGCAGGACCCTATGCGGAACTGGTCCAGGGCACTACCGGGGAGCTCTATGGGACAACGCAGGATGGCGGGGCGAGCGGCATTGGCTCGATCTTTAAAATCACCACCGGCGGTACCCGATCCACATTGCACAGCTTTTGTTCGGAAGGCACCTACCCGGATTGCACGGACGGCCAGAACCCCTACGCGGGACTGGTCCAAGGCACCAACGGGGATTTCTACGGGACCACGAACGATGGCGGGGCGAACGGCGGAGGGACGGTCTTCAAAACGTCCCCCGGCGGCAAGCTGACCACCTTGTATGGCTTTTGCTCGCAAACCAATTGCTTGGACGGTGAATCTCCCTATGCAGCACTCATTCAAGGCACGAACGGAGACTTCTACGGAACGACGGAGGCCGGCGGGAATGTCGCAGAATCTTGTCCCCACGGTTGCGGCACGATCTTCAAGATGAGCGCCGGCGGTACGCTGACCACGCTGTACCGTTTTTGCGCGCTGACGGGCTGCGCCGACGGCGAGTCGCCGTATGCGGGGCTGATCGAAGGCGTTAATGGGGACTTCTACGGAACAACGTATTTCGGGGGGGCCAAGGGCGGGGGTACGGTCTTCAAGGTCACTGCCGCGGGCAAGCTGACCACGCTATACAGTTTTTGCTCCCAAACCAATTGCGCGGACGGTCAAGAGCCCTATGCGGGACTGGTCCAGGCGAGCGACGGTAACTTCTACGGGACCACGCAGACTGGTGGGGCGACTGGAGACGGTTCGGTCTTCAAAATCACTTCGGGCGGAAAGTTGACCACGCTGTACAGTTTTTGCTCCCAAGCGGACTGCGCGGATGGCGAATCTCCCTATGCCGGACTGATCCAAGCCACCGATGGGAATCTCTACGGCACGACCTCCGAAGGCGGAGCCCACGGCCACGGTTCGGTGTTTCAGATCACTCTCGGCGGCACATTGACCACCCAGTATAGTTTTTGCTCAGTGGGCACCTTCCCGGATTGCAAGGATGGTGACATACCGTACGCGGGATTGACCCAGGCGACCGACGGCGACTTCTATGGGACGACGTGGGGAGGCGGGGCACATAGCGATGGCACCGTTTTTTGCATCTCTCTGGATCTCGGCGCGTTTGTGGAAACGCAGACGACCTCGGGCAAGGTGGGAGCGGCCGTCAAGATTCTAGGCACCGATCTCACCGGTGCGACGAATGTCACGTTCAACGGGACCGCCGCGACGTTTTCCCTCGTCTCAGCGTCCGAGATCACCACTACGGTTCCAACCGACGCCACCACGGGCTTCGTTGCAGTGACCACGCCCGGCGGCACGCTCACCAGCAACAAACCTTTTACAGTGACGCCGTGAATCTAGCACTTCGCGCCCAGCGCGCGTAACGCGGGGCGTTTGGAAAGTCTGCTGAGGGACCAAAGAACGACGTCCGCGTAGTCCCGAATTTGGTTCCGTTCCACCTCGTTGGCGACCCACGCAATCCTATGGCCAACGCACTGTGTGGACAGCTTCAGCGGACGATCCGCCGCGAGTGATTGCACGATTGCACTTAGACTCGATCCTGCGAGGGATTCCCGACTACATACCGGACAGGTCACGGGAAATCGCACAACTGAATCGTTCATCGTAGCGCCCTCCATCTCAATAGGGATGAGTGTGTACCCGGCAGCCGCAGTGCGATTTTCGCCCCTCGAGCCGCACAAATGAAACTGACGGCGGATGGCGACAGTCAGGACGCTGAAATGAAGTTTTATTCATGCAAGCGGGGGAGCAAGCACGCCCGCAGTTGCTACCAGGCGTGGCAGACCCTTCGCAAGGCGCGAGTTGCCCGGCTATCCGCTGAATCCCGCGTAGCGCGGGCGCCGATCCTCAGCTGGATCTCAGGTGGAATGCTCCCGCTTGGGGTCGGTCGGCGCTTGGAACCTCGGCGGATTCCATGCCGCTCGAGTCTCCGATTCCGCAGGGCACCGTCTCAGCGTCGAATCCTCCTCGAACGTGGGAACCCCGTGCGGGCCGCGCTCGATGAGGTCGCGCAACAATCCGAGGAGTGCCACGACCAAGGCGCACGATGCGGCTAAAATTCCCACCATCTCAAGAATAATGTGCATTTTCATTGACTCACGGCGCCGGGGGTCTCCCTCAGTATCTGGCGGCGCAGCCGGACCCCATGGTTCCGCCCTGCAGCGGATTCACGGGCCGACGGCGGCGACGGCGAGCGCCGCTTGCCCGGATTGGCTCCATGCGTCGATCACCAAGCTGCGAGGCAACCCGAAGCATTTCAAGGTACTCCCGAATCTGTTGTAGTTCATGTTCGCTCGCGGTCCAGAATCGATCGTGACAGGCGGCGTACAATTGCAGGGGACGCCCCAGACGAATCGAGGTGTCCACTTCGACAACGCGTAAGGCGGAAAGAAACTCGTATCCACAAGTCGGGCAAGTAACTGGGAATTTGACCCGCTGGATGCGCATCGTGATTCCCAACGCCTGCCTAGGTTTAATGGCACTTACTTAAGCCCCAGCGAGATCGATTCGCGGAGCTAAGCGATTGAAAGAAAGGAGGAAGGCTGGCCCAGATTGATAGGATGGTTGTTACCACACACCCATACCAGCAACCCGGAGACCAGCCTTGAGGGATCGTAATGTCGGATTTCGCTCTGAGCAACATCAAAGTCGTATCGGTCGGCAGATTCGCCAAGCCGGTGCGGTGGATTTCTTTAACTTGCTGACCGGGCCGGAGTTGTTGGAGATGACCGAGGCGCATCTGCCCGAGCACCGCGAGCGGCTTTATCCGCCCACCGTAACCCTCTCGATGTTCATGAAACAGTCCTTGGCGCTGGATCGCTCGTGTCAACGAGCGGTCGATGCCTGGGCGGGGCAGCGCGCGGCCGAGGGCTTGAGCGTGCAGAGCATCCGCACGGGCGGCTATTGCCGAGCGCGCGCCCGGTTGCCGCTGGAGATGATCGTCGCTCTGACGCGCGAGACCGGGCGCTTGGTCAGTGCCCAGGCGCCGCGTGGCTGGCGCTGGCGCGGTCGGTGCGTGAAGCTCGCCGACGGCACAGGGATCTCGATGCCCGACACTGCCGAGAACCAGGTGCGCTATCCGCAACCGCGCAGTCAGGCCCCCGGGGTGGGCTTCCCCTTGGCCGGGCTGGTGGGGATCGTGTGCCTGTCGACCGGGGCTATCTTGGAAGCGGCGATCGGTGCGCACGCGAGCAAGGGGCAGAGCGAGCAAGACCTGTTTCGCAGCCTCCACGGCACGCTGCGAGCCGGGGATGTGTTGCTGGCCGATGCGCTCTACTGCAGCTATTTTCAGATCGCCACGCTGCAAGCAGCCGGCGTCGATGTGCTCTTTGAGCAGCACGGTTCGCGCCTCACGGATTTTCGCCGTGGCCGCTCGCTCGCCAAGCGCGATCACCTCGTGCACTGGAGCAAGCCCGAGACGCGGCCCGAGTGGATGAGTCTGGAGCAATACCGAGCCTTCCCCAAGGAGATCCTGGTGCGTGAAGCGAAGGTCGATGGCCAAGTGCTCGTGACCACGATGCACAATGCCCGTGTGCTGCCCAAGGGCGAGCTCGCTGCGCTCTACGCGCGCCGCTGGCACATTGAACTCGACATTCGCAACATCAAGACCACCTTGGGGATGGAGGTGCTGCGCTGCTTGACGCCGGCGATGGTGGAGAAAGAGCTGTGGGTGTCCTTGTTGGCCTACAACCTGATTCGGCTGCTGATGGCGCAGGCCGCCCACATGGCCGGTGTGTACCCGCGAGAGCTGTCCTTCAAGCACACCGTGCAGATGTGGAGCAGCTGGCCCAGCGCCGCTGAGCCCAGCGAACTCTTTAGGCTCATCGCGCAGCGCCCAGTCGGTAACCGGCCCGGTCGAATCGAGCCCAGAGTTCGCAAAAGACGGCCCAAATCCTTCCCCTGGCTCAAAGTGCCCAGGGCAATAGCGCGTCGCAAGATACGTAAACGTCGTCATCCGTTATGCGCTTAAGTAAGTGCCATTATCTCTAGAGCTTTTTCAGCGGAACTCTCACGAGCCGCGATCTTTTTCACACGTACGTGCCCCTCAGTCGGAACCGTGGCAGAAGGATACCAAAGCGAGGATTTTATGCCCCTGCG
>JBEKYO010000133.1:0-12584 GCA_049510875.1 Steroidobacteraceae bacterium
TCCCCGCTCGACTGCGCGGGCGGGTTCAAAGGCGAAAGTCTCGGCATCACGCTGTGCGAATCCATCGACAGCAACGATCCCACGGGACTCATCGGACTGCCGCTGATACGCCTGGCGGCAGTGCTGCGCTCGGCGGGTTACGAACTGCCTTAAATAGGCGCTGCGCGCCGGTTGCAAATCAAGGACGGCGTCGCCTCGACGCCGTCGATTCGGCGCGAAGCGCCTGAGTAGTCTTGAGCGATCCGCGCGGTGGTTTTGCCGAAGCGCCTGGCCTCTTCGGCACCCTACGCTTCATCGGCGTGATTGCATCGAGCACCGCGGACAGCTCGGCCGGCAAGGGAGCGCTGACGTGGAACGGCATGCCGGATCCGGGCCATTCGAACGCCACTGATTGCGCATGCAGGAAGCTTCTCCTCAAGCCGTGCCGTTTCAGCTCGGCGTTGCGCTCGCGATCCCCGTATTTGTCATCGCCCAGCAAGGGATGGCCGGCGAAGGCCGCGTGCACACGGATCTGGTGGGTGCGGCCGGTCGGGATGTCCACCTCCATCAGCGTCGCGACGGAGCCGAAGAACTGGACCGGTTTGAACACGCTCACCGAGTCCTTGCCCGCCGTGGCCACGCGCACATGCCGCTCGCCGTGCTGCCGGTTGTCGGTCGCCAAGGGGGCATCGATGCGCTTGGTGCCCAACTGCCAGCTGCCGGACACGAGTGCGAGATAGGTCTTGTGCATGCCGCCGTTGCGGATCAGGGCGTGCAACGAAGTCAACGCCGGCCGGTCGCGCGCCACCAGCAAGCAACCGCTGGTATCGCGGTCGAGCCGATGCACCAGCTCCAGCGTCTCGCGCGGGCGCGATGCGCGCAGCGCCTCGATGACCCCATAGCTCATGCCGCTGCCCCCATGCACCGCCACTCCCGCGGGCTTATCGAGCACCAGCAAGTGCTTGTCCTGGAAAATGACCGCTCCCTCGATGAGTTCGAGCAGGTTGCTGGAAGGGCGTCCCGGGCCGGCGCGCCCCGACGCATCGCCGGAGTCGATGCGCACCGGCGGCAGCCGCACCTCGTCGCCGGCGGCGATGCGGTATTCCGCGTCCACCCGTTTGCGGTTGACGCGCACTTCGCCCTTGCGCAGGAGGCGGTAAACGCGGCTCCGCGGCACGGTCTTGAAGTGCCGCATGAGAAAGTTATCGATCCGCTGCCCCGCTTCCTCGGCGCTGATGGTGCGCATCTCGACGGCACTTTTGGGGACATGCAGGCGGACGGATTCAGCGGCGGGACTATTCATATTTGGAGATCTTCGTAGAGCAATCTTCTAAGGTCTTGATTACATTGACCCTGACGGGCTGTCGTGATAATGTCGCAAAACCGTGTCAGGCGCTGAACCATTTTTGGGGTACCGCCTAAGTTCTTAGGCATACGCATGTAAGTCAAGGTGACACCGGTTTCGGCGGCGCCCCATCCGTTGGGGAGCCGCATATTAGTTGGTTCTGGAATTCCAGACCATCGCTCGGCCGATGAGACAGACGCTAGAGAGCCTTGCGGAGCCTCAGTGTCTGACAAGCGGTTAACCGAGAACAAGGCCCCGGGCTTGCCGTATACGTTTTGGCAGAATTGGGTTGAATTGATGCCGGTCGCGTGGCTCGCGTTCGGCATGGCCTCAAGTTTTGTCGCACTTTACGTCGCGGCCCCGGCTTCTATTCTCAAGCTCTCCTCCTCGGCCCCTACCACCTTAGTTGGGGCAAATGAAAAGAATGCTCGTAAACGCAGTTCAAGAAGAAGAACTGCGAGTCGCACTCGTCGATGGTCAGAAACTATACGACTTATCGATTGAGATCCCGTCACGGGAACAGAAAAAATCCAATATCTATAAAGGCCGGATAACCCGCGTCGAGCCGAGTCTCGAGGCGGCATTCGTGGAATACGGCGCTCTGCGCCACGGCTTCCTGCCGTTGAAGGAAGTCTCCAAGGAATATTTCCGATCTCAACCGGCGGCCGGCGGCCGGCTGAACATCAAGGATCTCCTGCAGGAAGGCCAGGAGCTGATCGTGCAGGTTGAAAAGGAGGAGCGCGGCAACAAAGGCGCCGCGCTCACCACGTTCATCAGCCTGGCCGGTCGCTTCCTCGTGTTGATGCCGAACAACCCGCGCGCCGGGGGAGTCTCGCGGCGGATCGAAGGCGAGGACCGCGATCAGATGCGCGAGGCCATGAATGCCCTGCAGATTCCGGACGGCATGGGCGCCATCGTGCGCACCGCCGGCGTCGGGCGCACTACTGAAGAGCTGCAGTGGGATTTGAACAACTTGAAAACGGCCTGGGATGCGATCGTTGCCGCCAATGACGGCCGCGCCGCACCGTTTCTGATATTCCAGGAAAGCGATGCGGTCACGCGCGGTTTGCGCGACTACTTCTCGGACGACGTCGGAGAATGCCTGATCGATCAGCCTGAGGCCTTCCAAAAGGCTCAGGAGTACATGCAGCGGTTCATGCCGCCCGATGCGCAGCGCAAGCTGAAGCTGTATCAGGACCCGGTGCCGCTGTTCACTCGCTATCAGATCGAAAGCCAGATCGAATCGGCGTATTCGCACAAGGTGACGCTGCCGTCGGGCGGCAGCCTGGTCATCGATCACACGGAAGCGCTGGTATCCATCGACATCAACTCGGCGCGCAGCACACGCGGCGGCGACATCGAGGCGACGGCTCGCAACACCAACCTCGAGGCCGCGGAGGAGATTGCGCGGCAGCTGCGTCTGCGCGACATCGGCGGATTGATCGTGATCGATTTCATCGACATGGAATCGACCGCCAACCAGCGCGCCGTCGAGGACATGCTGCGCGATGCCGTCAAGATGGACCGCGCCCGCATCCAATTGGGCCGGCTCTCGAGATTCGGACTGCTCGAGCTGTCGCGGCAGCGCCTGCGCCCGGCGCTCAGCGAAACGACGCATATCAATTGTCCGCGCTGCAGCGGCATGGGCACGATTCGCGGCGTGGAATCGATGTCTCTGGCCTTGTTGCGGCTGATCGGCGAGGAGGCCCGCAAGGAGCGCACCGGCCGGGTGATCGCGCAGGTGCCGGTCGACGTCGCAACCTATCTCATGAACGAGAAGAGGGATTGGCTGAACCAAATCGAATCGCGCGACAAGGTCTCGCTCGTGATCGTTCCCAACCCTCATTTGCAGACGCCGGGCTACACCTTGCGGCGAATCCGCGACGACGAGAAGGAACTGCCGGAAAACACGGCGGCGAGTTACCAGATCGCCGACCAACCCAGCATCGATGATTCGAACATCGGAAATCGCGACAAGAAACCGCAAGGCGAAGCGCCGCTGGTACCCAGCATACTTCCTGCGTCGGCCGCGCCGATCGTTCCGATGCCGGTCCCTGAGGCGCCGACGGCGCCGCCGCCCGCCGCCCCGGTGGCAGTCGCCCGGGAAGGCGCGCTCGTGCGCCTGTGGAAATGGCTGTTCGGTACCCGGGCACCGAGCATGAATGGCACCGCGGAATCGGCCTCGACACCGGCTCAACGCGACCGCCCGCCGCAGCGCGCCCCGCAGGATCGATATCGCGGAGGCGGCGACCGCGACCGGTATCGCGACCGGGATCGCAATCGCGACGGCCGCCGGGATGGTCCGGGGCGCGACAGTCCACGCGATGCCGGCCGCGATGCCGGCCGCGATCCGCGCCGCGAACGGCCGCCTGGACGCGATAGCCAGGGTCGGCCGGCCAACGCGCCCGGGCGCGACGCGCCGCGCAGCGAAGGGCCGCGTGCGGAGGCGCCGAGAAGCGACGCACCGCGCGGCGAATCGCCTCGTCCCGACGGCCCGGCGCGCGGCACCGAGCCACCGCGGAGCGGCGACCGAGATTCGACCGGGGACCAGCGTCCCGGGGGCGAGCGCACCGGGCGCAGCCGGCGCAGGCGTGGACGCGGGCGGCGCGACGGCGGAGAAAGCGGCGCGAATGGACAGGGATCCGGCGAGGCGAGCCCCGAGGGCAATGCGGCAGCCAGCCGGCCCGACGCCGCGCCGCGGCCCGATGCGCCGCGGCCCGATGCGCCGCGGCCCGAGACCCCGCCGCGACCCGAGGTCGCGCCCGTGGCCGATCGAGGACCGCGCCCCGAAGCCGCCGCCCCTCGATTCGACACGGCGGCGCCGGCGAACGCAGCGCCGATAGCGCCGGCGCCCCGCAGCGAGCCCGCGCCGTTGCCGCGACCCGCCGAGGCGCCGCAGTCCGGCGGCGATAACAAGTATGTCGTCTGGTCCTCCGCGCCGAGCGACGCGCCGCGCAGTGGACCCGACGACCGCTGAGGCATCGGCCAAGCGGGGTTTGGTTGCGCGCGAACCTCAGGGGTTCGAGGGGTTCGCGCGCAATCGAAGCGTCAAACCGAGGCTCATCACCGCCAAGGCCGCGGCAAAACCGCGCAGCGCGGCGATCGCGTAGTTGCCGACCACCACTGCCAATGACCCCCCGGCCAGGAAATGCGGGCGCCTGATGAACAGGAACAGCACGGCGAGCACCAGGGCCATGACGAGGTAAGCCATGATCCACGCCAGGCGTTCGAGCGGCCGCAGCTTGCGCGCGGGCACCCCATCGGCGCGCCGTCCCGGACGCAGCCCGTAGGCCACGAACACCAGGACGAGCCCCAAGCCGATGAGCGAACTGACATCCTGCAGGAACCGCGCGCCGATCACGTGGTGGCCGGCGATATCGACCAGCGGATCGTCCAGCACCGGAATCATGCGCACCCCGCGCGCGCCCTCGTGGGTGAAGGCGTCCAACACCAAGTGCGTAACGGCGCCGGCCTCGATTCCACACGCCGCCAGCAGCCATTGGGTCAGGCTGCGAAACTCGGCCGGCGCCGCAAACTTGCGCCAACGTGCGTAGGCGGCATTGGGCAGTATCTCGGTGACGGGAGTCTTGATGAGCAGTTGAAAGATCCAAAAAGTCGCCAGCCCCAGCGGTAGACAAAACGTCAGCAGGCCGAGGGCACTATGAGTCTCGATGCGCGCGGGGCGCCACGGCAGCAGCAGTCCGAAATCCGGAACCATGCTGCCGATGATGGCCGCCGAGAGCAGCCGCCATCGCGCCAGCGGGCGGGCAAAGGGCAGTACGACGGCAACATGGGATATGGTAAAAGGCATCAATAACCTTCGGTGTCATCCAATCGCAATACTACAGTCTTATAAAGTTTGATCTGCATCTCACTTTCAGCGGGATATTCAGCATGTCCGATATTGCCCTGGTCGATCAACCGCGCGCCGCCTCTCCGGTAGCCGGCCAAAAACCGAGTCCGTGGTTCAATGTACTCGCCGGCGTGGTCGTCGTCGTGGGCATCATATATGCCGGATACCACTTGGCGGACGACCTATCCGTGGTTCGCGACACGCATGTCTATCCATACGTGTTGCTCGGTGTCGCGCTGCTGATCGCATTGGGGTTCGAGTTCGTCAACGGCTTCCATGACACCGCCAATGCGGTGGCGACGGTGATCTATACGCATTCGCTGCCACCGAACCTTGCCGTCGTCTGGTCGGGCTTCTTCAATTTTATGGGCGTTCTCGTGTCGAGCGGCGCGGTGGCCTTCGGCATCGTGTCGTTGCTGCCCGTCGAACTAATCCTGCAGGTGGGCAGCGGCGCCGGCTTCGCCATGGTGTTCGCGCTGCTGATCGCGGCCATTCTCTGGAATTTGGGTACGTGGTACTTCGGCCTGCCGGCTTCCAGCTCTCACACGCTGATCGGTTCCATCATGGGTGTCGGCCTCATGAATCAGCTGATGGCCGAGAGCGGCAGCGGAACCAGCGGGGTCGACTGGAGCCAGGCGGCAAAAATCGGTGAATCGCTGCTGTTCTCTCCGTTGCTCGGATTCAGCGCCGCCGCGCTGCTGCTGTTGATCGCCAAATCGCTGATCCATGTGCCTTCCCTGTTCAAGGAACCCAAGGGCAACCAACCGCCGCCGCCGCTGATTCGCGCCTTGCTGGTGCTGACCTGCACCGGCGTGAGCTTCGCGCACGGCTCGAATGACGGTCAAAAAGGCATGGGCCTCATCATGCTCATCCTCATCGGCACCGTGCCCACCGCCTATGCGCTGAATCGCACCATGCACGAAGAGGATGTGAGCAGGTTCGTGGCGGTGTCCTCGCGTGCGCAAATAGCGTTGCAGCGCTACGGAAGCGGCCCGGCGCCGGCGGATCCGCATAGCGCGGTGGTCGGCATCGTCCGGACCCGTTCGGTGACCGCACAGGCGCTGCCCGCGATCACCGCCTTGTCGCAATCAGTCGCGCGGCAGGTGAACACCTATGGCTCGCTGGCGAAGGTACCGCCCGCCGCCATGGTCAACATTCGCAACGACATGTATCTGGTCAGCGAAGGCCTGCGCTACGTGGGCAAGTCGTCGGTCATCAAACTGTCGGCGGCCGATCAGCAGACTTTGACCGAATACAAGAAGGAACTCGACAACGCGACCAAGTTCATCCCGACGTGGGTGAAGGTCGCCGTGGCCATCGCATTGGGGCTCGGGACCATGATCGGGTGGAAGCGCATCGTGGTGACGGTGGGCGAGCGCATCGGCAAGACGCATCTGACCTATGCGCAGGGCGCATCCGCCGAATTGGTGGCCATGGTCACCATCGGCGCCGCCGACATGTTCGGCCTGCCGGTGAGCACCACTCACGTTCTCTCATCCGGCGTCGCCGGCACGATGGTCGCGAATCGCTCGGGCCTGCAGTGGGCTACGGTGCGCAATCTGGCCATGGCATGGATTCTCACCCTGCCCGTCTCCATCGCACTCGCCGGCGGATTGTACTGGCTGCTGCGGACCTTGCTATGACGCGGCTCGCCGTTGCCGGAGTGCTGCAATCAGCCCACGCGAGGCCAGCGTGACGAGATCGAGCACGCGTTCGAACCCGTCCTGCCCGCCGCAGTAGGGATCGGGAACCTCGAGATCATCGAGGCCTGCGGCATACTCCAGGAACAAGCGCAGGTCGGCGCGCGAGCCCTTGGGCCTGCGCGCCTGCAGTGCTCGCAAGTTGCTGCGGTCCATGGCGAGAATGAGTTCGAAGCGATCATAATCGCGCGCGCTCACCTGACGCGCCCGCAGACCGCTCAAGTCGATGCCGCGTCGCATCGCCGCGCGCGTGCTGCGCATGTCCGGCGGCTCGCCGATGTGGTAGTCGCTCGTGCCGGCCGAATCGGCGTCGACGTTCAGGGCCGGGGCCTCCAGCGCCATCAGCTGCCGAAATACGCCCAGGGCGGTGGGGCTGCGGCAGATGTTGCCGAGACAGACGAATAAAATCGAATTTCTCTCGCGCCCGGCCTCCGGCGCGCTGGCGGTTGCGCTGGTCAATCAATAGATCTCGGGGACGAGCATCTCGGCGGGCAGCGCCTGGCGCGAGTACTCCTCGTGGTGTTCGCGCTGGGGCAGGACCACGGGCACCTTGTGCACCTCGGAGTAAGCGAATTGCTTCAGCAAATGATCGATGCAGTTGAGCCGTGCGCGCTTCTTGTCGACGGCCTGCACCACCCACCAGCGGGCCTCGGGAATGTGCGTCCGCTCGAGCATGACTTCCTTGGCCTTGGTGTAATCCTCCCAGCGGCGGCGCGATTCGAGGTCCATCGGACTCAGCTTCCACTGTTTGAGCGGATCATGGATGCGCCCGAGGAACCGTAAGTACTGTTCCTCGTCGGTGATCGAAAACCAGTACTTGAGCAGCCTGATGCCGGAGCGCACCAGCATGCGCTCGAATTCCGGCACCGAGCGGTAGAATTCCTCGTATTCCTCGGGCGTGCAAAATCCCATCACCCGCTCGACGCCCGCGCGGTTGTACCAGCTGCGGTCGAACAGCACGATTTCCCCCACGGCAGGCAGATGCTCCACGTAGCGCTGGAAGTACCATTGCGTCCGCTCCCGGTCGTTGGGCGCCGGCAATGCCACCGTCCGGCAGACGCGAGGATTGAGCCGCTGCGCGATGCGCTTGATGATGCCGCCCTTGCCGGCGGCATCGCGCCCTTCGAACAGGATGACGACCTTCTGCCGGGCCTCGACCACCCAATCCTGCAGTTTCACCAGCTCTGCCTGGAGCCGGAATAGCTCGCCGAAGTAGCGGCGTCGATAATTCCTCTCGGCCTCGCCGTTTGCTCCGTCCGGCAGCCCGGGAAGGGGATGCCGGTCCTCGATCTCCATTTCGAGCTCTTCGTCGTAGCTGTCCGCAAGATCGCGTCCGATGCGGCGAATCAATTCCTCGCGGTCGAGCGCGGACATGTCCGTCATGAGCGGCCCTCGGTGTTTTGGTGATTATCGTGCCTGCGCCGTCCGGCCAGAGCAAGTGACCGTTTGATGACCAGGCTTCCGCAAGCGACGCGCGCAGCGGTAATCATGCCGGCCCGCCAAGACCCCTGCCCTGGCGGACCGGACACCGTCAATCGTCAACCGTCAACCGTCAACCGTCGATCTGAATCCGGCGCGGCATGGCCTTGGCTTGCTTCGGAATGGTGACCGTCAGGACACCGTTCCTGCCGGTGGCGTTGACCTTCTCGCCATCCGCCGTGTCCGGCAATACGAAGCGGCGGTGAAAGGACCCGAGTCCGCGCTCGATGCGGCGCGCCTGGGCACCGTCTGCGGTCTTCGATGACTGCTCGGTGCGTACCCCGGCGAGCGTCAAAACGCCCCCATCCAGGGTCAACTCCACCTTGGAGGGATCCACGCCCGGCAAATCGACATACAGCTCGAAGCGATCGGTGTATTCATGAATGTCGACCGGCGGAATCCACGTTGCGGTGGCCGAACTGCTGTCGTTCTCGCGCACATTGCCGAACAGGCGATTGATCTCATCCTGCAATCTCGGCACGGCGCTCCAATAGTCCTGTCGCATCACACTGCTCATGGCAAAACTCCTATTCCAATGATTGTCAACTCCCTTCGCGCGGCGCCCGAAGGTGATGTCACTGAGTTAGGGGCGGATGCGAACAATTCAAGGGGCGCTCCGGGGATGCCGCGCCGCGATTTCGCGCAATACGTGCACTGAATTACGCCGGCTGCGCAGCGTGAATTATTCGCCCAATGCAGGCACAATGCACCGATCTTGAGTTTTGCGTAAGTTATTACGCAAACGCAAATGGAGGATTGCCATGAGCATCACCAACCCCTTGGGCTACTCGGCCGGCTTCGGCAACGAGTTTTCGTCCGAAGCGATCGCCGGCGCGTTGCCCGAGGGCCGCAATTCGCCGCAACGGGCGCCCCTCGGGCTCTACGCGGAACAGCTGTCGGGAACCGCGTTCACCGTGCCGCGACACGAATCACGGCGCTCCTGGCTGTACCGGATCCGTCCCTCGGCGTTGCATCCCGGGTTTTCACGAATCGACGGCGGCACGCTCTGCGGACCGCTGGCGCCGCCGACGCCCAATCGCCTGCGCTGGGATCCGCTGCCCATGCCCACGGCGCCAACGGACTTCATCGGCGGCTTGCTCACCATCGGCGCCACGCATGATCCCGAAAGTTCCTCCGGCGCGAGCATCCATATCTACCGCGCCACCCAGTCGATGCGGCGAATTTTCTTCGATGCCGACGGCGAACTCCTCGTCGTTCCCGAGCACGGCGCGTTGCGGATCGCCACCGAATTCGGATTGCTGGAACTCGTCCCGGGGGAGATTGCGGTGATACCGCGGGGAATCAAGATGCGCGTCGAACTGTCGGCCGGGCCGGCGCGCGGGTATGTCTGTGAAAATCACGGCACGGCGTTTCGGCTGCCGTCCCTCGGGCCGATCGGCGCGAATGGGTTGGCGAATCCCCGGGATTTCCTCACCCCGACGGCGTGGTTCGAGGAACGCGATGAACCCACCCTGCTGGTGCAAAAATTCCAGGGCGGCCTCTGGGGAACCCAACTCGGCCACTCGCCCCTGGATGTGGTCGCCTGGCACGGGACGCACGTCCCCTACAAGTATGATCTGGCGAAATTCAATGCACTGGGGACGGTGAGCTTCGACCATCCGGATCCGTCCTTGGGCACGGTGCTGACCTCCCCCACCAACGCGCCCGGGCTCGCCAATGTGGACTTCGTGATCTTTCCGTCGCGTTGGCAGGTGGCGGAAAACACCTTCCGGCCGCCCTGGTTTCACCGCAATTTCATGAACGAATATATGGGCCTGGTGCGCGGCGCCTACGACGCGAAAGCGACCGGCTTCCTGCCGGGAGGCGGCTCGTTGCACAACCGCATGAGCGCTCACGGACCCGACGCCGCAACCACGCGCCGTGCGCTCGCCGCGGACCTCAAGCCGGAGAAACCGGCCGACACCCTCGCCTTCATGTTGGAAACCAGCGCGGTCATACGGCCGACGCAGGGCGCGCTGCAGCTGGATCAGCTGCAGCGCGACTACGATTCCTGTTGGGACGGCTTGGAGAGGACCTTCGTGCACGCCGCGTCATGATGGACGCCACGCATGATTGCCGGTTGCCGTGCTGGGTGCCGTCCGCCAACGGTCACGATCAGTTTCCGATCCAGAATCTTCCGATCGCGATCTTCGCGCCGGCCGGCGGGCAACCTCGCGGCGGCATTGCGATCGGCGACTGCATTCTGGACGTCGGGGGCCTGGCTGCCGCCGGTGTGCTGAACGGCGACTCGCAGGTTGCGGCCGTTGCGGCATCGGCGCAAACGCTCAACGCGTTTCTTGCCCTGGGCAGCCAATACCGGCGCGCGTTGCGCCGCGCCGTGTCCGAGGTGCTGAGCCGGGCCAATCCGGCACCGACGGTGCGCCGGCTGATCCATCGCGCCGCGGATTGCGCACTGCACCTTCCTGCCGCGGTCGGCGACTACACGGATTTCTACGCGGGCATACATCACGCCGAAGCGGTGGGTAAGCTGTTTCGTCCCGGCGCGCCGCTGCTGCCCAACTATAAGTACGTGCCTGTCGCCTACCACGGCCGCGCCTCCTCCATTCGCGTATCGGGCAGGCCCGTGCGACGGCCCCACGGCCAAATCAAATTGTCCGAGTCCGAGGCGCCCGCCTACGCGCCGACGCGCCGGCTGGATTTCGAACTGGAACTCGGTATCTGGGTGGGCCCGGGCTCGCCGTTGGGCGCGCCCGTGCCCATCGGCGAGGCTGCTGACCATGTCGCCGGATACGGTCTGTTGAACGATTGGTCGGCGCGCGACATTCAGGCCTGGGAGTACCAGCCGCTTGGGCCGTTTCTCGCCAAGAACTTCATGACCTCGGTGTCGCCGTGGATTGTTTCTCCGGAAGCCCTGGAGCCGTATCGGATGCCGCAGCCGCCGCGGCCGCCGGGGGACCCGCGGCCGTTGGACTATCTGTGGGACGCCGCGGATCAGGCTCACGGCGCCCTCGACGTCACCCTGGAGGTGTACCTGGGTACCGAGCGGATGCGGCGCGACGGCACGCCCCCGGAGCGCATCACCCTGTCGAACGCGCGGTATCTGTATTGGACCGTGGCTCAGATGCTGGCCCATCACACCAGCGGCGGATGTGACCTGCGCGCGGGCGACTTGCTCGGCTCGGGCACCGTATCGGCCGACGCAGACGGCGGCGGCAGCCTGCTCGAACTCAGCAACGGCGGCGCACAGCCCATCCGGCTCGCGAATGGCGAAGGGCGCACGTTTCTGCTCGACGGCGACGAGATCATCCTCACCGCGCGCGCGCGGCGCCCGGGCTTCGCGCCGGTCGGATTCGGCGATTGCCGGGGCACCATTGTCGCGGCTTAGCAAATCCCGGCGCGCGCGTCCCATCAAGCGCGCGAGCGATGGCCGGCGTCATTCCGTCCGCGTGGTCGAAGTCGGCGCTTCGCTGCTGAGCGCGCTCGGGCGATTGGGGGGCAGCGCCACGCTCTCGGAACTGTGCGGCGTGGTCCGGCTGCCGCTCAGCAAGGCGCACCGCTACCTTAAGGGGCTGGTCGGCAGCGGGTTCGTCGAGCAGGACGCGGTATCCGGAGAGTACCGCCTGGGCGTCGAGGCCCTGCGTCTCGGGCTGGCGGCGGTGGCCGGCATCGACGTCGTCTCGGTCGCGACCGCGCGCATCGCGGCCTTGAGCGCGCAAGTCCGCGAAACCATTCTGCTGTCCATTTGGGCCAACCACGGGGCGACCGTCGTGCACGTCAAGGAACCGCTGCGTCACGTGACGGTGGTCACTCGCATTGGTTCCGTACTGCCGCTGCACTCCTCGGCCACCGGTCTGGTGTTCGCCGCGCATCTGGCCGAGGCTGCCCCGGGCGCTACCCGCGCTGCGTCGAAGCGGGCCGCGGCTCTCGAGCGACGGCTGAGCGAGGTGCGCGCGCAGGGGCTGGCGGTGGTGCACGGCCTGTTCTTCCCCGGCATCGACGCGGTCGCCGCGCCTGTCTTCGACGCCGCCGGCCGGCTGGCGGCGGTCATCACCGTGCTCGGACCCGCGACCGGTTTCGACGCCTCCATCGGCGGCCGGATCGCGCGCCAGGTTGCCGCCGCCGCCGCCGATGTGAGCACCCGTCTCGGCTACCGCGCGAACGCCGCGCGCACCCGCTCCAAGTCCTCCGGCGTATCCACCCCCGCGGGCGGCGGCTGCGTGAGCGCAACCAGATGAATGTTCATGCCGTGCTCCAATGCACGCAGCTG
>JBEKYO010000134.1:0-12462 GCA_049510875.1 Steroidobacteraceae bacterium
CCCACCGCAATGCGCGGATCGATGGTCGCGAGGCTGAGGGCCTGTTTTTCGTTGTAGCTGTAGCCCGTGAACATGGACAGGCCGACCGTCTTGCCGCCGGCATCGATCACGCGGTCGTAATTCGAGGAGGCATAATTCGCGAGCGGCACGTCGAAGAACTTGTACTGTTCCCCGTCCGGGTTGAACAATGAGGCCATGATCTTCGCCATGTCCTCCGAATTCCATGCCAGCGTCACCTTGGTGCGCTGCGCATCGGGCTGCATTTTTTCGAGCGCTTCGCGGCCGTGGAAGTCGTGGTCGTACTTGACGAACGACCCATAGCCCAATTCCCACGGCGTCAGGTAATAATCCTCGATGTTGTCGGAAACGAAGCTGCCGCCGATGGAACCGGTGGCCTCGTAGCTGTCGGCGCCGAGCCATTGGCGGTAGGCCTTGAGCTTCTCGCCGGTGTAGATGGCCGGCAACGGCGAGGGAATCCAGCCCGACTCCAGGGTATTCGAGGGGTACGCGCGGCTGCCGCAGGGAACGATGCCGAGGTCCCTGCCCGCCTCGAGGATCGCCGTGCGGACTTCCTCCTGCTGCTCGTAGGGCCCCCAGATTTCCAGGCCCGGGGCGCCGGACATGCCGTGGCGCAGCGTGCGCACGGTCTTGCCGGCGATATTCATCGTCGACATGTTGAAGAACTTCAACTGTTCGAGCTTTCCGCCATGCAGCTTCTCGATGATCGCCCAGGCATTGGGCCCTTGAATCTGGAAGCGCCAGACGGAACGCATTACCGGCTTGCCCATGGGACGCATGGGCGAGCGGTCATCGAGTTGGAGTTGCACGTCGTAGCCGCCCGTCGCAGCATGAAAGCGCAGCCAGTTCGCAGCCGGCGCCCGGCCCACGTAGATGAACTCTTCGGGGGCGAGATAGAAAATGATGCCGTCGCCGACCACGTGCCCATAAGGCGTGGCTGGAACGTATTGCTTCGCCTTGTTCACGGTGAAGCCGCTCATGGAATTGACCGCCGTATCGCTCAGGAGCTTGAGCGCGTCCTTGCCGCGCAGATACAGGTTGACCATGTGATGCGTCTGGTCGAACAGAACGGCACTGTGCTGCCAGGCCCATTGTTCGGTGCGCCAGTTGTGGAACTCGGGCGCCACCACCGGGTAGACATACGCTCCGAGCGGCGAATTGCGCAGCAGCTTGACAGTGTTTCCCGCTGCTGACAGGACCTCTTCTAGATTGCGGGCGGCCATCGTAATCCCCCAGGCTACAAGCATAGCGTCCAATGAAGTCCAATCGACGATTGTATGTTACACACACAATCTATTTGCGGCAACCGAGGCGCGCGCAACCGCGGCGTCGCGCCCCGGACGCCTCGAGCGGTTCAGGCGGAGTTTGAAATCACCACCTTGCCGAACAGCTCGGATGAGGCCTGGTACGCATAGGCCATCTTGGCGTCGGCGAAATCGAATACCCGGTCGACGACGGGCCTGACGCGGTGCTCGTCGACGAATGCGTTGAGCCGCAGCGCCATGTCCCGCGAGCCCACGAAAATGCCGCGCAAACTCGCCCCCTTCACCATGAGCGGCATCGGGTTGGTGTCGCCTTGCCGTGAAAGAACGCCGATCAGCGCAATCTCGCCGCCGAAACCCACTGCTTGCATCGACTGCGCCAGCGTTCCGGGACCGCCGACCTCGACGATCTGATCCACACCCCCGCCGGAAATCTCGGCGGCCTTTGCGCCCCATTGAGGCTCTTGCGCGATATTGATCGTGGCATCGGCTCCCAGCGCGCGAACGCGCGCGAGCTTATCGTCGCTCGACGAGGTAGCAATCACGCGCGCGCCTGCGGCCTTGGCGATTCGCAGGGCCAGCAAGGAGACTCCCCCAGTGCCGATCAGCAGCACCGTTCTGTCCCGGGCGGCCCGCCGGATACCCATCATGAGTGCGTTCCAGGCGGTCACCCCGGCGCAGGGGAGCGTTGCCGACTCCTCGAAACTTAAGTGTTCGGCCAGCTTGACGACCCCGGTGTACGGCAACACCACATAATCGGCGAGCATCCCGCGGGCGGGCGGCGCGCCGAGCGCTTCCCCAAAGGTGGGCGTGGGTGGTCCCTCGAGCCAGGATTGAAAGAACGTTCCGGCAACCCGATCGCCCACGGCGAATCCCGTGACCCCGGACCCGATGGCCTCGATCACGCCGGCACCGTCCGACAGCGGTGTGCAGGGAACCCGGAGCGGACCCCCGAAATACAGCCCCTTGGGTATGAGCTGGTCCCGGTAATTGAGGGAATTGGCGCGCACGCGGATCAGCAGCTCGCCCGCGCCCGCGATCGGCTTAGGCACAGTCAGCAGTTCCAGCTGCTCGGCAGAGGTGCATCCGGCGGGCAACTGCCAGGCCCGCATCGTGCCGTCCCGGCTCATCGAGCGTGCCCCGTCCACGTCCGAAGGCCCGGAGCCGTGCGGTCCTCGCCGGCCAGTGCCTTTTTCACGGCCGGCCGCGCCGTGACCGCATCGCGCCATCGGATGAGGCGCGGACAGCGCGCGGCGATCTTGAGTTCCGGAAACATGCGTTCCACCATCATGCCGCACATCGAATAGAAGTTGATGTCGGCGAGCGTGTACTCGGGGCCTGCGAGCCACGCGGTTTCGCCGAGCTGCTTCTCCACCTTGTCGACCGCGTAAATGATTTTGTCGGTGGCATTGGCCAGATCCGCCTCGCTGAATCCGGAGCGTGCCGTTTGCCATTTCTTGCGCTGGTCGGGAAGCGGGATCCGCTCCATCAGCTTCTCAAACTCCCCGCTCTCGATGTTGCGCGCGATGATCCCGACCATGCGGTGCCAGCCATGCATCGAGACAGGATTCATCACGTGCTCGTCGACGAACTTGTTCCAGTAGCGCATGCGTGCCGCCGCGACCGGATCGCCGGGACGCAGCGGCGCCTCGGGGAAGACATCCTCCAGGTATTCGTTGATCACGGTGGTATGCGTGATGATGTTACCGTCGTGGTCGAGAACGGGGACCTGACCCTCCGGATTGATCGCCACGAACCATTCCGAATGCTGCTCGAACTTGTGCAGATCCACGTAGATGCTCTGAAAGCTCAGGCCCTTTTCGACGAGCGGTATCATCGACTTCAGAGAATTCGCCACCGGCTCCGCATGGTAGTAATTGAGAGTCATCGTCATCCTATCGTGTGGTGTGAGTGCCGAGAATGCCGCCATCAACCGCGATGGACTGCGCCGTGATGTGGCTCGCGAGGTCCGACAGCAAGAAGCAAGCGAGCTGCGCGAGTTCCTCCGCGGTGCCGATTCGTCCCATGGGCACGCCTTTTCCCAGCAAGTCGCGCAGCTTCTGGGGCGAGGCATCCGGATCGAGCTGCATGAGCATGGGCGTCTCGATGAGCCCGGGGATCACGCAGTTGACGCGCACATTGTGGGATGCGCCCTCGATCGCGGCGGCCCGCGCCAGGCCGAGCACGCCGTGCTTCGAGGCGACGTAAGCGGCGTTGTTGGCCATTCCGCGCTCGCTCGCGAGGCTGCCCGTCACCACGATGCTGCCTCGCCTGCGCTCGAGCATGCCGGGCAAGATACGCTTCATCGCCCAGAAAACGCTGGTGAGATTGGTTCGAATCACCGATTCGAACACCTCATCGTCGTACTCGCCCAGAGGCGCGAACCGGCCGCCCGATCCGGCGTTGGCGAACAGCCCGTCGATGGCGCCAAACTGCCGCTCGGCCGCTTCGATGGCGTGGGTCAGCGCCGAGCGATCGGCGACGTCGGCCGCCGCGCATGCCGCCGTGCCGCCCTCGCGGGCGATCGCGCCGGCCGCCTCCTTCAGCCGAGATTCGTTGCGCGCCACCAGGAACACCTTGGCGCCGCGGCGCGCCAGCATCGAGGCGGTCGCCCGGCCGATCCCGGTGGAGGCGCCCGTGACGATCACGTGCCGGCCCTCGAGCCCGCTCATGCGAGCCCCAGCAGGCGAGCTGCGTTGTCCTTCAAGATGCCGGGCAGCACCTCATCCTTGAAACCGGCCTGGCGGGCCGCGTCGATCCACTTATCCGGGCGGATCAACGGAAAATCCGAGCCGAACATCATTTTCTTCCTCAGCTGGCCGTTCGCATACTGGATGATCTGCGGCTGGAAGTACTTCGGACTCCATCCGGACAGGTCGATGAATACGTTGTCCTTGTGCAGGGCCATCGACAAGCTTTCATCCACCCACGGCCAGCTCGGGTGCGCGAGGATGATTTTCATATCGGGAAAATCGACCGCGACATCGTCTATCAGCATGGGCTGTCCCCACTTCAGGCGCACGCCCCCGCCGCCGCGCATGCCGGTACCCATGCCCGAATGACCGGTGTGGAAAATAGCCGGCAGGCGATGCTCGGCAATCACTTCGTAGATGGGATAGGCGATGGGATCGGCGGGATGAATGTCCTGCATGATGCCGTGGAACTTGAAACCGCGGATGCCGTGATTCTCGATGAGATCGCGGGCCTCGCGCGCGCCCATCCTGCCCTTGCGAGGATCGATGGACGCGAAGGGAATCACGATGTCGGCGTTCTTCGCGGCGTATTCGGCGATCTCCAGGTTGCTGACGCGCTTCGCCCCAATCGCGCTTTCGCAATCGACCGTGAACAGGCAAAACGCGATCTGCTGCGCGCGGTACAGGTCGATGATCTCGGGAATCTTCGGGCGCTCCCGCGGAGCTTTGAAATACGCCGAGGCGGCATCGAAGAATCGCCCCATCACCGGATCCTCGGGATCGTGGCACGACACCTCGGCATGCACGTGCACATCGATGGCTCGAATTTTCGATAACTCGATCACGACAGCATCCCGGGCCCGGTTTTCTTCGCGGCCTCGATTTCCGCCGACCGGTCCCGTTTGATGGGCACGTCGCGCCCCGCCTGCACCGCAGGGCGAGCACCCACCTCCGCGAGCCAGCGCTTCAGGTGCGAAAACTCCTCGACGCTCACGCCCGACCATTCGTATCCGGACACCCACGGCCAGAGCGCGATATCGGCGATCGAATAATCACCCGCCACAAACTGATTTTGGCCGAGCTGGCGATCAATCACGCCGAACAGCCGCGTGACCTCCCGCTGGTAGCGATCGATCGCCGCCTGGATTTTCTCGGGGAAGTAGCGCAGGAACACATTGGCCTGGCCCATCATGGGCCCGACTCCGGACATCTGGAACATGAGCCACTGAATCACTCGGCTCCTGCCCGGCACGTCGCGCGGCAGGAACTTCCCCGTCTTCTCGGCAAGATAGATCAGGATCGCGCCGGATTCGAACAGCGCGAACCCATCATCGACCAGCGTCGGAATACGTCCATTGGGATTTAGCTTCACGTACCAGTCGGATTTCTGCTCGTTCGTGGCGAAGTCGATCACCCGGACTTCGTACGGCAGGCCCATTTCCTCGAGGGCGATCGAGATCTTCCAGCCGTTCGGCGTCGCCGCCGTGTAGAGCGTGGCGGCCATTATTCGACTCCCGGCGCCGTGTTTTCGTTGGCGCGCATGGCGCTCACCGCCGCATTTCCCATCCTTTGCACTGCACTCTCCTCGGTCCGCAAAGTCTCAACCCCAGCGGTTGATCTCCGGGCCCGGCGCCCAGCAATTCTCCGGCGAGGGCCCGCGCGCAAGCAACAAGGCGTGGCGCACCGCCGGCCGTGCCTCGATGCGCTTCAGCCAGGACGCCGTGCGTGATTTGCCCGCGAACGCGGATGGCACCAGATGCACCATCCCGGCCAGCCACGCGTAACTCTCCAGATCGGCGACCGAGAACTCCCTCATCAACCACTCGCGCCCATCATCGAGCCGCGCCTCGATTTTCTCGACCACCTGCGTGATCTTCATCCGGCTGTCGGCCAGCTTGTCGTCCACCCATGTTCCGGCCGCAGCGTCATCCCAGCGCGCGCGCAAATCGACGCTGCCGACTTTCGAGAGCATCGCGGGATCGGGCTGGCGCGGGTGCCCATGGCAGCCCAAATAAGCGGCTGCGGGCGCGGTTCGCTCGATCAATTGCCGGCACCAGGTCATCGTCTCCCAGCGCGCGTAGGCGTCGGCCGGGCGCAATGCACCGCCCGAACCCACGTCGTCGAGATAACACGCGATGAACACCGAATCGGTCATACCCTCGCCGTCGACCACCAGAACCGGCCCCTCTCCTTCGACGCTCATCGCAACCTCCGGCTGCAACGAGCAGGAAAGCTCGTGCCGCCGGCCCTCGGCGAGGTCGATGTGGACGAGCGCGGCGTCGAGTCCCTTTTCGAACAGAGCCGCGAGCACGGTGAAGGAGGGTCCGTTGGGCTCACCGTGAAACAGCGTCATGCTCATGCGACCTGCTCCTTGCCGATGTGTGGTTGCTCGAGAATGGCGATGCGCTTTGCCAGGGGCGTTCGGCCCAGAGCCCAGCAGGCCTTGGTCGCCGGCCTCGCATAGATGGCGCGCAGCCAGCGCAGGATATTGGGCGTCACCTCATCGTTGGACAATGTCGGCTGGGACAGCGGCAGCGCGAACGCCAGATTGAAGCCGTTGACATCGGCCAGGCTGTACCGATCGGTGGCCAGCCACTCGCGCTTGCCGAGCGCCTCTTCGAGCATGCGGATCCCCGCTGCGACCCGGCGCTGCGACTCCTTCATTTCCTCCTCGCCGAACAACCCATAGATGGCCTTGCGCCACGCCACGCGGCGCTCCGGCAGCGGAATTCGTTCGATTGCTGCCTTCAACTCCTGCGGATCCTTCGAACGCACCGCCGGCCCTACGAAAACGCTCCAACCGATCATGGAAAAACTTGGCCCAAGCCACTGGTCCATGAATTTCATCCACCAGCGAACCCGCCAGCGGTCCCGTGGATCGTCGGGCATGAGCCGCGGCCCCGGGAACGCCTCGTCGATATATTCCATGATGGCCGTGGACTCGGTCAGCACGCGGTCGCCATGCTTCATCGCCGGAATCGTTCCCTGCGGATTGATGGCCAGATATTCCGGCTTGTGCTGGTCGAAATTGAGCAGATCGAGATAGTGACTATGGAACGCCACATTCTTTTCCATCAGCGCCAGCATGGGTTTGCCGGAATTGGCATTCGGCTCCCAGTGATACAACGTCACGCCGCCCATAGGCCCTCCCCCCTGTTCTTTTGTATGTCTTGCTTACCATCGGTCCCATCGGGCAGTCAAGGATTATCGACCGGCCGAGCCCCCAATAGCTCCCTTAATCGATTGGAGGCCGCAACAGCGACAGTTCAACCAGTAGAATGACGGCGCATATCGGGGGAACACACATGCGGCTTCATCCGACGGGCAAGTTCGACAATCAGGCCGTCCGGTACCAATGCATCCAGGCGAACCCGCTGGCCGCCGCCCTGGGAGCGGAAATATGCGGGGTGGACCTGGCCAAGCTGACTGACGCGCAAGCCGAGGAAGTCCGGCACGCCCTATTCAGGCACAAGATGATCTTTTTCCGCGGGCAGAAGCTGACCCATGACGAACACGAGACCTTTAGCCTGCGCTTCGGTGCTTTCGCGGAAGACGCCTACACCCAGGGCGTGCCCGGGCATCGCAACGTGCATCCGCTCATCAAGGAAGCCGACGACCCATCCAAAATGGTCTTCGGCGCAGGCTGGCACACCGACTCGCCCTTCCTCCCCGAGCCGCCCGCGATCACTACCTTAAGATCCATTCAGGTGCCACCCTTGGGCGGCGACACTACGTGGGCGAACTCGGCGCTCGCGTACACAATGTTGAGCGACACCTATCGCGAGATGATTCAAGGATTGCGGGTGCACTTCTCCCTGCGCGACGTCCTCAAGGCCGCCCAGGAAGCGGTCGCGGTGAGTGACAGTCCTATCGGCCGGCTCGCAGCCACGCGAGACTCAGAGCGCCTGTCTGACGATCTGCGCCGCAAAATCGCGGGAAACTCCCATCCCCTGGTGCGAACCCACCCGGTGACCGGTGAGAAGGCGCTTTACGTCGATCCGTCGTACGCGATCGGTATCGAGGGTATGCTGCCCGAGGAGTCGGCGCCGATTCTACGCTACCTCACCGACCACCTGACGCAGCCGGCCTTCACCTGCAGGCTTCGCTGGGAAGCCGACGAGCTCGTGCTGTGGGACAACCGGCTGTGCGTTCATCAGGCATACAACGATTATCAGGGCCACCGGCGTGAGCTGTATCGGACCACAGTGGCGGGGGAAAAGCCGGCCTGAGGCGTCCCGCGTGATTCAAGGGATCAGCACCGCCACGCAGAACGATTTCGTTTCCCAGTCGGCGATTCTTTCCTGCATCGCGCCACGGCGGTGAGTGAGGATTGCTGCCCAGCAGGCGCTCGTAGAAGCAAGGAAGGCCAGCGGCTCCGTGCCGCTGGCCTTCTCTAGTTACCCCGCTCTCAAGGATTCGATAGCGTCTGCGGCGTGCCCGCCGACGTTGCCGTCCCAGCTCCCACCAACTCCTTCACAACCGGTGTCCCAATACCCGTGGACACGTTGTAGGTCGGGCTGATGTTGGATTGAATGAGTCCATTGAACCCAGGGATCTCGGTGTGCAGGTACTTCGCAGCCTTCCCTTCCTTCGCCTGCTTGGCGGCGATGGGATACAAGTAGGTGTTCACGTTGCCCATTCGCCCCTGCTGCTCGATCAGCAGTGCCAGGGCGCCGGCAAATGAGGGTGACGAGAGGCTGGTGCCTATGTACCCGTAGAATCCACCGCCATCTCCAACGGCGATCGCGAAAATCCCGTAGCTTCGGTCCGTATTGCCGTCGCCATCGGCCGGATTGTTGCCGCCATCGCAAAACCCGCTCTTCTTGTTGAGCACGGAAATGCCGCCCGGGCAGCCGCCAACCTGCATCCCGATATCCGGGACTGCCCGCTGGGTCGATCCCGTGGCCACCAGCGACTGATAAGCGGGCGCCGACCACATTTCGCTCACCCCGCCGCCGGCACCCCACACACCACCGGACACATTGGCGCCAAGGCCATACGGGTCATACGGTATTTCCGGATCCGACCATGCATTCTCCGTCGCATAGTTCGAATCGAGCGACCCCGGGATGTACACCGTCACCAGGTTGGTCCCGCCCACCGCCGTCACATTCGGGTCGGACGCCGGGGTGGATACCCCCGCAATGAAGTGCCCTGGGTCACCGTTCAAATAATCCACGGTGGTACATGCCTTGCCGGCACTGTCGCCCGAACTGGCGAGAAACGTGATGCCCTGCGAGTTGCCCTGCAGGAACAGTTCGTGGTACGCCAACAAAATGCCGCGTTGGTCAACGCCGTGGTTGTATTGAGGGAAGTAAAAAAGCTCGCACTCGCCGAACGACGCGCTCAGCACATCCACCTGGTTCGACTCGATCGCATCCACATAGCCGGCAAAGATGCTGCCGTCCGACAGGTCCGGTATGTCGTACAGGATGACATGGGCGCCCGGCGCGCCGGTGATCTCGGACTGCGTATCGATCGAGACCTCGGCAAAAGCTCCGCCGAACAGCCCGCCGCCGCCATCGATCGCAACGTCCTCGTACAGCGTCGGGTTCGGCTCGCCGGTGACCAGCGACCATTTTTCGTTATCGAATACCGCCGCGACATCGGTCGGCAGATAGTCGCTCGACATCAGCACGCCGATCGTGGCCCCGGTGCCGTCCAGCCGCTGCGCCTTGCCGTTCACCGTCACCATGGTCTCATACGAGGGATATTGATACGCTTCCTTGAGGTCATCGAACCAATAGCCGCCGTCTTGACTGTAACGGTTAAAGGTGATGCCGCCCAGTGCCGGCGTGGCCTGGCGCGACATGACATGGGCTTCGTTTTGTCCGAAACTCATCACCGTGGCGCCGGCTTCCTTCAGCTCGGCCGGCAATTGCAGCGCACTGCCCGAAACGACGCGAGTACCGCGCGCATTGGTATCGGTGTGCGCCAGTTGCAGATGCGCGCCGAGCGTGCTTTCCACCAGCGCCGCCGACCCGCTGACATGCAAGCTGCGTGTATGGGTTTGCACCGACAGCCCGCGCGCGCTCAGCGCCGCGGCCACCTGTTCCATCGTCGCCGCATCGGGCCCGAAACGCGTCCCGAACTGCGCCGGCGTCAGCCACTGATGGTATTGCGGACTGGCTGGATCGTGCAGGGCCACCAGGAGCTCCTGAAGCTGGTCCACATTGCGCAGCGGCAGCGCCACCTCGAAGCTGATCTCGCTGGCCGCGTCCGGCGCACCGACGATTGTCAGCTCCGGCGCTGCCGTGGCAGCGCCTGCTAGCAGCGTGCATCCTACGCAGGCCGCTAAAAGACTCGTGTGTTTTCTTGCGATAGCGATCTTATTCATTGTCCTATTTCCCCATGGATTGAACATAATCAGGCAGGCATCCGTCCGCTCGCGGCAGGCTTATCTCGCTGCTCGCATTAGAATTGGATTACGTTGAACGCTACGCCCATACATGAGCACGTGTCAACGAGCGCACGTCCGATGAACGTTGATGCGCGGTGAATGCAGCGCGCCGCTCAGAGCCGGTCCGCGTCGCCAACGTCGTGGACGTGACGCCGAGTTGTGTCGGCAGTTTCTTGATGTTGCCAACTCGATTGACGATGTCCTTCGCTGCGCGCCGGATCGGCATGGCGAGTTCGGGATCTGCATGCCGCATGAGCGATGCAATTCCAATTGCGACACATGGTCGGCCCATAGCTGCTCCGCGTTCGCGTGTTCGTTCGGTCGTCGGGGCGAACACCGTTGGGGGAATATGATTATGTCAATCGCGGCGAGAATAGTGGCAGCCACTAGGCGGATAGGTGGCGTCATCGCTACTCGGGCAGCGCGACGTTCGCCCGCGCGTCTTCGCAGCTTCGTTTGGGTGCAACGACAGGGCGGGGCATCGGATCCGCAACAACGATGCGGTGTGAGTATTGCGCATAATGCAATGCAGCGGCATGACCCTGGCGGATTTGTCATTGGATCGTTTTCAGCCGAGATAAACATCGATCCCGGCGCACTTTCCCAGCGTTGACCCAGCGTTGAATAACCGAAGGTAGGCGCGCAATAATCCTAGGGGGTCCGGGCGTCCCTCGATTGAGGACGCAACAACAACCAAGGCACAACCAAGGCAGGGAGCATCCAATGAGCACTATTTCAAAGTGGACTACGGCGCTGTTGCTACTGTCCGCATCCGCGCACGGTCAAGTGCCTTCGACGAACGACACGAGCGACGGAAATTCCAACACGGGGGTGGGAGAGTATGCGCTCCACGGGCCGGCTGACTCAAACACCGGGAGTTACAACACTGTGGTTGGCGCCAGTGCAATGTTTTATAACACAACGGGCGGCTCGAACACGGTGTCGGGATTCGAGACTCTCTCAGATAATAAGACAGGCAATTACAACACGGCCTCTGGTGTCTGGGCGCTCGAATACAATATTGCTGGCAGCTACAACACAGCCACCGGCTACTTGGCACTACAAAGCAACGACTATGAGGGTGCCGGGGTCTCTGGAAATACCGCGGACGGCGCTCTTGCACTGAGAAATAATATTTCCGGAACCTTGAACACTGCGGTCGGGTACCAAGCGCTCTACACCAACGTGTCCAGCGGCTACAACACCGCTGTAGGATATAACGCGCTCACCGCAAACACGGGATCGTTTAATTCGGCCCTTGGTGCCTTAGCCCTTGCAGCAAATACCTCTGGCGGCGCCAATACTGCCTTCGGCAACAGTGCCCTCAATGCCAATCAGAGTGGAGCCAATAACACCGCCACCGGCTCGAAT
The DNA here is from genome assembly GCA_049510875.1 of Steroidobacteraceae bacterium. Classification (GTDB taxonomy): domain Bacteria; phylum Pseudomonadota; class Gammaproteobacteria; order Steroidobacterales; family Steroidobacteraceae; genus Bog-1198. The sequence goes on from JBEKYO010000134.1 coordinate 11,745, forward strand.
GCGCTTTATATGAACGACACCGAAAACACCGGGGCGTCTGGAAATACCGCCGACGGTGCGGGTGCGATGAACAACAATTCCTCCGGCAACAACAATACGGCGGTCGGGTGGCAGACGCTTCAAGGTACGACAAGCGGCGCGTCTGGGTCGAACAACACCGCCATCGGGGTCAATGCGCTGTTTGCCTATTCCACCGGCAGCAATAATATTGCGGTGGGGTATGAAGCGGGCCTCAACGTGGCGACTGGCAGCGACAACATCGACATCGGCAATGCGGGTGCCGCCGGCGATAACAAGGTCATCAGGATCGGCACAGCGAGCACCCAAAAGAAAATCTTCATCGCCGGAATAAACGATGTATCGGTGACCGGGAGCCCGGTTTATATCGCCTCCAACGGCCAGCTCGGCGTCGTGGTCTCATCGGAGCGTTTCAAAACCGCCATTGCGCCGATGGGATCCAATACCGCGAAACTGGACAAGCTGCGGCCGGTAACCTTCAATCTCAAGTCCGATGCGACGGGTACGCGCCAGTACGGGCTGATCGCCGAGGAAGTGGCCAAGGTGGACCCGGAACTGATCATTCGTGGTCAGTACGGCCGGATCGACGGCGTGCGCTACGATGAACTCGCGCCGATGCTGCTGAATGAGATGCAGAAACACCAGAAGAACGCCGCGACTCAAGCGGCGAAGATTGCTGCCGAGGATCGGCGGGCCGCTG
>JBEKYO010000135.1:0-12457 GCA_049510875.1 Steroidobacteraceae bacterium
ACGATGGCGTCCCCGGTCGCGACGACGGGCGAAGTTTCAACCGGCGTGAGCCGCGAGTCTTGCGTATAGCGGGCGTCGGTATAGCCGGCGGAGAGCTCGGCGGTGAAGCTGTCCGTCAGGGCAATGTCACCCTGGACATCGACGCCTTTGGCCACGGCTTGGCCGAGATTGGTAATGAACGAAATCTGACAGATGGGCGGGACCACGGTCTGCTGGATGTTGTTCCAGCGGATGTAATAGATACTGCTCGCGATTTTCACTCGATTGTCGATATTGTTCTTGGCGCCCACCTCGAAGCTGTTGACGGTATCGGAGCTGAAGGTCGCCGGGGCGTTGGCGATGCCGAAATTCTGGAAGTCGGTGGCGCACGCGGCCGCGGGAACGGGATTATTGGCCCCGCCGGGACGAAAACCCTTGGCGTAGGTGAAGTAATACAGGTTTCGCGGGTCTATCTGGTACGACAGGCTGAACTTCGGCGTAAACGAGTTTTCCTTCTTGTCGCCGCTGCCGGTCTGTGGCTGAAGATACAATTGTGGGCCGCCTGTCAGCGTGTTGAACGAGAACTCCGTCTTCGAATAGCGCGCGCCCACTGTTGTTTTCCACTGATCGGTAAACGAGTAGGTCCCCTCGCCGAACCACGCCAGCTGCTTGTCCTCCGAAAAGGTCTGCAGGAAGTACGAGTCGTTCGGAAAGCGCGGATCGTAGAGCACCGGATTGCCGTTGGGATCGACGAAGAAATCCGTGTACGGACTCCCCGTAGCCGCGACCGACAGCTCGTTGAGCAGCGGGTCGTGTATCTGCTCCAGATACTGCTGCTTGTTCAGGCCGAAAAAGATGCCCGTGGTCCAGTTGAGCGGGCCCGCGTCATTCGACTGCAGGCGGAGTTCCTCGGCAAAGTTCTGCTGACCGTTGTCGACCGACGCCGGCGCGCGATAGTTCGTCGCGCCCGGGGGCAGGTGAATGCCGTCGGCGTCGACGAGCGGATAGAGGCCCGGCAGGAAACTCGCCGAGGTGAACACCTCGGATTGATAGAAACCCAGGTTATACAGGGTACCGTCGTAGCCGGTCTCCTCCTTGCGGTGATAATACGAGGTGTTCGAGATCAGGTGACCAAAACCCAAATCGCCATCGATCTTGACCGACGGCAGATAGAACGTGTCGGGATCCGAACGCTGCGTCGGGTCCGCGTCGACGTAACGGTCGCTGCCGGGATTCGAATACAGCGGCCAGTAACTCTCGACGTCGTTGCGGTAGCGGTCCTGGTAGAAGAAGCTCGGCGTGACCGTGATTTTGTCGGAGACGGCCCATAACAGAGAGAGGCGCAGCAACGAGGTCTGGTCGTAGTTGTCGTTGTACTGAATGGTGTCGAGGGTCACCGGATTGATGAGATTGAGGTAGCCGCCGTCGCGACGGTACCAGACGGTGAGCCGCGCGCCCAACACGCCGTCGACCAGCGGCCCCCCGGCCGCGATGCCCGCCTCGTAGCTCGGCGCTCCGCCTTGGGTGTAGGACACCTCGTCGCGGCTGTAAAAGCTGGCCTGCGTCAGGCTGGGCTGGGCGGTAATGTAGCGTACGGTGCCGCCTTCGGAGCCCGCACCGAACAGGGTGCCCTGCGGACCGCGCAGGATCTCGACGCGGTCGATGTCGAAGGACTTCGGCAGAGCCTCGTCGGGATTGAAGGCGAGCGCGCGCATCTGAATCGGCGTGTCATCAATGTAGATGCCGGTGGTGCCGGCGCCGCCGGTCGAGGCGATGCCGCGAATGGCGATGTTGTTGGTGCCCGAGTTGTCGATGTTGATGCCCGGCGTGAAGCGCGCGACGTCGAGAATGTCCTTGATGCCGCGCACATCCATCGCATCCTGCGTAAGGGCGGTGATGCTCAACGGCACCTTGCTCAGGTTCTCCTCGTGGCGCGTCGCCGTGACGACGATCTCCTGCAGCGGTCCGACTTCCGCGGTGTCGCCCGCGGGCGTATCGGCATGCCCGATGCAGGGCGTCAGCGCGGCGCCGGCGAGACCCAGGCACAGGAACGTGCGGAGTTTGTGCAATCGCTCGTGGTACGAATGCCACGCCGGTATCACGGGTGTTCGCATGCTGCATCCCTTATTTTGTTTGTACGACGTAAACTCGCGCTACGCGCCCGAGCCCGCCAGAAATGCACGATAGCGGCCCGTGCCCGGAAAGGCAATCGCCGCCGCCGAACTTTCGTTCGTTGCACGCGCGCAACTGCGGTGCGGGCGCGCGCCTGCACGGTGCGGGCGCGCTTGTGGGATCATAGGCCGATGATGAAGTCCACTGAAGACCGGCCGCGTTCCAGATCGCTGAACCCGCTGCGCGCCTTGATCCCGTTTCTGCGTCCCCATCGAGGCATGATGTTTGCCGCGCTGGCGGCGCTGCTCGTGGCCACCGCCGCCATGCTGGCGCTGCCGGTGGCGTTGCGGCAGCTCATCGATCACGGATTGGCGACCCGCGACTCCGGGACCACCAACAGCCTTTTCAGCGGTTTTCTCGGTCTGGCCGTGGTCTTCGGCGTCTCTGCGGCACTGCGTTTTTACCTGGTGACCTGGCTGGGCGAGCGGGTGGTCGCGGATGTGCGCACCGCCGTCTATCGGCGCGTCATCCGCATGGATCCGCTGTTTTACGAGACCACCCAGGTCGGTGAAGTGCTGTCGCGCCTGACCACGGACACGACGCTGGTGCAGGCGATTTCGGGCGTGAATCTCTCCATCCTGCTGCGGTCGACCTTGAGCCTGACCGGGGCGCTGATCATGCTGGGCCTGACCAGCGCAAAGCTGACCGGCGCGATATTGGTGATGATCCCGATCGTGGTCGTGCCGCTCATCGTCATCGGCCGCCGGGTGCGGGGGCTGTCGCGCGCCTCGCAGGATCGCATCGCGCACACGAGCGGGCTTGCCGGCGAGACGCTGAATGCGATCCAGACGGTGCAGGCCTTCACGATGGAAGAGCTGCAAAGCGAGCGTTTCGGACAGGCCGTCGAAGACAGCTTCACCACGGCGATACGCCGTACCCGCGTGCGCGCGACGCTCACCGCGGTCGGGGTTACCTTGGTGTTCGGCGGCATCACCTTCGTGCTGTGGCTGGGCGCGCACCAGGTGCTGGCCGGCACGATGACGGGCGGACAGCTCCTGCAATTCCTGCTGTATGCCGGATTCGTCGGCAGTTCGGCCGCGGCGCTCACCGAGATGTGGGGGGAAGTGCAGCGCGCAGCCGGCGCGATGGAGCGGCTCGATGAGTTGCTGAAGGCGCGCCCGGCCATCGTGGCGCCGCTGCGCCCCCTGGAGCTTCCCGCGCGCGTGCGCGGCGGCATCCGCTTCGACAACGTCACCTTTCACTACCCCTCCCGGCCGGACACCGCCGCCCTCGCCAATTTTTGCCTCGAGGTGAACCCGGGCGAGACCATTGCCTTCGTGGGGCCCTCGGGCGCCGGCAAAAGCACCACATTCCAGTTGCTGCTGCGGTTCTACGATCCGGATTCGGGGCGTGTCCTGATCGACGACAAGCGGCTCGCCGATCTGCGGCCCGAGGACATTCGGACGCAGATCGGCTTGGTGCCGCAGGATACCGTGCTGTTCGGCGCGAGCGCCCGCGACAATATTCGCTACGGCAAGCCCGGTGCCACCGACGCCGAGATCGAAGCCGCCGCGCTGGCCGCCGCCGCGGATGAATTCCTGCGCAGGCTGCCGGAAGGCTACGATACCTTCCTCGGCGAGCGCGGCACCCGGCTATCGGGCGGCCAACGCCAGCGGATCGCGCTGGCGAGGGCCATTCTCAAGGACCCGCCGATCCTGCTGCTCGACGAAGCAACCAGCGCGCTCGATGCGGAATCCGAGCGCCTGGTACAGGAGGCGCTCGAGAAACTCATGCGCGGCCGCACCACCATCATCATCGCGCACCGGCTCGCGACCGTCCTGAAAGCCGATCGCATCGTCGTGATGGATCACGGGCACAAGATTGCGGTGGGCACGCACGCGGAACTCATGCTCCAGAGCCCGCTCTATGCGCGGCTTGCGACGCTGCAGTTCGCCCTGTCGGGCAGCGACGCCGTCGAGGCGGCGATGAGCTGAACCCGGCGATGAGCTGAACCCGGCGATGAGCTGAACCCGGCGGGGAGCTGAACCCGGCGCGGAATCAGTGGATGAGTCCCTCCGCCTTGAGCGCCTCCTGCACCTTGGGCCGGTGACCCACCCGCGCCAGGTAAGCCGTGAGCGCGTGATACTTGGCCAGATCCACGCCCACGTGCGAGGACCAGCTGAGCACCGTGAACAGATACGGATCCGCCACGGTGAAGGTGTCGCCCATCAGATGATTCTTGGCGCCGAGATAACCGGTCAACCACTGGAATTGCTTGTCGAGATTGGCGAGCACCGCCGTCTTCCAATCAGCCGAAATGCCCGGATTGAACAGCGGACCGAAGCCCTTGTGCAATTCCGAGCTGATGTAGTTGAGGAGTTCGGCCAGCCGGTAGCGTTGGAAGCTGCCGGCGCGCGGCGCCAAGCCTGAGTCGGGCTTTAGATCCGCAAGATATTGGACGATCGCGGGTCCTTCGGTCAGCACGCGCCCGTCATCCAGCTGCAGCGCGGGCACGCTGCCCTTCGAGTTGACGGTGACGAAGTCGAGCCCGGTTTCGGTCTTCTTGGTCCTAAGATCCACCTTCTCCAGGGTGAAGGGAATACCCGCTTCGAGGAGCACGATATGCGGCGAGAGTGAACAAGCGGCGGGCGTGTAAAAGAGCTTCATCGGAGGGTCCCCTGTGGTCAGTTGGCGGATAACGCACCCGGCGCGGATTGTATCGGACTCACGCCGGGCCCCGCCGCGGCCGCATCATCGTTGACGATGCGCCTCGCCGTCACATAGGCGCGCGCGTACGGCGGCGCGCTGAGCGAATCGATGCGCACGCGGCGGCCGGCGGCCGGAGCGTGCACGAAGCGATCGGCGTCGACGGCGATTCCCACATGGAGCTCCTTGCGCGCCAGATGCATGAAAACGAGGTCGCCGGCTTGCAATTGCGCGCGCGCGACCGGCGCGCCGGCGCGCATTTGTTCCTGCGCGGTACGCGGCAAGCGAAGTCCCGCGCTGGCGGTGGCAAACACGACGAGGCCGCTGCAGTCGAAGCCGCCGGGGGCGGCGCCGCCGTACCGATAGGGCTGGCCGAGCATGGCGGTCGCGCTGTTCACGATCGCCGTTCGCGGGCTCTGCCAGGCCGGCGGCGTCTGCACCCCGGGCGCCGCGTAGGGGACAGGCTTGCGTGCCGGCGCCGTCGTGCATGCGGCGAGAGCAAGGGTCAAGCCGGCGGCGGCGAGCGCGGTTCTCATGCACGCCGGCGCCTCATGGTCTGCGCGCAATCAACGAGGTTGCCAGGGCTGCGCCGACGATGCCCGCCTCCGAGCGCAGCGCCCCGACGCGCAGCGCCGCCTCGCAGTGCAGCTTGTCCATGAATTTCTCCGGCTCTTCGGTGATGCCGCCGCACAGCACGATGAGGTCCGGCCACATCAGTGCGTGCATTTCGTTCAAGACCAGATTCAGTTCCGCGGCCCAGCCGTCCCAACTCAGCTGGTGCTGCACCTTGGCGCGCCCCGAGGCACGCACTTCGGCTTCCCGGCCCTGCACCTGGAGGTGTCCGAATTCGGTATTGGGCACGAGCCGACCATCGACGAACAAGGCGCTGCCGATGCCGGTTCCCAAGGTGAGCACCAGCACGGTGCCGGCGGCGCCGCGCGCCGCGCCGTAGTGAAACTCGGCAACGCCGGCCGCATCCGCATCGTTGATGGCCGTCACGGGGCGCCGCAACCGCTCGGTGGCGAGCTTCGCCAGCGGTTGACCGATCCATGCCTTGTTGAGATTCGCGGCGGTGCGCACCGTGCCGTCGCGGATGACGCTCGGAAAAGCCAGGCCCACCGCGTGCTCGCCGCGGATGTTCGCGACGACCTGCGCGAGGGCCGCCAACAGCGTGTCGGTGGAATCCTGGGCGGGCGTGGGAGTGCTGAACCGTTCGCCTGCGAACGCCCCGGTGTCGAGGTCGATCAAGGCGCATTTGATCGAGGAACCGCCGACATCGAGACCGATCGCGAGGTTAGTAGAGGCCAACTTGAGCTCCGCACTGTGAGGTTATGCACCCGCCGCCAACTCGACCCACCTATAATAACCCGTATCATGGAATCGATTGACCCGGCGAAAATCTTCGATCTGTATTGGCTCCCCGTGACGTGAAGGCAATAGAAACGGGTGTGCCACGACCCCTGGGAGCAACGTGCGGCGCGCGCGGCGTCAATTTCGCCATCTTCTCGAGCCACGCCACGCGCATCGAACTGGCGCTGTTCGATGCCGCCGGCGGCGCGGAAATGCAGCGCTTCGACCTGCCGGGGCGCAGCGGCGACGTGTGGCACGGGTTTCTCCCGGCGCCGCGCGCGGGGCCGGGGACGCGCTACGCATTTTACGTTCACGGTCCGAACGATCCGCACAACGGGCACCGGTTCGACCCCACCACGGCATTGCTCGATCCATATGCGCGTCGGCTGACGGTCGGCACGCCGCTCCGCTCGAGCATCGTTGACGGGATTTTCGACTGGGCGGACGATTGTCCACCGGCCGTGCCCTGGCGCGATACCGTGATTTACGAGCTGCATATGCGAGGCTTCACCCGTCTGCACCCTGGCGTGCCGCAGGCATGGCGCGGGAAGTATCTGGGCCTGACGGTGCGGCCCGTCGTCGATCACCTCACCTCCCTGGGGGTGACGACGGTGGAGTTGCTGCCGTGCCAGTCCTTCCTGAGCGAACTGTTCTTGCGCGCGCGCGGCCAATCGAACTATTGGGGCTACAACTCCGTGGCCTGGTTTGCGCCGGCCAATGAGTATGCGGTCGACGATGCCGTGGTCGAATTCAAGACCATGGTCAAGGCGTTGCATGCGGCGAAGATCGAGGTCATTCTCGACGTGGTGTTCAATCATACGGCCGAAGGCAACGAGTCCGGACCCGTTCTCAACCTGAAAGGGATCGACAATTCCGTGTACTACCGGCTGATGCCGGACAAGAGCCTTTACCAGAACGACACCGGCTGCGGCAATACCGTCAACTGCGAACACCCGCAGGTCCGCGCGCTCATCATCGACTGTCTCAAATACTGGGTGGAGGACATGCACGTCGACGGTTTCCGCTTCGACCTGGCGACCGTTCTGGCGCGCGACGGCAAGGGCTTCAACGAGCATTCGCCCTTTTTCAAGGCAGTGCGCGCCGAAGCGTCCCTGGAGCGGGTGAAGCTGATCGCCGAACCGTGGGATGTGGGGTGGGGCGGCTATCAGCTGGGCAGATTCCCGGCCGGGTGGGCGGAATGGAACGACCGCTATCGGGACACCGTGCGCTCATTCTGGCGGCGCGACGCCGGACGAATCGGCGAGCTGGCGGAACGTTTCGCCGGCTCGAGCGACCTGCTGCAGCACAACGGCCGAAAGCCGACCGCGAACATCAATTTCGTGACGGCGCACGACGGCTTCACGCTGCACGACCTCGTGGCCTACAACGATCGGCACAACGAGGCCAATCTCGAACAGAACACCGACGGCGCCAGCAACAACCTGAGCTGGAATTGCGGCGTGGAAGGTGCCACGGCGGATGAGGCGGTGCTCGCCTTGCGCAAGCGGCAGATGCGCAATCTGCTGGCCACCCTGGTGTTGTCGCAGGGCGTGCCCATGCTGCAAGCCGGCGATGAATTCGGCCGCACGCAAGGCGGCAACAACAACGCGTTCTGCCAGGACAACGAGATTTCCTGGATCGATTGGCGGCTTCGCGACCTCAATTACGATTTATGCCAGTTCGTGCGCCTGCTGACCAAGTTGCGGCGCGACCACGCGGAGCTGCGGCGCGAGACGTTCCTGAAGGGATCCGCCTCGCGCACCGGATTCAAGGATGTGAGCTGGCTGCACATGCGCGGCGGCGAGATGACTTACGATGATTGGCACGACCGCAATCTGCGCACCATGGGAATCCTGCTCGCCAATCGCAGCAGCACGGCGCACCGCCTGTTGATCCTGCTGAACGCCGGCGATCAAGGCGCGGAATTCAGCGTGCCGGCTGCCGATCCGGGCGCGCCCTGGGTGTGCCGGTTCGACACGGCGCGCGAGCATGCGGACATTCGCGCCGTGGACTTCTCGCATCGCTACCCCATGGTGGCGAGCAGTGCCGTACTGTTGGAGTGCTGACACAGTGGACACGTCCCTGATCGAGACATTGGCGCGGCTGCGCGGCGTCGGCGATGCCTACCATGACTACTGCGGCGAGCTGCGGCCCTTCAGCCTGAAGACCAAGACCGACATTCTGCGGGCCATGGGTTGCGCGGTGGACGATCCCGAGGCGCTGGCCGACGAATTGAGCCGAACGCAGGCCGCGCGGTGGCGTCAACTCCTGCCGCCGCTCGCCGTCGCGCACGGCGGGCGCCTCGGCGTCGATATCAACGTTCCGCCCGAGGCGGCCGGCGCAAGTTTGCGCTGGACGGTCCATTTCGAACAGGGCGGCAGCTGCGAGGGGGTGGTTGCGAGCGCCGACTGCGCGCCGCTGTGGCTGGGCGACATGGAGGGCTCGGGGACCACGCGCCACCGGTTGGAGTTGCCCGTGGACTTGCCGCCGGGCTATCACGAACTGGAGGTCAGCGTGGCCGGCGTGGGCGCCCGCTGCGCGTTGGTCGCCTCGCCGCTCGAATGTCATGAGCCGCGCGCGATCCAGCAGGGCCGGCGATTGTGGGGCGTGGCCGTGCAACTGTACACGCTGCGCTCGCGGGACAATTGGGGGATCGGCGATTTCAGCGACCTCAAGCAACTCATCAGGTGGCTGGCGCCGCGCGGCGCCGGATTCGTCGGGCTGAATCCTCTGCACGCGCTGGCGCCGGCGGACCCCGCGCGCTCGAGCCCCTACAGCGCCTCGAACAGGCACTTCCTCAACGTCATGTACATCGCAGTCCCGGCAGTCAAGGAATTCGAGGAGTGCGCCCCGGCGCGCGCGCGCGTGCAGGAGCCGCGGTTCGCCTCCCGGCTGCAGGCATTGCGCGCGGCCAACCTGGTCGATTACCGCGGTGTTGCCGAACTGAAGTTCGAGGTGCTCGACTTGCTGTTCCGCGATTTCTGCGACCGGCATTTGCACGCGGGAACCGAACGCGCGTCGGAGTTCCGCGCATTCCTCGCCGCGGGCGGAGCGCTGTTGCAGTCGCACGCCCGCTTCGACGCATTGGATCGATATTTTCACGCAACGCTGGCGGCGCCGTCGGGATGGATGAGCTGGCCGGAAGCCTACCAGGACGTGCACGGGGCCGCAGCCCGCCGGTTCTGCGCGACTCATCCGCGGCGGGTGCTGTTCCATCTGTACCTGCAGTGGCTGGCGCACGAGCAGTTGACGGGCGCCCAGGCGCTGGCCCGCGAGGCGGGGATGCCCATCGGGTTGTACGGCGATTACGCCGTGGGTTCCAATCCTTCGGGTTCCGAGACCTGGGCGGACCGGGCGAGTTATCGGATGGGCGCCGAGATCGGCGCGCCGCCGGATCCGCTGGCTCTGAAGGGCCAGGGATGGGGCATTCCGCCGCAGGATCCGCTGGTGATGGAAGCTCAGGGTCTGCGCGGGTTCGCGCAGTTGATCCGCAACAACATGCGCTACTACGGGGCCTTGCGTCTCGATCACGTGATGTCCCTGTTTCGTCTCTGGTGGGTGGCGGCCGGCGACTCCCCGACCGACGGCGCGTACGTGCATTATCCTCTGGAGCAATTGCTCACCGTGTTGACGCTCGAGAGCGCGCGCGCGGGTTGCCTGGTGGTGGGCGAGGATTTGGGCGTGGTGCCGGACGAGATGCGCCGCGCCATGCCTGCATTCGGCGTGTACCACTACAAGGTGCTGTTATTCGAGAAGGACGGCGGGCGCTTCAGACGGCCCGAGGAATTCGTTCGGCGCGCGCTCGGCACGGTGACCACGCACGATATGCCCACGCTGCGCAGCTACTGGGAGGGGCGCGACATCGAGCTGCGGCGGCGCCTGAACCTCTACCCGAGCGCGGACGTGGAGAATGCGGTGCTGCGGGAACGCGAACAGGACCGCGCGTCGCTGCTCGCCGCGCTGCGCGAACAGGGGTTGCAGCCGGCCTCGCCCGCATCGCCATCGGAACCCTTCACGCCCGAGCTCGCCGATGCGCTGCACGTTTATCTGGCCCGGTCGCCGACCATGCTGGTGTCGCTGCAGATCGAGGATTTGCTCGGCATGGTCGACCCGGTGAACGTGCCGGGTACGGATCGCGAGTACCCGAACTGGCAGCGCAAGTTGACCGAGGACATCGAGGACATGGCGGGCCGCCTGGACTTCGATGCGCGTTTCGCCGCCATCGGCCGCGCCCGGGACGGCGCCGCGTGAGCGCGCATAACCTAAGCGAGGCTCCTGAAGCGGGATTGTTCGCGCGCGGCCCATGTCCATAGCGCGCCGCCCACCAGCACGGCGATCGGCACGATTTTCACGGCCTGGGCGAGCGATGACGCATCGGACAAGCGTCCGATCAGATACGGCGATACGGCATCGCCCAGCAGATGGATGGCGAACACCGAGAGCGCCACCGCGGACGCGCGCTCATGCGGCCGCACCAGATTCACGATGGTGGCGTTGATGGGGCCCGTCGACAAGAACATGAGCAGCTGCGCGGTCACCATGCACACGAGGTATGCCGTCTGCGAGCCCACGGTGAGCGCGAACCAAACGAACGGGGCCGCGATGACGGTCGCGGCCGCCGAGACGAGCAGATCGCCGCTCCTCGAATACTTATTGCAAAAATCGCCGAGCCAGCCGCCGACGAACGTGCCGACGAGACCCGTGATGACGACGATGTAGCCGAAGCTGATGGTGGCGGTCGCATGCGGCATGCCGCGGACGCGCTCCAGGAACGCGGGCATCCAGGAGGCAAGACCGCCCATGGCAAACGTGTAGGCGGCGTAGCCCAGCACCGTGAACACATACGGCCGGTTCGCCACCAGGCGCCGGTACGTGGCCCTGGTCTGCGCGCCGAGACCTGAGTCCGGCGGGTCGTCGGCGGGTTGGCCGGGATCCTGGGCGCCGCGCGGGGGATCCTTCATCGACAAGCAGAGTACGGCCAGCGCCAATCCGGGAATGCCCGCGACGAAGAAGGCCGCCCGCCAGCCGAAGTGCACGTCCATCAAGCCGCCGACCACGTAGCCCAGGGCGGAGCCCACCGGGATGGCGCAGAAGAAGATCGCCATGACGCGTCCGCGCTTGTCGGCGGGAAAAAAATCGGACAGCAGGCTGGGCGCGATGGTGCCGTAGGCGGCCTCGCCGATGCCGACGGAGGCGCGCGCCGCGAGCAGGGCGATGAAGCTGCCGGCAAATCCCGACAGCGTGGTGGCGAGGCTCCAGCAGCCCACGCCGAAGGCAATCAGGCGGGGCCGCCCCCGGTGGTCGCCCAGGGCGCCGAAGACGGGCGCCGCGAGCGTGTAGACGGCCAGGAAGCCCGACATCAACAACCCCAGCTCGCTATCGGACAGCCTGAGTTCGGAATGCTTCAAGCTTTCGAACAGAGCCGGGACTAGGAATCGGTCCAGGTAGTTGAACAAATTGATGAAGGAGAGGATGGCGAGACCCCACCCCGCGGTACTCAGCCAAGACTTGGGGGCCTGTTTGGACATGTTCGCGGGCATCTTAGCAACGCGTGCGGAAACGCGGGCTCCCGGCGTTATACACTTGCTTCACACCCAAGCGTTAACTCTGATGCCGGGGTGGCGCACCATCCTGGTGCGCTTGTGGTATTCGTTACGTTGTGTCGCGGACCCGACTGCCTGCGCACGGAGTTGCTGTTGTCCATCCATGTCGCCTTGAATCATGTAACGCATTACCGCTACGACCGGATGGTCGGCCTGAGTCCGCAGATCGTACGCCTGCGGCCCGCTCCGCACTGCCGAACGCGCATCCTCGCCTATGCGCTGAAGGTGCAGCCGTCCGGGCACTTCGTCAATTGGCAGCAGGATCCGCAGGCGAATTATCTCGCCCGCCTGGTGTTTCCGGACGAATCGCGAGAATTGCGCGTCGAGGTCGATCTCGTCGCCGAGATGTCGGTGCACAATCCGTTCGATTTCTTTCTCACGCCGTATGCGGAGAATTTTCCGTTCAAATACGAGTCCGGCGAACGGCGCGAATTGGTGCCCTACCTCATCAAATCTTCCGCCACGCCGCTCATCAGCGCGTACCTGGCCGGCGTTGCCCGCGAGCGCATTCGCACCATCGACTTCATCGTCGGACTAAATCGACGCCTGGCCAACGACATCCAGTACCTGATCCGCCTCGAAGCGGGCACGCAACAGCCCGAGGAAACGTTGGCCAGGCGCTCCGGGTCGTGCCGCGACTCGGCGGCCTTGTTGGTCGAACTGTTCCGGCACCTCGGAATGGCGGCGCGCTTCGTCTCCGGTTACCT
>JBEKYO010000136.1:0-12393 GCA_049510875.1 Steroidobacteraceae bacterium
CAGTACCCGCGCATACAGCGCGTTGAACCAACAGCCGCGCCAGGCGTTCCACGGACCGTCGGGCAGGACGCGATGGTCGCGAACGCAGAATTTCCTCGCCTCCGCAAACGTGCCGTCCGTCATTTGATACATGCCCACCGAACTCGACGCCGGTCGATATACATCGAAGGGTCCCGTTCCCCAGGACCAGCGCCAGTAGGTGCGCGCGACCGGATTGCCCGCTCCCTCCGCCTGCGCGAGCGCGGCGAGGAATTCGGGCGTGATTGCCGCCGTGGAGTATTGCCGGAATATCGGCGCGTAGCTGCGCCACGTTTCGGACGGGGTCTTGAACAATGCCCCGCTCACGGGAAAGAGCAGTTCCGAGGGCTTGCGGGCCACCTGGTAGAGCCAGTTGACGGCGAGAGATAGCGCAAGCAGGATGATCGCCCCCGCGAACAGAGTGGGCAGGCCCGGCCGGGCCTGGGGGAAACGGACTCCGCGATGAGCACTCCGCACGGCAATGATGTCCAACGTCGATGGCGGACCGCAAACGGTCCCTGGTCCCGGCAGCATATACCCGAATTGGGCGGCGGCTGCCCGCCGCATGGGTCACGGTTCAAACATCACGCGGCGCGGCGCGCGGATATGCTAGATTTTTGCGCATGACTCAGCATGCGGACGTTATCATCATCGGCGGCGGCATTGCCGGCGCGGGCGCCGCCTATGAGATCGCCGCCTTCGCATCCGTGACCGTGCTGGAACGCGAACCCCAGTGCGGCTACCACTCCACCGGACGTTCGGCCGCAAGTTTCACCGAGAACTACGGCAACGCCGTGGTGCGGCGCCTCGCGATGGCGAGCCGCGCGTTCCTGGAATCGCCGCCCGCGGGGTTCTCGGATCATCCGCTGCTGTCCCCACGCGGTCTCATCACGATTGCGCGGGCGGATCAGTCGGCCCTGCTCGAACAGCAGCTCGCGGACGCCGGCGCATTGGTGCCCAGCATTGTGAAAATGGAGGCTGCGGCCGCCATCGCCCGCGTGCCGATTCTGCGGCCCGAGTATGTCGCCGGCGCGATCTACGAGCCGCATTCCAAGGAACTCGATGTCAGCGGCCTGCACCAGGGATTCTTGCGTGCCGCCAAGTCGCGGGGCGCGACGCTCCGGGTGAATGCGGGCGTCGAGCGCATCGAGCGCCGCGGCGGGCGCTGGGTCGTCGAGACGCGCGACGCTGCGTTCGCGGCGCCCGTGCTCGTCAATGCGGCCGGTGCATGGGCCGACTCCGTGGCGGCCATGGCCGGCGTCACGCCGCTCGGCTTGATGCCGAAGCGCCGCACGGCGTTCAACCTGCCGGCGCCCGCCGGGATGGATGTCCGCGGCTGGCCCATGGTCGACGATGTGGGTGGGCTGTTCTATTTCAAACCGGACGCGGGCCGGTTGTTCGTCTCTCCGGCCGACGCGACGCCGAGCGCGCCGGTGGACGCGCAACCCGACGATCTCGATGTGGCCACGGCCGTCGAACGCTTCGAGCATGCCACCACCTACAATGTCACCCGGGTCATGCGCGCTTGGGCCGGTCTGCGTACCTTTGCGCGCGACGCCTCGCCCGTGGTGGGTCCCGACGGCGCGGCGAGCGGCTTCATCTGGCTTGCGGGACAGGGCGGCTACGGCATCAAGACCTCGCCCGCCCTGTCGCGAGCCTGCGCCGCGATGCTGCGCGGCGCGGCCTTTCCCGACGATCTGACCCGGCTTGGCCTCGCCGCGGACGATCTGTTGCCGGACCGCCTGCGGCGTGCGGTGGGCCCGGGCGCAGCCGAGCCGCATCCGGACCTGTGGGCGTGACCGCCCGGCCTCAGCTCGCGTATTGCGGCTCCTCGCGATCGAGCACACGCTTGATCGCGGCGAGATGCTTCTCGGCGTAGGCGTCGAACACCGGAACCATGTTCGCCAGCTCCTGGGCGTAGGAGTCCTGCACCGCGCGCAGCGGTCGCTGCGCGGCCATGGCGAGCAGCTGGCGCTCACAGGTCTGCTCCAGATAATAGAGGCGGTCGAATGCCGACGCGATGGTCGGCCCCACCACGATGGGCCCGTGATTGCGCATCATCAGCACGTTGTTGTCGCCGAGAATTGCCGCCTCGCGATCGCCCTCGGCGGCGCTGAACGCCGCGCCGTGGCATACCTCGTCATAGGCGATCTTGCCGTGGAACTGCAGCCCCGAGAGAAAAACCGGTTCCACCCGGGCCTGGTCGATGAGACATAGCGCGGTCGCATAGGGCGAGTGTGTGTGCAGGACCGCGCGCGCGCGCGGATTGCGGCGGTGGATGGGCGCGTGCAAGCTGAACGCCGACAGCTCCACCGTACCCGCTCCCTCCACGATGGTGCCGTCGAGGTCGCAAAGCAACAGGCTGCTGGCGGTGACCTCCGACCAAAAGAATCCCTCCGGATTGACCAGAAACAATGCGTCGGAATCGGGTGCCAATACACTGTAGTGATTGCAGACGCCCTGTTGGTAGCGCAGGCGCGCCGACCACCGCAAAACGGCGGCCAGGTCGATGCGCTCCTGAGCGAGCTTGTTGGACATGACGTTCACTCCCTCCAAAGTTGCGCGAATGCGGTGCCGATGGGCCCGACGTCCTCCACGGTGAGGCAGGTGGGGACCAGCACCAATTGACCCCGGTCGGCATTGGTCGCATCCACGTGAATGGGCGGCGTCCCCGCACGCAGCCGCGCCGCAGCCTGTACCGCGCCGATCCCGCCGCGGCGAGGCTCGATGAGAACTTCCACCAGCGGCATATCCCCATGCGCCGCATCGCGCAGCGGGCGAACCGTGAGATTCGGCACGCGCGCCATCGCGCCCGCCAACGCGTCGACGATCGCGGCGAATCGCCGGTTGCGCGCGGCATCATCCTCTTCGGCGAACCCAGCGAGCGCGGCGAGCAAGCCGATGATTTGTTCCTTGCCGACCTTGCAGGCCCTGGCAATGCCGTGACGCGGGACGCCGGGCAAATCCTGCTTGTCGATCAGGTTGTCGGGCGGCGTCCAGTCCTCGTACAGGCAGTCGAGATCGAGTTGCTGCAGGAGGGCCGCGCCGACCAGCTGACGGCGCCCGCAGAGAATGCCGGAGGCGGACGGGCCGCCGATCGCTTTGCCGCCGCTGAACACCACGAGGTCGGCGCCGTCCTCGATGAAGCGGCGCAAGTTGCTCGCCGGCGGCAACTCCGCGGCCGCGTCGACCAACACGGGCAGGTTGGCCGCGTGGGCCGCACGCACCACGGCAGCCAGCGCCGGCCGCGCATCGGCGCGCGCAAGGTACAACACCCCGGCGGTGCGCTCACCGATCGCGCGTTCGAATTCCCACGCTTCCGCGTCCCGCACACCGCAGCCGGTCAGGCGGTCGGCGAGCCCGACTTCCACCAGCCGCGCGCCGGCGGCGCGCACGCCGTGATCGTAGGAATTGCGGTGGCTGCGGGAAACGACGAACTCATTGCGCATGCCCAGGGTGTCGGGCAGGCGGCTCATCTTGTCGGGATCGAGCCCGGTCATGCACGCGGCCGCGCCCACCAGCAATCCCGCCGTCGCGCCCGCGGTGACGATGCCGGCTTCCGCGCCCGTGCATCGCGCGATCACCTCCGAGGCCCGCCCCTGCAAGGCGGCAATATCCACGCTGCAGGCGGCGGCGGCCGCCATGGCGTCGATGACCGCGGGGGCGATTCGGCTCGCCCCGAGCCGGGTCACCGTCCCGCTCGCGTTGATGACGCGGGCCAATCCGAAACGGTCGAGATGGGCGTTCATGATGACCTTTGCCTCATTTGAGCGGCGCCGCCGGTCCATTCGGCGACAGTCGCAGGTTGGGCCTGAGCCGAGTGTAGTCGCAGCGCGCCGGATCCGAAGGATTACATCCCGGCCATTCGACCACCAGTGTTTCGGCAGCCAGAGGATCGAAGTCCGCGCGGAAGTGCACACTGCTCTTGAGCACGAGGATGCGTTGCGCGCCGGGGTCCACGCCCACATGGCGCAGCATGGCCTGATCGAGCGGCTGACTGCGCACCGAGGAGACCACGATGCGTACGTCGGCGCCGCCGGCGTCCGCCACGGCCACCAATGCCATGGGCCCGAGATTCATGCGCGCGCCCCGGGATACCGGACCGGTGCACACAAACCGGCCATTACCGAGCTCGAGAACGCGAAATCGTCCTCGGTAGGTTCCCACGTCGAACTGACGGGACTTTCCGAGCTTGCCGCCCAACGCCGCTTCGAAGGTCCCGCCGACGCCGCATGCGTGCGCGCGCGCGGCAAACTCCGCGTCGGTCATGATGGCGACGACGGCGCCGGTGGCGCCGTGCCGCACCAGGTCGATCACCGCTGCCGGACTGTCGGCCGTGCCGCCGGCGCCGGAATTATCCTGCGTGTCGGCCAGAATCACGGGCCGTCCGCTGGTGTTGGCCATCGCCCGGGCGATGGCGGCGTCGGGCGCGTGGACATTGTTGACGTAGGCGCTCTCCGCGGCGCGCAGTTCCTGGAACAACTCGTCCACGATTTGCCGCGCGCGGTCGGCGTTCGCCGCATAGGCCACGATGCTGGGTCCGGCGTCGGCGATGTCGCTGGGCGGAAACCCCAGGGCGATGTCCGCCGAGATCGATGCCGGCGCCAGCGCCAATAATCGCCTGAACAGCGCCCGGTTGGGTTCGAAGTCCGTGCCCCCCAGATGCAGGGGTACGAGATACTCACCCTGACTGTACGCCTTGGAGATCGCGGCGCCGCGCGTGAGCTTGAGCAGCACCTCCGCGGCGCGAGCCCCCGTCTCGGCCATGTCGATGTGCGGATAGGTGCGGTAAATCGTCATCGCGTCCGCCGCGCCAACCATGCGGGGAGACACGTTGGCGTGAAAATCCAGGCTGGCGACCAACGGGGTCCGCGGCCCGATCAAGGCGCGAACCCGCGCGAGGATTTCGCCCTCGGCGTCCTGATGGCCCCGGGTCACCATGGCCCCGTGCAAATCGAGATACACCCCGTCGAGAGGCCCGGCAGCCTCGATTCGCCCGCACAGACGTTGCGCGATGCGCTCGAAGGCGTCATCCGTCACATATCCGCCGGGCTCGGCCGACGTCCACAGCGTCGGCACCAGCTCCGCCTCGTGCTTGGCCGTCTGGATGAAACCCTCGATGGGCATGTTGATCCCTGCCACCGCCTCGATCATCGGCGCCCCCTCGACGAGCGCGGGCCATCCATCCGCCATCTCGAAGGCGGCGAAGTCCGTGTCGAAGGGTGCAAAGGTGTTGGTCTCGTGCTGCCAACCTCCGATCGCGATGCGTTTCATGCGGCCCCGTCTCCTTCGATGATCTCGGCGCGATGGCATCGGACGCGCCGTCCATCGGCCAGCGCGCGCAATTCCTGCGGGGCGGAACAACCTTGCGTCGCCCAGGCGCAGCGCGAGCGAAAAAAGCACCCGGTCGGCAAGCGCAGATTGCTGCGCGCTTCAACCACGGCTTGCGGCGGTACTTTAAGCGGCTGATTGAGCCGCGGGACCGCGCCGATCAGTTGTCGCGTGTACGGATGGCGCGGGTGGTCGATGGTGGCTTCGCAGGGTCCCAACTCCACGATTTGCCCCAGATACATCACGGCCACCCGGTCGGCGACGTGGCGCACCACGGCTACGTTGTGGGAAATGAACAAGTACGTCAAGTTCAAGTTCGACTGCAATTCCATCAGAAGATTGAGTATTTGCGCCTGGATGGACACATCGAGCGCCGATGTCGGCTCATCCAGGACCAGCAGCTCGGGCTTCAATGCCAGCGCTCTGGCGATGGCGAGGCGTTGCCGTTGGCCCCCGGAGAACTCGTGCGGATAGCGCTCGAGCAGCTCATCGCGGATACCGACCAGTGCGGCCAGCTCGCCCGCGCGACGGCGCAGCTCCTGGGACGGCAGGCGCAGCGTCACCGACAGCGGTTCGGCGATCACCCGCCAGGCGGCCATGCGCGGATCGAGCGAGCCCTGGGGATCCTGAAACACCATTTGAAAGCGCCGACGGATGACTCGCAGCTGCGCCGCCGGCAGGGTGCAAAGGTCGACCCCGTCGAAGGACACGCTTCCGGCCGTCGGCCGCAGCAGCGACATTACCAGCTGCGCCAGCGTGCTCTTGCCGCAACCGGACTCGCCGACGACGGCGAGCGTCTCGCCGCGTCCAATGCAGAGGTCGATGCCGTTGAGTGCATGCACGGTCATGGCGGGCCGCCCGCGCCAGTTCTGCCCCAGCGGGAAACGCACGTGCACCGCGTCGATATGCACCAGCGAGCGGGTCTCGCCGTGACTGTGAACCTCGCCGCCGGCGCGTGCGCCGCCCTCGGCGCGGGCATCGTCGCTCGCGATCCCATCTGCGGGCGTGGCCGGAAACCAGCACGCGGCGCCTCGTTCGCCGTTCGCGAGGGGTGGCGGCTCTGCGCAGCGCGCCTTCGCGATGTGGCAGCGCGGCCGAAATCGGCATCCTGCCGGCGGGTCCACCAACACGGGTACGGTCCCGGGGATCGAGCGCAGCGGCTGACCCGGCGGCGCCGCCTCCGGCAAGGAGCGCAGCAATCCTTGCGTATACGGATGCAGGGGATGCCTGAGCACATCCAGGGCGTTGCCGCGCTCGACGATCTGGCCGGCATACATCACGTAGATGCGCGTGCAAAGCTGCGACACCACGGCGAGATCATGGCTGATGAACAGCACCGCCGTGCCGTGGGCACGCGCGCGCTCGCGAATCAACGCGAGGACCTGCGCCTGCACGGTGACGTCGAGCGCCGTGGTGGGTTCGTCGGCGATCAGCAATTGCGGGTTGCAGGCAAATGCCATGGCGATCAGCACCCGCTGGCGCATGCCGCCGCTCAACTCGAAGGCGTAGCTCTGCATCACGCGCGCCGGATCCGATACCTGCATCTCCGACAGCAATTGCGACGCGCGCAGAGCGGCGGCGGCACGGCCCATCGCCTCGTGCCGACGCAGCACCTCGGTGATCTGGCGCCCGACGCGAATGGTCGGGTTGAGCGCCGACATCGGCTCCTGAAACACCATCGAGACCTGGCGGCCGCGCAGGCGTGCGAGGGCACGCGGCGGCAGTTCGAGCACATCGCGGCCGACCACGGCGATCGAGCCACGGGAAATTTTGATGAGTTTGGGCGGCAGCAAGCGGATGGCGGCCATGGCGGCCACCGATTTACCGCTGCCCGACTCGCCCACGAGCGCGACGATTTCCCCGGGCCCGACGTGTATCGAGACGTCGCTGAGGGCCTGGACCGTGCCCCGATAGGTGGGAAACTCCAGACTCAAGCCCCGGATGGCGAGCACTTCCCGGCCGGCCGCGGCCATCATCGTCCGCGCAGCCTCGGATCGAGCAGCTCGCGCAGCCCGTCGCCCACGAGATTGAAGCCCAGCGCGGTCACCAGGATGGCAAGCCCCGGAAACGTGGGGTACCACCATTGATCCAGGAAATACGCGCGGCCGTTGGCGACCATGGCGCCCCACTCGGCCGTGGGCTGCTGCGCGCCCAGGCCGATGAAGGAGAGGGCGGACACGGCGAGAATGGCGAGACCGATGTCGAGCGTCGCCTGCACGATGATCGGCGCCATGCTGTTGGGCAGAATGTGCCGCCGGACGATATGCCAGGAGGAACTGCCGAAGGTCTCGGCGGCCCGCACATAGGCACGCTCCCGCAGCGACAGCGCCTGGCCCCGGGCCAGCCGCACGTAAAAAGGTGTCCGGACGATGGCGATGGGCACGATGGCGTTCAAGAGGCTGGGTCCCAACGCCGCCGCCAGCGCCATGGCGAGAATGAACGATGGAAATGCCAGCAGCACGTCCATGATGCGCATGACCACGGTATCGACCCAGCCGGACGCCAGGCCCGACGCGGCGCCCACGCAGGTGCCGAGTCCCATCGAGATCGCCACCGTGACCAGGCCGGCGATCACCGAGGCGCGCGATCCCCAAATCACGCGCGAGAACAGATCGCGCCCCACCTCGTCGGTACCGAAAAGATGATGCCAATCGGGGGCCGCCAGGCGCACCGCGAGGCTCAGCCGATTGGGGTCATAGGGCGATATCAGCGGCGCCAGAATCATGGCCGCCAACACGCTCACCACGATCGCGAATCCGACGACCGACAATGGACTGGCGGCCATTCGATGCCATACGTAGCCCCAATCCACACCCCGGCGGGTCCGCGGCATGAGTCAGCCTATCTCGCGAATTTGCGGGTCGAGCAGCATATAACAGAGGTCGACCGCCAGGTTGAGCAGCACGTACGCGAGCGACGCCACCATGGCGAATCCCATGATGGATGGAAAATCGAGAAAGCTGATCGATTGAATGACGTAATTTCCCATGCCGGGCCACGCAAAAATCGTCTCGGTCAACACCGCACCATACAGCAGATCGCCGAACAGCAACCCGAGCATGGTCACCGAGGGAATCATGGCATTGCGCAGGGCATGGCCGATCACGATCCGCGCCGCGGACAGGCCGCCGGCCCGCGCCGTGCGGATGTAGTCCTCTTGCAGCACTTCGATCATGGCCGAGCGGATTTGCCGCATGATGATGCCGAGATTGACGAATCCCAGGGTGAAGGCCGGCAAGGCGATGTGCACCAGTGCGCTGTGCAGCGTGCGCCACTGGCCGGCCAGCGCCGCGTCCACCGTGAACATTCCGGTGACCGTGGGCGGTGCGCTGATCCCCTCATCGAGGCGCCCCGTTCCGGGCAGAATCCCGAGCGAGTTGTAGAACACATCGAGCAACAGCAAACCCAGCCAAAACGCGGGCATGGAGATGCCGATCACCGACACCGTGCGCAGCGCCTGATCGAGCCAGCCGTCCTTGTACACGGCGCCGATGACCCCCAACGGCACTCCCGCCGCCACCGCGAACAACAGTGCGGCCAGCGACAGTTCGATGGTGGCCGGAAAGAAGCGGCGCATGTCCTCGCCCACCGGGCGTTCGGTGCGTATCGAGGTGCCGAGGTCGCCGTGGGCGAGATTCTCGAGATACACGGCAAATTGCACGGGCAGCGGTTTGTCCAAGCCCAACACGTGCCGCAGGTGCCGCACGGTTTCCTGACTGGCGTGCTCGCCCGCCATCAGCCGCGCCGGATCGCCGGGAATCAGGCGCGAGATGACGAAGGTGACGACCAGCACGCCGAAGATGACGAGGGTCGCGAGCAGCAGGCGCCGGCATATGATCTGCAGTAGGGCCATCAGGGCGTCTTCCACATGTCCTCGAAGTCGAACACCTGCAGCAGCAGCGGATTGTAAATGTAGCCGTGCACGTTCGAGCGCATCGCCACGTCGTAATTCTTTTGCGACAGCAGGATGTAGGGGGCAGCCTCGACGGCGATGCGTTGCGCCTGCTGGTAGAGCCGTGTGCGTTCCCCGACGTCGCTCAAGGTAATCGCCCGGCGTATCAGGTCATCGACCTCGGCGTTCCGGTAAAAGGCCCGATTGCCGGCCAGACCGAACAATCTCGAGTCCACCCAGTAGTTGAGGTATTGCGAAGGGTCGGCGAAATCCGGCGTGTAATTACCGATGGCGATGTCGAAGTCGCCGCGATCCACCATATCGCGCATGGTCGAATAGGCATATTCCTTCAGATCAAGCGTCACACCGATGTCGGCGAGATTCTGCTGCAGCACCAGCCCGACGGTCTCCCAGGTCGGGTCGGCCTTGGCATAGAGATAGCTGAGCTTCAAGTGCTGGGCGCCCGCCTGCGCCAGCAGCGCGCGCGCGCGGCGCGGATCGTAGTGATATTGCAACACCTGGCCATCGTGTCCCCAGAAGCCCTCGGGAATGAAACCGCGCATTTGTTTACCCTTGCCGAGCAGCACCCCGTCGATGACTCCCTGATAATCGACCGCATAGGATAGCGCCTGGCGCACCAGGACGTTGTCGAGCGGCGCCTTCTGGGTATTCAGGAACAGGTAGTCCTGCCGGAAACACGGCTCATCCACCACGACGATGCCCGGCTTGCGGCGCAGCACATCGACCTGATCCGGCGACACCTCCTCGATCAGGTCCAGATCGCCCTTCTCGAGTTCCAAGCGCCGCACCGCCGCTTCTTTGATGATCTTGATCACGACCCGTTTGATGCGCGGCGCCGGCCCGAAGAAGTAAGGATTCGGTTCGAGCACGATTTGCTGGCCCTTTTCCACCGCGGCCACCCGATAAGGGCCGCTGCCCAGGCTGTGCGTCGACAGATACCCTTGCGCAAAGTCGTGCTGCACGGCGTGGGACATGACCGCCGGATCGACCACTTCGCCGGCGCACGAGGCCAACGAGGCAAGAAACGGCGCGAACGGGTATTTCAACGTAAAGCGCACGGTGCCTTCATCGAGCACTTGCGTGGCTGCGATCGCGGGGTAATCTTCGTTCGGGCCCTTGGCGATTTCGAGCAGGCGGTCAAAACTGAACTTGACCGCCGCGGCATCGACGCTGTGCCCGTCGCTGAAGCGGTGCCCCGGCGCCAGCGTGAAATCCCAGATCTTGCCGCTCGAATCGACCCGCCACGATTGCGCGAGCCCCGGGACGACGTCCGCCGTGGCATGCCCGTCGACCACGGCGAATTTGACCAGGGTCTCATAGGTCTTGCAGGTGACGGTCAAGCTGTTGTTCGACTGCGCCACGTGCGGATCCAGGGTATCGGGTTCCGTGGGCTTGCCGATCATGAGCGTCGCGAGATCCGCCGCGCATGCCGGAACCGTGCCCAGCGCCGCCAGCAACGCCGCCGCGACGATGCGCACGCCGGGCTCCTAAAACTGGCGCTTCACATCGAGTCCGATGGTGCGGGGCTGGGTGATCATCCAGCGGGGCCGTCCCGGCAACTCGCTGATCTCGGACTGCTCGTCGCCCAGATTGCCGCGAACGTCGCACAGGTTCTTGACGAACAAGGAAGCCTCCCATGATTCGTGCTTGCCGCCGACGAACAGGTTCACGAGCGAGTAAGAGCCGCGTTCGCGTTGCGCCAACGCCGGATTGTAGACGCTGACCGGGTTGTTGTCGCTGGTGCTGCTGCCGGTGAAGCTGTACTGCGCGCGCACGAATCCCTTGCCGAAGGACATCGGAACGGAGTAATCCCCCAGCAGCGACCCGGTCCAGCGCGGCACGCCGTTGAGCGGGGAGCCCACGGGCAGCGGGGACCCCGCCGGCGCGCTGGTGAGCGCTGCATCCTCGAAGCCCAACCCCAGATTCAGGTAAAGCCCGGCGAACGGCGTGCCATCGACCTCGAGTTCACCGCCCTTGCTGACGGCGGACCCGATATTTTCGGTGACATGAAAGGAGCATCCCAGCAGGATCGATTGCTGAATGTTGCTCCAGTCGATGCGATACGCCGCGAGGCGGGTGTTCATTCGTCCATCCAGCCAGGTGTTCTTCGTGCCGAGTTCATAGCTCCACAGCGAATCGCTCTTGTACGGCGTTTCGCTGTCCGCGTACGGCGCGCCGCAGGCCGACGGCAGCACCGAATTGGCTCCACCGAGCCGGTAGCCCTTGGCCGCATTGGCGTAGATCATGTTCGAATCGTCGAATTTGTACTTCGCCGTGAACCGGGGCGTGGTCGCATTCTCGGCGCTGCTGGCGGGACTGTACGATGAGCAGCCGGCGCCCTCGCAGCCGAGGCCGCCGTTGATCCAGCCCGTGGCG
This sequence comes from Steroidobacteraceae bacterium, assembly GCA_049510875.1. Classification (GTDB taxonomy): domain Bacteria; phylum Pseudomonadota; class Gammaproteobacteria; order Steroidobacterales; family Steroidobacteraceae; genus Bog-1198. The sequence continues at coordinate 11,639 of JBEKYO010000136.1, forward strand.
ATGTAGATGTTGCTGTATTCCAGATGCGACTGCCGGACGCCCGCCGATACCTCGATGGCGTTCGTGACCGCATAGGTCGCGCTCGCGAAGGCCGCCGTTTCCTCGTTCATGCGCGGAATGTTTTCCGTATAGGCCGGATCGCCGAAGGCGTCGTAGGGCAGTACCTCCTCGGAAATGATGGATTGGCGAGTCTTGTTGTAGTAGACGCCGCCGACCAGCTGCACCGGGCCTGCGAAGCTCGATTCGAATCGCAGTTCGTCCGTGAATTGATTGGTATTGACCCAATTCGGCGACGGCGAGGCGCAGTAGACGTCCGTGACGCAGGTCGGCACGGGCGGGCCGCCGTAGCCGCCGATCGAGATCAATTCGCTGCCGTCTTCCGTATCGCGCGAATAGCGATGGAAGTACGTGGCGGACTCGATGAAGGTGCCGAAGCCGGCCGCGTACTTCGCGGTCAGATTTCCGAACGTCCAATCATCCTCGTCGCCTTCGCGATTGTTCAAGGGCCGCAGCTGAATCAGATTCTGTGTGTAATAGTCGGCCAGCGGAAATCCATTGTTGCTCTGGTCCTGATGCATGATCATCGGCGTGACGGTCAGGCCTTCGAGGCCGGCGGGACGGTAGGTCAGCGAGAGGGTCTCCCCCTCTTCGACGTCATTGCCGAGATGCGTGACGGTTTGCAGCGGTTGGCTCGCCGGGACGGCGAGACCCGGCGTGGTGACGATGCCGTATTCACCCGTGAAGATGCCCGGGCT
>JBEKYO010000137.1:0-12392 GCA_049510875.1 Steroidobacteraceae bacterium
ACTTGAGGGCTTCGAAATCGAGTGAGCACGCGCCCTGCGCCAGCGCGAGGAAACCGAGCGCGGCGGCGAGCGTTCCGGCCTCGCCCATCGCGAGCAGCAGATACGCCGATCCGTGCTGGCCCGCTTCCCGGGCCGGGTTGGTCGCCACGAGCAGGTAGCACAGGATGGACATGACCTCCCATGCCAGCAGGAACGTGAGCGCGTCGCCCGCGATCAGAATCAGGACGATGGACGCGTACAGCGCCAGCAGCAGCAGCGTGAACGGGCGCTCATGGCCGCGGATCGTTTCGCGCCGCAATTCACCGCCCGCGTAGATCGAGGCCGGCAACAGCACCAGTCCCGCGACCAGCACGAACGCGGCCGACAGCAGGTCGAGGCGCAGCGTCAGCGTAGTCAGCCCGGGCAACGACCACAACGGCATGGCGAACGTCTCGCCGGTCAGCAGCACCCGGGCGCCGGCCGCAGCCGCGGCGGCTGCGGCCAGGGAACCGAACCACGCCAGAAGGACCCCCTGATGCCCCGGGCGCGCCACCAGTGAGACGAGCATGCCGGCGCCCAAAGCCGCAAAACACCCGATGACGAGGGCCGCCGTATCCATCAGCGTGCCGCCGCCGCCGGCGCGTACCCGGTCGGCGCCCGCAGCTGCGGCGCTTTGCGGCCGACCGCCACGAGTAGACCATGCAGGATGGCGAGCGGCGGCGGCGGATGTCCGGGCACTTGCACGTCCACCGGCAGCACGTCGGTCACGCCGTTCGCGCACACGAAGCTCGGCGCGAACACCCCGCCCGAGACTGCGCACGCGCCGACGGCGATGACCCGTTTCGGCGTCGGCATGGCCTCGTACACCTTCTCGAGCGCGCGGCGCATCTGATCGGTCACCGGACCCACGACCAGCAGCACGTCCGCATGGCGCGGGGTCGGCGTGATGAAAAAGCCGAGCCGGTGCATGTTGTAGTAGGGATTGTTGAGCTGTTTCACCTCGTTCAGGCACGCGCCGCAGTCGCCCGCGTCCACCACGAGAATGTGAATGGAGCGCCGGAAGGACCGTCCCAATTCAGCGGCCGGACGCGGCGCCGCGCCGGCCCATTCGTAGCCCGTGTCCCAGTCGAGCGGCCCGGCGACGCCGCGGACGCAGCGGTAACAGTGAACGCAACGGCCGGCGTCCACCGCGACTTCGCCGTCCGTTTGTCCGAGCGCATGTGTGGGGCAGCGTGCGACCAGCGCAGCGGCGGCGGCACCGAAGCTGCCGCCGCGGGGCATTCCCGGCGTGACGCCGGCGGCGTTTTCCGCGCCGCGCGGATACGCGGTGGTCTTGATTCCGGTGCGAATGCCCTTGATGACCCATTGGCTCATGAGTTGTCCTCCCGCGTGCTCAGCGGTCGTTCTCGGCCACGGACAGATCGAACGTGGAGAGAATGATGGGAAAATCCTGGAATGCGAACTTCTCCGCGGCGAGATGGAAGCTGTGCCAATTCGCGAAGGACGGAGTGACCGCGCGGTAGCGGGCGATCCGCCCGCCTTCATCCACTCTCACCCAGTGGAAGGTGGCGCCGCGAGGCGCCTCGACCGAGCCCAGTGCCGCGCCCGGTCCGATCTGCACCGGCAGGCAGACCTCGCCGTCCTTCAAGGCGGCGGCCGCCTGTTCCATGATGCACACCGATTGCCGGGATTCGGCGAACAACACCCGCAGCCGGGCGTAGCCGTCGCCTTCGCGCTCGGTCGGTACCTCGAAACTGAAGCCTTCATAGCCGCAATAAGGCCACGCGCGGCGCAAATCGCGGGCGAGTCCCGACGCGCGCGCAACCGGCCCGACCAGATGGTGAGCCTTGGCGGCGGCTGCCGAGATGACGCCGACCTCCTCGATCCGGTCGAGAAAACTGCTGGAGACGCGCAGCCGCCGCTCGAGATCGTTCAGCCGTCCCAAGATGTCCCGCGAGCGGCCGAGGGCCCTGCGGCAGGCGTCGGTCGGCAGATCGCGCAACAGGCCGCCCGGAGCAAGCAGCCCGAATAGATAGCGATGACCGGTCAATTCGCCCGACACGCGCAGCAGCTCCTCCTCGAAGAGGCCCGCCTGGCTGGAGGCGACGACCAGCGCCGTGGATTCGCAGATCTCCTGGATCGCGCCGGCGTGCTCACGCAATCTCTCGAGTTCGGCCAGGAACACGCGCAGCATCCGGGCGCGCGCCGGCACCTGCGCGCCGCCGATCGACTCGACGGCCTGGCAGAAGGCCAAGCCGTGAGCGAACGCCGTCGCCGCCGCGAACCGTTCCGCGAGCAGCATGGCTTCCTCGACCGTTTTCCCCTCGGCGAGCTTCTCGACCGCGCGCCATTTGTAGAACAGACGCGTCGAGGTGCGAATGACGTCTTCGCCGACGGTTTCGAGCAGAAAGTGGACCGATTCGGTCACCCCGGAGAATATCGGGCCGATGGGCATGACGAACGCGCCCGATTCGTGGACGATACGCTCGGGCCGCCAGTCGGCGTCCGGAACGCGGTTGCGCAACGCCGCGTCGGCGTCGAAGCCCCGGCGCATCGGCCGGACGTCTTCCTGCCACACGTCGTCATGGAGCACGAAGTCGCCCAGGCATGGATGACCTTCGAAGCGCACGCCGAACAAATCCTCCGCTTCACGCTCATGCCAGTCGGCCGCATTGATCCACTCGACGACACTGGGGAAGACGTTCTGCGCGAGCGGCGCGTTCACCAGCACGTGCACCCAGCCCTCTGCGCCTTCGCCGTAGAACGCGTAGCGCAGCTGCCACTCGGTCGCGCCTTCCTCGACGATGAGACCCGCGAAACTGAAATCCCCCTCCTCGACGAGCCGGCGGCACACGTCGGCGAGCGCCGCGGGGCTTGAGGTCACGACCGTCGTCGACGGCGAGGGGTCGACGCCGACTTGCACCTCTCCCCGCCAGCGGCGTTCGATCTGCTGCGTCAATTCGGCACGGTTCATGGCGGTTTCACCTCGACAGCGCCGCAGCGGCCAGCGACATGAGATCATGCAACGGTTGGGGAACGAAGACACCGAGTATCAGCACCGGCGCGCCGGCCAGAATCAGCGCCAGACGGCAGCTGAACGGCAAGTGGAACGCTTGAGGGACTTCCGTCCCCGCGTGAGCGTGCTCGGACGCCGCGCGCGCCGGCGCGCCGAACACCATGCGGTTCACGTGCGCCATGACGCCGAAGAACGCGATCACGATGAAGGTCGCCAAAAGCCCCGTCGCCCAGTACCGCTCCTGCGCCAGACCCGCCTTCAATATCGAGAACTCGCTCAGGAACACCGCCAGCGGCGGCGCACCCGTGATCGCCAGCCCGCCGAGGATGAGCGCGGCGCCCGCGAAGGGGCACCTTTGGATGAGTCCGCGCACGGCGGCGATCTCGCGCGTGTTCGTGGCGAGCAGCACCGCACCCGCGGCGAAGAAGCAAAAAGACTTGGTCACGGAATGCCCGATGATTTGCTGCATGGCGCCGTCATTGGCCGCGGACGAGCCCAGTCCGATCGCCGCCAGGATGATGCCCATGTGCTCGACGGTGGAGAAGGCGAACAGCCGCTTGTAGTCCTTCACCTGGAGCAACAGGAACGACGCAGTGCCAACCGAAACCAGGCCGAGAACCAGCGCCCAGGCGCCGGCGTGCGCGCCGGGCACGGCCTGCATCACCGGAAACAGCCGCAGAATCACGTAGAGTATGGACGTGGTTTCGATCCCGGACAGCAGCGCGCACACCGGCGACGGGGCCTGGCTGTGAGCATCGGGCAGCCAGGTGTGCATGGGAACGAGGCCGACCTTGGTTCCGAGGCCGATCAGGATCAGGAGGAACGCCGTCTGCACGAGAATCGGCGGCATTCGAGGCGCGGCCGTCACCAGCCCACTCCAGGTATAGATGCCTCCGCCGGCGGCGTGCATTGCGGCGAACAGCACCAGAAAGCCGAACAGGGCCACGCCCGCCCCCATCAGCGACAGCACGACGTATTTCCAGGCCGCCTCCAGCGCTTCGCGCGTGTCGTCGAAGCAGACGAGCAGCGCCGAACACAGCGTCGTCAGTTCGACCACGATCCACACCAGCGTCGGCTCCGCCAGCACCGGAATCGCCAGCATTGAAAAGATGAACAGGTTGTAGTTCGCATGGTAGAGCCGCAGTTTTTTAGGCGTGATGTTCCCATGCGCCATGTAGCCCACGGAATAGATGGCGGCGGTGGCTGCGACCAAGGCGATGAGCAGCAAGATCAGCGCGCTCAGGCCGTCCACGGCGATCCATGCCGACCATGCGGCGCCGGGCAGTTCGTCGGAAGCCCGGCCCGCCACGACCTGCCGCACGAGCCGCGCGACCAGCACCAGGCCGGCGAGGCATGAGGTGACCGTGACGGCCGCCGCCCAGCGCCTGCCCAGGGGAATGCACGTGAGCAGGGCGGCAGCCAGCGGCAGCAACAGGATGACGATGACGCTCACGGCGCCGCCTCATCAGGCGCCGGGGCCGCCGTTTCCTTCAGGTTCGCCAACGAGCCGACGGCCGTGCCGCCGATCTGCTGCTGCAGGGCGCGGACGAGTACGGCCATGATGAACACGATGACCAAGCCATCCGTGGCAATGGCGAGTTCGACCAGCATCCCAAGATCGCGGGCAATGGCAATGCCCGCGAGGAACGCGCCGTTCTCCATCACCAGAAGGCCGATGAGCAGCGACAATGCCTCGCGCCGCACCGTGAGGGTGAACGCGCCGACCAACAGCACCGCGATGCCGATCGGCACGTTCGGGCCGCGGAACTCCGGCCCGACCGCGTTGGCGAGCGGCATGCCGAGGAAGTACGCGGCGACCGCGAGCGCCAGCGCGATGAGCAGAGCGGTCGGGATGTTCAATACCTGGTCGATTTCGCGGCGCGTGTAGATCTCCGCCGGAGAGGTTTTGCGCAACAGCCAGGGGACGATGATCGGCTTGCTGACCAGATTCACGAGCGCCACGCCGTACAGATGCCCCGCGCCGTAGCGCAGGCCGAGCAGCGCGGCGGATGCCGCCAGCAGCAGGGATTGCATGATGAACAGATTCAGACACCCCCTGGCCTGGCGCATGGCGACGATGCCGAAGGCGGTGAGCAGGAACAACGCCGCCGCCAGCGCGTTGAGACTCTCCAGCAGCTGTTTGGTTGCGTCGTTCATGGGCCGCTCAGGGCAAAAAGATCTGCGCGATCATCGCCGCCACCGAGGTGATGAAGGCCGCGCCCAGGAATTCGGTGATGCGGAACAACCGCAGTTTGGCAAGCGACGATTCGATGATCACCAATACGAGCAAAAAGCAAAACACCTTGAAGAGCACGAGCGGGACCGCCAGCGCCACCGCGCCGAAGGTCGGTTGCGCGGCCAGTCCCCACGGCGTCAGCAGCACGTTGAGAAAGATGCACAGGAGCACGAAAAACTTCATCTGGCCGCCCCATTTCACCAACGCGAAGCCGCGCCCGGAGTACTCGAGCGACTTGGACTCGTCGATCATCGCCAGCTCGAAATGTCCGCCGGGGTTGTCGACCGGGATGCGGCCGCCCTCGGCCAGAATCAGCATGACGAACGCGAGCACCAGCAGCACGTGCGGCGGCGCGAAGAAATTCGCCAACGGCGTCACCCACTTCTGCTGGACGATGTACGGAATGGTGGACCCGGCGACGAACGAAACCGTGAAGAACACGATCATGAACACCGGCTCGGCGAGAAAGCCCACCATGCGCGTGCGGCTGGCGCCGACGGGACCGTAGGGATTGGCCGTATCGACCGCGGCGAGCGTCGCAAAGAATCCGCCGAGCGCCAGCACGAAGCCTCCGCCGAGCATGTCGCCCATGAAGGCGAAGAACAGCGGATACGCCGTCAGGACCGGAATCAGCAGCGCGACGAAAATGGGCGCTACGAATATCGCGTACGGCGCGAATCGAAAAATCCACGAGCTGTCCTGGGACACGATCTCGTCCTTGTGGAACAGCTTCCAGAGATCCCGGTACGGCTGAAAGATGCTCGGCCCGCGCTTGGACTGAATCATTTCCTTGAGCCGCGACAGCACGCCCGAGGCCAGCGGTGCGAAGATCAGCACCACGGCGGCCTGCAGAGCGTTGAACAAGATGCGTTCGAGCACGGCTACGCGCGGCGCCGGAACACACGGCGGTGGTCGAGCGGGCCGGCAGAGCCGATGGACATGCCCTTCCCCTTCGTAAAACGATCAGGTAGGCATCATCAGCCGGTTAGGCGGTTATTGTTGCGGGAAGAATGCCATCTCCCGAATGACAATTAGCGTACAGAGAACGATGCCGCAGATCAAGCTCCCGCACCCCGAGGCGCGGATTTGCGCGCGCCAGCGGCGGTGATGCACAATCGGGATACCCGCTGGCGCCCGCCCATAAGCCAGGGAACATTGCGATAGAACAAGCCCATGGTACGGGTATAGAACAATTCGGAGGCAACGTGGCGACCCCAAACCAATTGGAATCGAGCGCTTCTGGCGGTGGATTGCTCTCCCGGGAACGAACCATCGCGGGACCGCGATTCAATCGCTGGTTGGTCCCTCCTGCGGCGCTGGCCATTCATCTGTGCATCGGGATGGCTTACGGGTTTTCGGTGTTCTGGCTCCCGATGAGCCATCTCCTGCCGGCGACGGACGCCGCGGCCTGCGCGGCGCAGCCCTTCAGCTCCGCGCTGGTTTCGACCACCTGCAACTGGTCGGTTCCCACCGTCACCCATGTCTTCGAGATTTTCATCGCCGTGCTGGGCATTTCAGCGGCGATCTGGGGCGGGTGGCTCGAACACGCCGGCCCGCGCAAGGCGGGCGTGATTTCGGCGGTCTGCTGGGGCGGCGGATTGATACTGCTGGGAGGTGCCGTCTCGCTGCATCAGCTCTGGCTCGTCTATTTGGTCGCGGTCTTCTGCGGCATCGGCCAGGGGCTCGGCTACATCACGCCCGTATCGACGCTGGTCAAATGGTTTCCCGATCGGCGCGGCATGGCGACCGGGTTCGCGATCATGGGCTATGGGGGTGGCGCGATGATCGGCGCCCCGCTCGCCGTCTGGCTGATGGGCCATTTCGGGACCGGCGGCACATCGGGGGTGGCGCAGGCATTGATCGCGATGGGCGTGGTGTACTTCGTCGTCATGCTGGCCGGCGCGTTCGGCTTTCGCGTGACGCCTGCCGGCTGGCGGCCCGCTGGCTGGACGCCTCCGGCGAGCGCCGCAGCCAACCCGTTGATCACATCGCGCAACGTCCATTTGAGCGAGGCGCCGCGAACGCCGCAATTCTGGCTGATCTGGGGTGTGCTGTGCCTCAATGTGACGGCCGGCATCGGAGTCATTTCCATGGCGAGTCCGATGCTGCAGGATGTCTTCGGCGCCAAATTACTGGGGGTCGATTCCGCGGCGACGCTGACGGCGGCCCAGAAGGGCGCGGTAGTCGCCGCTGCGGCGGGTCTCGTGGGTCTCATCAGTCTGTTCAACTGTCTTGGCCGCATCTTCTGGGCGTCGCTGTCGGATAAGATCGGCCGCAAAAACATGTACTACACGATTTTCGTGTTGGGCATCATTTTGTACTGCCTCCTGCCCACCTGGGGTCATCTCGGCATGGCGACCTTGTTCGTCGCGTCGATCTGCATCATTTTGACCATGTACGGCGGCGGCTTTGCCACGATTCCCGCGTATCTCGCCGACATCTTCGGGACCCAGATGGTGGGTGCGATCCATGGCCGCCTGATCACGTCTTGGTCTGTCGCCGGCGTCGTCGGCCCCGCCCTCATTGCCGGACTGCGCCAGTTTCAGATCGACCACGGCGTCGCGCACGCCCTGGTGTACGACATCACCCTGTACCTCATGGCGTTCCTGCTGTTCTGCGGATTGATATGCAACTACTTCGTGAGCCCGGTGCGCGAAGCGCACTGGATGAGCGATGCGGAATTGGCGCGCGAACGGTCGCTGCAGCACGAGGATCGCCTCGCGGCCGATGCCGAGACGGCCGCCCGCGGAAGCTTCGGTATCGGCGGAGCGCTCGCCTGGATCGGGGTCGGCATTCCGTTCTTTATCGGCCTGTATATCGCCATCGAGAAGGCAGCCGCGTTGCTCTAGACATACCTCGGGTTCGGTGCTGATGACACTGGCCGGCAGAGGTACGGTCGCTTGGGTTCGGAGCTGGCGCATCGCTGAAATACACCGAAGGAGTCGAAATGCAAGGCTCATTCTTGAGGTTGTATGTTCTCGAAGGACAACGGCATCACGGCCGGCCCGCCTGGGAGTGGCTGCTCGTGCAGGCCAACGAACTCGGCATTCGCGGTGGTTCTGCGTTCAAGGCCATGGCCGGATTCGGACGCCATCACAAGCTCAGCGAGGCGAGATTCTTCGAGCTCGCAGGCTCGCTCGCGGTGGAGATCGAATTTATCGTGACGGATTCGGAGGCGCAGCAATTGCTCACTTTGATCCATCGGGAACATATTCCCCTGTTTTACGCCCGCATTCCGGCATGCTTCGGGGTGATCGATCCGGACACGGCGAACCCGCCGTCAATCGCCGCCGGCGAATGAAGCGCGAGTCCATTGTGGAGCGGAGGCCATGCAAGGCTCATTCTTAAGGTTCTACGTCCACGAAGGTCAGCGGCACCATCACGGCGTCGTCTGGGAATGGCTGCTCATGCGCGCCAACAAGCTTGGGATTCGCGGCGGATCGGCGTTTCGCGCCATGGCCGGCTTCGGACGCGATCACAAGCTCGTCGAGGAAAAGTTCTTTGATCTGAAGGGCTCGCAAATAATCGAAATCGAGTTCGTCATTACCGACCAAGAAGCGCAGCAACTGCTCAACTTGGTTCATCGGGAGAGGATTTCGCTCTTCTACGCCTACATTCCAGCCCGCTTCGGCGCGATCGGTCTCGACATGGCCGAGCCGCCGCCGATTGCCTCGGGCGAATGAGCGGGGCGGCGCCGGCATCGGCGCCCTATCCGGCGTCGATGCTCCGCTTGAAAGTTTCCGGCAGGAAGAACAGGCCAATCACTAGGGTCGCGCCCGCTGCGACGATGGGATACCACAGTCCATAGTAAATATTGCCGGTCGCCGCCACCATCGCAAACGCAGTGGTCGGCAGAAATCCTCCGAACCAGCCGTTTCCGATGTGGTAGGGAAGTGACATCGCACTGTAACGAATTCTCGCGGGAAACAACTCCACCAGCAGCGCGGCAATGGGGCCGTAGACCATGGTGACGTACACCACCAGCACGAACAGGATCAATACCACCATCGGCTTGTTGACGGCTGCGGGATCGGCCTTGTCCGGATAGCCGGCCGCGACCAGGATGGTTTTCGCGGCGCTCTGGAACTTCGCGATGGCGTCCTTGCGTTCCTTGCCGGTGACCGTCCGGGGATCCGGGGCGGTCAGAGTGGTGGCGCCGCTGCGGATCTCCGCCACGGCCCCACTGGGCGCGTCGATGCGCTTGTACGAGACGCCGGCCTTCGCGAGGAAGCTCTTCGCGATGTCGCAGGAGGTGGAGTCGAATTTGTTCTTGCCGATGGGATCGAACTGAAACGAGCATTGCTCGGGATCGGCATAGACCGTCACCGGTGAGGCGGCCTGCGCCGCGTACAGGGCGGGATTGGCGTATCGAGTCAGCGCTTCGAACAAGGGAAAGTAGGACACGACTGCGAGCAAACAGCCGGCCATAATGATGGGTTTGCGGCCGATCTTGTCCGAGAGCCAACCAAAAAGCACGAATCCGGGAGTTGCCAGCACGAGAGCGATTGCAATCAGAATATTGGTGGTTGCCCCGTCGACGCGCAGGTTCCTTTCCAGAAAAAACAGGGCGTAAAACTGGCCGCTGTACCACACCACTGCCTCACCCATGACGGCGCCGAACAGCGCGATCAAAACGATCCTGAGGTTGACCCACTGGCCAAAGGCTTCGCTCAGCGGTGCCTTCGAGGTGGTTCCCAGGCTCTTCATTTTGACGAATACCGGACTCTCAGCGAGTTTCAGCCGGATCCATAGCGACACAGCGAGTAATAGGATGGAGACCAGGAACGGTATGCGCCAACCCCAGACCTTGAAGGCGTCCTCGCCGAGGTAGGTACGGGTGCCGATCACCACCAGAAGTGCTGCGAAGAGACCGACGGTTGCCGTGGTCTGTATCCAGCTGGTAAATAGCCCGCGCTTGCCCGGCGGAGAAAATTCGGCGACGTAGGTCGCGGCCCCTCCGTACTCACCCCCCAGCGCCAATCCCTGCAGCAGGCGCAGCGCCAGCAGCATAACCGGTGCCGCAACGCCGGCCGAGGCATAGCTCGGCAGGATGCCGACCGCAAACGTAGCGATGCCCATGATGCTCATGGTGATCAAGAACGTGTGTTTGCGGCCGACCAGATCGCCGAGCCGCCCGAAGACCAGCGCTCCGAACGGCCGAACCGCAAAACCCGCTGCGAACGCGGCGAGGGCGAAAATAAAGCCGGTGGTTTCGTTGACTCCCGAGAAGAACTGCGCGCTGATGACGGAAGCGAGCAGGCCGTACAGATAAAAGTCGTACCACTCGAACACCGTGCCGAGCGAGGAGGCGCCAATCACCAACCAATTATTCTGCGTCCCTTCCTGGCCGGTCGGCAAGGTGCCTGCTGTTGTGCTGATAGCCATGTCGTCCCCTCAATTCATTATGTAGTCGATGCCTGCGTCGCGCCGCGGCGGCCAGCCCGCGCGCCAACCGGCCCCCGGGGCAGTCGTCCGCAGCGGCCCGCTTCAGAATTTAATGCGCAGGCCCCACATGAACGTTGTAGAGTTTTCGGCGCCCGAGGTCCCCACAGTGGTGCCGGTAAACCCGTTCGCGAGACCGTCGGTGACCTCCGACCAGTTCACACCGGCATAGACGTCATAGTGTTTGTTGATGATGTAGTCCGCCACGAGGGATACCTCATCGAAGTCGCCCGAGCAGAGCAAGCCCGCCGCGGTGCAGCCGATGCCTTGCGTGCCGGTCGGCGTAAGGCCGATGGTCCAGCTGTTCTGCGTGATGTGATAATACGCGCCGATGAGGTTCAAGCCGGAGCCCATCGCGTACCTCGCGCCCACCCACTCCATGTTGTATTCGGCCGAATCGTTGATGTTGATCCCGACCGAAATCGGGTAACTACCCTCGGCGCCGCCGACGCTGTAGTCGCCATGCGCCTTCTGGATATGAGAGTAGCCCGCGTAGACCGTGAGCTTGTCCTTGTGCGCCGAATCGCCGAACTCGAAAGTGTATTTCCCCATGACGTTGTACGAGGTGTCGTTGGAGATGTAGGCGGCCAATCCCGGCGTCGGAAGCGGGTTCGCCGTGCCATCATCGAAGGAGCTGCGCAGGTTGACCGCGCCCTTCGCATTCTCGTACACGGCATCGACGGCGAGTCCGCTGAAAGTCACCCCTAGTTGGCCGGCGTAGGCCTTGCCGAAGATGCCGGTGTCCTGGCCGCCGTTCGAATACATGCCGATAATATGGAAGTTGGGGTTTTGAAATGCATATCTGACCGAGTTATCCCAGCGCGCTGCCTGCGTGCTGCCCGCGCCGCCGTTGAAGCCCGAATAGCCGAGAAACGAAAACGCATAGGAGAGCTGTTGCGGGTCGTACTGAGCGAGCGCGGCCAGCTCCAGCGAGTTGTGACGGCCGATGGTGAGCGTGCCGTAGGTCGGGCTGCTCGCACCGCCATAGAGCTGCGAATTGAAGGCTTGGCCGCAACGGCTGCTGTCGGCGTTCGCCGTTTGCTCCCCTTGCGGCTTGCCGGCGTTCGTCGCGAGGCTCGAGCACGCATCCGTCAACTGGCCCGACAGCGGATTGAACCCGGTCTCGGCCACTGCCGTCAGTGTCACATCGTTGACGATGGGCTCGGACACCCGGACTCCGATCTTGGACTGTTCCAGGCCGCTTTCAGCGACGGTCGATACGGAGCCCTGGAAATTTCGGGTGGTCGTGAAGGCCTGATACTCGAGACCGCCGGGAAGCTGGCCGTTCAGCGGCACGCCATGGCTCTGATAAGCGTAGCCGACATCGATGGTCCCATAGAGGGTGACGCCGCCCAGCGACAGGCTGTCGGGCAATGGGTCTTTCATTTGCGCTTGCACGGAGGTGCAAACCAGCGCAAGACCAAGCGCCGATCCCGTCAGGTAACTGTATCTTTTCATTGTATCCCCCGGTAAGAATGATTTCCCAACAGCTCGCCGGCTTGCGGTGCGAGCGCCGTCAGCCCCCGGAGAAAATCGTCACTCGCGTCGGAGCAAGTTCTGTAAGCGCGAGCCGCGACTATTCGCCTCCAGGTGCACGCCGGGCGTTACCCTGATCGCCGACTCCCACTATCGTTATTGGCGCCCCGGGCATCGCTTGGGAATACTAGGTCCCGACGCCCTCCCAGTACCATTCGACTTTGGTCGTAGATGAACGCTCTG
>JBEKYO010000138.1:0-12545 GCA_049510875.1 Steroidobacteraceae bacterium
CCTGCGACATCGACGCGGTCACGGAGTACAACGGCGGCGCATGTACGGGCTCGGACGGCGGGGCCAATGCCGTCGATTACGCGCTGGCCGAGGAAACGCTTTCCTCAACCCAAATTGCCACCTGGGCAACGAGCTCCTTCGGCCAGGCGGCCGCCAGCAACCTGATCCAGATTCCAGCCTTCGGCATCGCGCCGGCCATCGTCGTGAACGACACCAACATCACGACAAACGGCGAGCTCGAGCTCAGCGACAATGACCTGTGCGGCATATTCTCCGGGAGGATCACCGATTTCAGTCAGATCACCGATTCTAGTACTGCGCCGGCGGCGGGCAAATTCAATCTGGTGTATCGGACCGATGCCAACGTCATGAGCTTCCTGCTCACCAATCACCTCAACGCTGTCTGCACTACGCGAAACACCCATCCCGGCGTTTCCTTCACCGCCACCACGACCTTCGCCAGCTTGTTTCCGGGCGGCATCAATTCGATCATTCCGGACGCCGTCGGTGAAGCCGGCGATGCGGGGGTGGCGAATTACCTGTCGGGACTCACCTCCGCTGGGGCGATCCCGCAGGCGATCGGCTATGTCTCGACGGGGTGGACCTCGCTGTATCCGGATTCGCAGGCCGTCGTTGCTTGTGGCCGCCTTGGAAGCCGGAAAAATACACTACCAGCCGACAATCGCGAATGTCACCGAGGGACTGCTCAAGGCGAAGGCAGGCACCGGAGTGAACGTGACTCCTCCGACAAACGCGACCGAAGGCGCCAATCCCGCCCTGTGGGTTCCGGTAGTTCCGGTGGTAAGCAAAGGCTATCCGATTGTCGGCTACACCGAATTCGTGCTGGCGCAGTGCTACCAAACGGCCGCGGTGGGCAAGGGCGTGGTCGCATTCTTGAAGGACCACTACGGCAATGCGGCCTATCAGGCAATCCAGAATGCCAATGGATTTGTCACGCTGGATCAAGTCAAGGCCAACAAATTCCTCAAGACCATCGACGACAATATCCTGGCGAATGATGACCTGACGAATGGCGATTATTGGAACATCAATATCGGGAATCCCACGGCCTGCGCGGGCTTAGAGGGCCGCTGAAGGATCGCGTTCGCGCGGCTCGGCCGCCGCGTGAAGATCCTGACTGCGCGACGATTCCGGCGTCCGGGTGAAACTCAGGCTCATCGGCCAGCGCAACCACCTGGGTCCCGGCACTCACTTTGCCCACTTCGCCGATGCGCTCAGGAAGATCTATTTCTTCAACGCGCTGATCGAGGAGATCGACCCATTCAAGGTGGCTGAGCTCACCGCGGCCGCCCGATCGAGCACCGACGCGGACGTCAACATCTGGTTCTGCATCGACTCGCGCATCCAGCATTTCAAGGGCACCCACGTTGTCTGGGCCATCTGCGAAGTCGAAAAGCTGCCGGCCCGCTACCTCGGATTTCTTCGTGACCATGCGGACGTCGTTTGGGTGCCGAGCCGCTGGGGGCAGGGCATCCTCGAAGCGAATGGAATCGAGGGCGCCCTCATCGATGTGATCCCGGAAGGGGTGGCCGCCAACACCTTCCACCCGCATCTGCGCAGCGCGCTCAACCGGTCCGGCCAACCGTTCAGATTCCTGATGGTGGGCAAGTACGAGGCGCGCAAGTCGTATCCGGAGGTTCTCGACGCATTCAAGGAAGCCTTCGGGAACTCGGAGGCCGTCGAACTCGTCGTCAAGGCGGACTATTTCATCGACTTCGAGAGAAAAAGGGAGGAGCTGGAGCAGCGAATCGCAGCGCTCGGCATCGCCAACATCAAGCCGCTGTGGGGCAATTGGGCGAAGGAGCACGTGGTCGCGTTGTACAACTGCTGCGATGCCTTCGTTCTGCCGTCGCGGGCGGAGGCCTGGGGTCTGCCGCTCTTGGAGGCCGCGGCAGCGGGGATGCCGGTCATCGGCACGCTCTACAGCGGACAGAGCGAATTTCTGCCGCTCATCGACAGCTCGCTGCTGAAGGTGGATTTCGTGCTCGAACCCATCGATGACCCCGAAATGCACCGCGCGTGGCCCTCGGAGGACGGCGACATCGGCCGATGGGCGCGGCCGTCGGTCGCGAGCCTGGCGCGCTGCATGATCGAGATGTACGGCAATTATCCGCGCTACCTGGCGCAGGCGCGCACCAACAGCCTGGCGCTGCGCGAACGCTTCAGCTGGGACGTCGCCGCCGACCGTGCGCTGGGGGCGCTGGATCGGCGGGGTCTGCTCAAGCTCGACTACGTCGTCAAATTCGACTAGCAGGCTGTTGAAGAACGTGCAGATTTAACGATCATGATCTTTTCTTTCATCGTTTTCTCTCATGCTGGCCGGGCGGCACTGATTCGTTTGGATTCTATTGGTTGTGCTCTTCAAGCTTTTCGTCCCTTTGCACCCACGGCAGGCGCACCAGCGCTACGCAGGGGCGAGCGGCGGCGCTCTGAGCAGATTGGTGACGCGCAGCATCGTATAGATCCCCACTGTAAGGGTCGTCAGGAACTCCACTTTGCGTTTGCCATACAGCTTCATCTTGCGCAGCGGCCGGCCATCTTTGCTCCAGCCGAAGCACTCCTCGATCCGTTTGCGGACTCTCTGACTGGCAAGGTAGCCGGCGTGGCGCGTAGTCCGAGCATCGATCGCCGAGCTGTGCTTGACGTGGATGTTCATGGCCACCTGCGGGGTAATGTTCCGGTCTCGACAGTCGGCCACGAACTGCACCGTGTCGTAGGCCTTGTCCGCCGACACCGTGCGCCGCCCGCGCCAGTCGTTGCGGTCCAGAAGCTTGATCGCCGTTTCCCGCTCTGCATAGCCGTCCGCTTGCCTCACCTCCACATCCACGATCAGGCCGTGCCGGTGATCCATCAGCGTGTGCCCCATGTAACACAGCTTCGCCGCTTGGCCGCGGCCTTTGCAAAACAGCTTCGCTTCCGGGTCCTTCGGCGCTACGTGCGTCTCGTTGCTGCGCTTCTCTCCGTGCCAGTCCACCGTGGGGTCGCGCCCAGGTCC
The DNA here is from genome assembly GCA_049510875.1 of Steroidobacteraceae bacterium. Taxonomy (GTDB): domain Bacteria; phylum Pseudomonadota; class Gammaproteobacteria; order Steroidobacterales; family Steroidobacteraceae; genus Bog-1198. The sequence goes on from JBEKYO010000138.1 coordinate 3,017, forward strand.
CGGCGGCTCATCCTTGCCATCGCGCCGGCGCATGCTCTTCACTGCCGCCCAGGACTCGATCAATGTTCCGTCGACGCTGAAGTGCTCATTCGAGAGCAAATGTGCGACCCGCGCTTTGCGCACGATCCGGCGCAAAAGCTTGCGCGCCACCTTCGCCTCGATCAGCCGGTCTCGGTTCTTCGTGAAGCTCGAATGATCCCAGATCGGCTCATCGATCGAGAGCCCCACGAACCAGCGGAACAGCAGGTTGTAGTCCAGTTGCTCGCACAGGAGTCGTTCGCTGCGGATCGAGTACAAAATCTGCAGCGTCGAGGCTCGCACCAGCCGCTCCGGGGGAATCGAGGGCCGTCCCTCCGACGTATACACCCGGTCAAAGTCGCCACTCATACCCTCAAGCGCCTCGTCCAGCAGCGCCTTGATGCCGCGCAGTGGGTGCTCTTGCGGCACCCGCGACTCCAACGATACGTAGCTGAACAGTCCGCTCTGATGAATATCGGTTCCGCGCATCACATCAGCCTCTTTCCGTGCGTTAACCGAACTTCGCACGATGTGCATACTTTTTCAACAGCCTGCTAGTTCTTTCCGCCTTCCCGCGGCTTCCGCCAAGCAATCAAATCGGCCCGGACACGCCGCAACGCCCCATCCCAGTCGCCGATGCCGGTTTGACGATAGAGCCGCACCGACGCATACCAGGGACTGTCCTCTCGTTCCATTAGCCAGCGCCAATCGGGATGGTGGGGCAGGAGTATCCAGGCGCTCTTCCCCAATGCGCCGGACAGATGCGCCACACTCGAATCCACACTGACCACCACATCCATGCAAGCACATAGCGCGGCCGTATCGCTGAAGTCACTCAGGGCATCCGAAAAATTTACCACGTTCGGATTGGCCGCCAGCGCCTGGCGATCGGTCTCCCGCAGATCCTTCTGCAGGCTGACATACTCGAACTCAGCCGGTAGATGCTTGACCATCTCCAAGAAGGAAATGCTGCGATTATGGTCATTCTTGTGCACGGCGCTGCCGCTCCACGCCAACCCAACGCGCGGGGCGCGTTGCTCCCCGAGCATGCCGCGCCACTGCGCGACCTTGGCGGGAGCGGCGCTGAGATAACCTTGCGGACTGGGAATCGAATCGAGCGTCGTCTTGAGCGCCAGCGGCAGGCTCAATAAAGGACATTGAACATCGAAATCCGGCAATGCGTTTCCCTGCCGGATCAATGTCGATACTCCCTCCAGATGTTCCAGCAACGGCGCGAGCGGTGAGGGAACTTCCAGAATCACGCTTGCGCCCAATTCGGCGACGCACTTCGCGTATCGGCAGAATTGAATCGTGTCTCCCAATCCCTGCTCGGCATGCAGCAACACCGTCTTGCCCACGATCGCACCGTCGCCCAGCCACAGGGGCCGGCGAAACTTGCGCTTATGCTTGATGTCGGCGCCGTTTGCTTCCTTCCAGCGCCATTCGTAGCCGATCCATCCCCGCGCCAGATCGCCGCTCAACAGCTGCATCCACGACCGGTTCTGATGGGCTTCCACATAACCGGGCATGATGGCGGTGGCCCGGTCGTAGCTCGCCAGCGCCGCATTCACCTGTTTGACGTGCGCCAATACCAGGCCACGGTTGTACCAGGCTTCGGCGAATTCAGGCTGGAGCGCGATCGCCCGATCAAAACTCGCCAGCGCCGCGTCGGCGCGCTCGAGTTTCGAGAGCACCAGGCCCCGGTTGAAGTGCGCATCGGCGAACTCAAGCTTGATGGCAATGGCCTGATCGTAGCTGGCAAGAGCGGCCTCCCAGCGATCGAGTTGGGCGAGCACGAGGCCCCGGTTGCAATGGCCTTCCGCAAAGCCGGGGTCGAGCGAAACCGCGCGTTCGTAACCGCTCAATGCGTCCTCCCAGCGCCCGAGTTTCTCGAGCACGACGCCGCGATTGAACTGCGCTTGGACAAAGTCCGGCTTCACCGCCACCGCCCGATCGTAACTGGCCAATGCGGCCTCCCAGCGTTCGAGCCCGGCCAGCACCAGGCCGCGATTGCAGAATCCTTCCGCGTAGTCCGGCTTGATGGCAATCGCCCTGTCGTAGCTAGAGAGCGCTTCGTCGGGCCGATTCATCGCCTGCAGCACCGCTCCACGGTTGAAATGGACCGGGGCATTATCGGGATCGATCTCGATGGCTCTATCCAGGAGTTCCAGGGCCGTCGCCGGATCGCCTCGTTGCAGGGCGATCACACCCGACAAATTCAGCGCATCGACATGCCGGGGTTGAACCTCGAGGATTTCCTGGTACTTCGCTTGCGCCTGCGCCAAGTGTCCCCGCTGGTGAAGCGCGAGCGCCTGCCGCAGGGTTTCAGGCAGCGCCGGGCGCGCCGACTTGACGGGCGCATGCGCGTGTTCGGACCTGCCTGCGTCCCGGACGAGATCCGCATGAATACGCCGCAGCACGCCGCTCCAATCGCCTGCCGCTTCCTGTCGGTAGAGCGTGGCCGTGGAGTACCACGGGCTGTCGGTTCTGTTCATCATCCAGCGCCAGTCGGGATGGCGCGGCAACAAGATCCAGGTCCTCTTGCCCAGGGCGGCGCTCAAATGCGCCATGCTCGTATCCACACTGATGACGACGTCCATGCATTCGCACAAGGCCGCTGAGTCCCAGAAATCATTCAGCTCGCGGGCATAATTGCGGATCTCGGGATGGGACTCCAAGGTCCGCAGGTCCGTCTCGCTCAGATCCTTCTGCAGGCTGACGTAGTCGCATTGCTCGGGCAGCGCAGCGATCAATTCGGCCAAGGGAATGCTGCGCCGATGGTCGTTCCTGTGCGCCCTGTTGCCGCTCCACACCAACCCGACGCGCAATCCGGCCCTCTCCCCCAGCTTCAGCCGCCATTGCTCCACCGCGTCGCCGGCGCCGCTCAAGTACTTGGTCGGTTGGGGTATTCCCTCCAGACGGGTCTTGAATGCCAGCGGCAAGCTCATCAGGGGGCACTGAAAATCGAAGTCCGGCAGCATGCCGTCTTGCGCGATGATCTGCGAGGCGCCGGGGAGGCAGGCCAGCAATCGGATCAGTGGCCGCGGAACCGCCAAAATCACCCTCGCGCCCAGGGCGGCAATCAACTTCACATACCGGCAGAACTGGATCGTGTCTCCCAGTCCCTGTTCGCTGTGAACCAATCGGGTTTTGCCCGATAGGGATTCCTGGCCCAGCCACAGCGGCTGGGAATATCGCGCCGTCTGCTTCGGGCGGGCGTCGGATCCATCCCGCTGGTGGCGCCATTCGTACTCGATCCATCCGCCTTGCAAATCCCCGCGCAGCAATTTCAGGCATGCCATATTGAAGTGGGCGTCCGCAAAATCGGCCTTGATGGCAACCGCTCGTTGGTAACTTTTTTGCGCCTCATCCCATTGGTCGAGCGCCGTGAGCACATTGCCTCGGTTCGAATGGGCCTCGGCCAGGTCGGCGTCGAGCGCTATGGCGCGATCGTAGCTGACGAGCGCCGCCTGCCACTCCTCCAGCGCCGTGAGCGCATTGCCGCGATTCGAATGGGCTTGCGCAAAATCGGGTTTGATCGCGATGGCCCGATCGAAACTCGCCAGCGCCGCCGCCCATTGCTTGAGTTCCCCAAGCGCAAGGCCGCGGTTGCAGTGCGCCTGCGCGTGGTCTGCCTGAAGTGCAATGGCCGCGTCATAGCTCGCCAGCGCGGCGGCAGGCTGCTTGAGCGCCAGCAATGCGTTGCCGCGGTTGTAGTGCGCCTCCGTATAGTCGATCTTGAGTGCGATCGCCCGATCGAAGCTCGCCAGTGCGGCATCCCACTCTCCGAGCTCCATCAGCACATTGCCGCGGTTGGAGTGGGCTTCGGCCAGGTCGGCTTTGATTGCGATGGCCTGGTCGAAGCTGGCCAGGGCCGCGTCCCGGCGCATGAGCTGCGCCAGCGCCAGGCCGCGGTTGGTGTAGGCTTCGGCGTAGTCGCTCCGGCTCGCGATGGCCGCGTCATAGCTCGCGAGCGCGGCGTCGAATTGTTGGAGCGTCGACTGGATATTGCCTCGGTTGAAATGCGCCTCGGCATGGTCGGCGTTGACGGCGATGGTGCGGTCGTAAGCGGCGAGCGCTGCCTCCCATCGCCCGAGCCCCTGCAGCGCCGATGCTCTCTGGAAGTTTGCCGCGCCGTGCTTGGGATCGACCTTTAGGACTTTGCCGAACAAATCCACGGCGGTCTCTGGATGTCCCGTCTGCGCGGCCAGCAGCCCCAGCAAATACAACGCATCGACCGCCGCCGGGTGGGCCTCGAGGATCTCCTGGTAGAGAGCTTGCGCCCGTGACAACTGTCCGGTTTGATGAAGGGCGGCCGCCTCGCGAATCTTATCCGCCAATTGCGCCGACGGCAGGTGAGTCGCCATTCACTCCTCAGGGGGTACTGCCGCTACCTGCCGCGCGAACCTCAAAATTGCCACGCGACGGCCAAATCGACGCCATGGTCGAGCCGAGGCGCGAATCCAACCCGATAGCGGGGCGCCGACATTTCTTTCCAGCGCTCGCCGGGCGGAGTGGCCACCCCAATCAATGCGCCAAGACCGGCGCCGAGGAGTGCGCAAACGGCGGCAACCTCTCCGCTGCTCACCACGTGACTGTGTCCGCCGCTTCCGGCCAGCGCGCCGCCCGCAGCCCCGATACCGGCGCCGATACCCGCACCGATCGCCGCATCGACGCCTCGGGAGCGGGGTCCGTCACTCGTGTCCAGCCGCACGATTTTCGCGCGTGATACCGATACCGGCTCGCTGCGACCGGGCACGTCGACGGTCACGGAGTCGCCGCTCACCTGCTCGACGGTGCCGATGAGTTTGCCCGGAAAGACGTCAGGCGCCAGAATTCGAACTCGCATTCCGGGAGTGAGTGATTGCTGCAGCGGCGCATCCCCGCCCGCCGCAGACGCGAATGTACAGGCGAGGGAGAGCAGCAGTGCACCGCACCAGCGGGTGTTCGGTGAGGGGGCATTCTTATGTTCATTCATCGGCTGCTCCCTTTTTTTTTCGAGTCTCACACGGAAATGGGTAACAACACCAGCAAAACCGCTGCTTACCCCGGACTCGCGGCGGCCCACCCGCGTGAAGTACGATGCGGTTAATTCGGGCTGTCTCGACGCGGTGCGCATCCCCGTATAACTTTCGTTTCGCAATTGCCGACGATGAAGCAGGTACTACAAGGCGTGAAGGGATATTGGACTTTCCGGCGGGGCGCGCGGTTGACCGGCGCGACGGGATTGCTCGCTCTCACCCTCGCGGTGGCGGGAATCGACACTGTCGCTGTCGAGCTTGCGCAAGCGCAGGCCCCCCCGGCGCAGACCTCTCCGGCGCAGACCCAAGAGGCGCGCTGGAATCAAGTGAACGCGCAAGCGCTGCAGCTCTATAAGCAAGGCAAGTACGCGGAGGCAACTCCGGTTGCCGAGGAGGGGCTGCGCGTGGCGCAGGCCACGTTCGGCGAGGCGCATGTCGCCGTGGCTGCCAGCGCGTATCTCCTGGCGAACCTGTATGACGAGCAAGGCCGCTACGCCGACGCCGAGCCGCTGTACACGCGCGCTCTCGCCATCTACGAAAAGTCGCTTGGTCCCGACCATCCGACGGTGGCGCGCATTGTGAATAATCTCGCCTTCATGTACTCCAAGCAGTCCCGTTACGCCGAGGCTGAACCGCTGTACAAGCGCTCTCTCGCCATCTACGAGAAGGCGCTGGGTCCCGAGCACGTGGACACGGCCCTGGAGCTGAACAATCTCGGGATGCTCTACAAGGACGAGGGCCGTTATGCGGAGGCCGAGCCGCTCTACCAACGCTCCCTCCGCATCTACGAGAAGGCCTTCGGCCCGGATAATCCAAAGCTGGGCACGGCGCTGAACAATCTCGCCGCGCTGTATTCGGCCGAGGGCCGTTATGCGGAGGCGGAGCCGCTTTACCAGCGCGCGCTCGGCATCTACGAAAAGGCCTTCGGCCCCGATGGTCCGCGGCTGGCCACGGCGTTGAACAATCTGGGCGCGCTGTACAAGGATGAGAGTCGCTACGCGGAGGCTGAGCCGCTTTTCCGGCGCGCATTGGCCATCCGCGAAAAAGCCCTGGGTCCTGATCACCCGGAGGTGGCGGCGTCGCTCGACAATCTCGCCGCGCTCTATGCCGATGTGGGTCGCTACGCGGAGGCTGAGCCGCTCTACCAGCGAGGATTGGCCATTCGGGAGAAGGCGCTCGGACCCGAGCATCCGGACGTGGCCGATTCGCTCAATAATCTCGCCGCGTTGTACGCGGATCAGGGTCGCAATGCGGAGGCCGAGCCGCTCTACCAGCGGGCTCTGGCCATCCGGGAAAAGGTCTTCGGCCTCGAGCACCCGGATGTGGCCAATTCGCTGAACAATCTCGGCAAGCTGTACAAGGATGAGGGCCGCAATGCCGAAGCCGAACCGCTCTATCAGCGCGCCCTCGCCATCCGGGAGAAGGTCCTCGGCACCGGGCATCGCGCCGTGGCGTCATCGTTGGACAATCTGGCCGTGTTGTATGACCAACAGGGACTCTACGCCGCAGCCGAACCACTGTACCGGCGTGCGCTCGCCATCCGCGAGAAGGCGCTGGGATCCGAGCATCCGGAGGTGGCGATTTCATTGAACAACCTCGGCGAACTGTATCGGGAGGAGGCCCGCTACGGCGAAGCGGAGGCGCCCTTGAAGCGCGCCCTCGCCATCCTCGAAAAGCGGCTCGGGCCGGACCACCCCGAGGTGGCCACGGCGTTGAACAATTTGGGCACGCTTTATAGTGACCAGGCCCGCTATGGCGAGGCCGCGCCGCTCTTGAAGAGAGTCCTCACCATGGATGAAAAGGCGCTGGGCCCCGAGCATCCACAAGTGGCAACGGCGTTGAACAATCTCGGCGAGGACTACTTCCACCAGGGGCGCTACGCGGATGCGGAGCCGATGCTCCGGCGTGCGCTGGTCATCCGGGAAAAGGCGCCGGGGCCGCAGCGCCCGCAGGAGGCGCTTGCGCTCATGAATCTCGCTGCGCTGTTGTACGCCGAGGCGAAACCCGCGCAGGCCGAACCCTGGTTCGACCAGGCTTTCGAGACTCTGGCGCAGCAGTTTCAATACTACTTCACCTTCATGAGCGAGAAGGAGCGGCTGGCGTTTCTGGCCACGGTGCAATATCGCATTCCCGAGTACTTCAGCTTCTGCCTGACGTATCGGGAAAAGTTTCCCGAGCTCACGGGAAGGTTGTACGACACGGTGCTGTGGGAAAAAGGCTTCATCGCCCAGAGTGCGGCTGCGCTGCAGGCCAAGATTCAATCGAGCGGGGATCCCGACGCGCTGCGATTGCTCGGCCGGCTGACGCAGAAGAAGCGCGAACTGGCCCGACTGGTTTCGCCCACCACGGCCGATGAGCCGGCCACCCCGGCCGATGAACGGAAACAGGCGGCGCGGCTCGCGCAGCTTGCGCAGGAAGCCAACGACCTGGAACGGGAATTGGTCAAGCGATCGGGCACGCTGGCCGAGGAGCAGCGCCTGGCGCGCGTCACCTGGCAGCAGGTACGGGACGCGCTGGGCAAAGACGAAGCCGCGGTGGAAATCGTGAGCTTCCCGTTCTACGACGCCAAGGGCGGGCCAAGCCCGACGAAGTTCGTCGCCCTGGTGATCACGCCCGGCAGTACGCAGCCGACGATGGTGCTGCTCGCGGATTCCACGGACGCGGCGGGCGCGGCGATGCAGGATTACCGATTGCTCGTGAGTGGCGCGCAACGAACTGCGGCGCTCGGGGGCCGATTTTATCAAGCCTTCTGGCGGCCCCTCGAGGGCGCTCTGGGCACCGCCGGCCGCGTTTACCTTGCGACCGATGGCATGTTGAACGAGGTCGCGCTGGGTGCCGTGCCGCGCAGCGACGGCAAGTTGCTGATGGAAGCCTATGATCTGCACATCGTTTCCAGCACGAAGGACCTGCTGCGAACCGTGCATCCCTCCGCAGGCAACGACGCGCTGCTGGTCGGCGACCCGCAATTCCTGCTCACGGCGGAGCGGCACCTGGCTGCGGTTGCCCAGCAACGCACACAAAGCGGGAAACCGGGCACCATGATGCAGGCCGCGCCGCCCCCCTCTGCGAGGCTCACCGCGGATGCGGCGGCCAAGCGCGGCGGCTGCGATCCTTCGCCGCCGCAGGGAGGCGTGCTGTGTCCCCTGCCGGGCACCGGAGTGGAAGTGCAAGGCATCGCTGCGTTGCTGCGGGAGAAGCACTGGCAGGTGCTGCTCGACCAGCAGTCAGGTGCGCTGGAAGAGGCGGTGAAAGCCGCGCAGCACCCGCGTGTCCTGCACCTTTCGACCCATGGTTTTTTTCTCGAGGACGCTGATCCGCGGCAAACAGCGGACCCGCTCGCCCAGGGCGCGAGCACCCAGGATCCCATGCTGAGCTCGGGGTTGTTTTTCGCGGGGGCGGACCGCGTTCTCGCAGGGGAGCCCCCGCTCGCCGACGCCGACAACGGCGTGCTGACCGCCTACGAGGCGGCGACGTTGAATTTGCAGGGCACGGAGTTGGTGGTGCTGAGCGCCTGCGAAACCGGCTTGGGCCGGACGCAAGCCGGAGAGGGCGTCTTCGGTTTGCGGCGGGCGTTGCAGGAGGCGGGCGCGGAGTCGGTGCTGATGTCCATGTGGGCCGTGCCCGACCGCGAGACGCAGGAACTGATGACGCTGTTCTACCGGAACTGGCTCGCGGGAATGACCAAGCATGAGGCCTTTCGCAACGCGCAGTTGAGCGAGCGGGATACGGTGAAATCCCGATATGGCGCGGACCTACCCCTCTACTGGGGAGCGTTTGTGCTGGTGGGCCGCTGATTTATCGAACGTGCCGAAGCGATCAGAAGACATACCAATGGAACCGGGACGATAGTCGCCCACCCTTGTTCGGTAAGATAGTTCGCGGTGTGGGGGTTGACAGCCCGATACCGCGGTGGTCTCGAGCCTATGTCCCGCGAGACATAGGCTTGAAAGTACCGTGCGTTACTTCGGCATCGAGGTCGACTCCCGCTCACCAACGACAGCAATCGGGAAGCGTAAAGCGGTCCCGGCACGAAGCCGGGGCCTCACGGTTCGGCATTAGCGCCGCGCGACGAGTTGATCCTTGGGTTGCAGCGAGGCAAGCGCTGCGTGAACCTCAGCGAGCTGAGACCTGAGTTCGTTGATCTGCGCGTCCTGGGCTAGCGCGTGCTCATGCTCTTTCTGGAGTTCATTCAGCAGCATTGGCGCAAGCTCGTCGTAGCGCACACCGTCGATCCGGCCCTTCTCATCGTGCGTCACCAACTCTGGGTATATCTTAGCCACTTCCTCGGCAATCAAACCATATTGAACCTCACCCTGCGGCTCAGCTTTAAGGTGGAAAGTGACGGGTCGAAGCTGATTCAACTTGTCAGTCTTCGCGTCCATCGGTTCGATCGCAGTCTTGTACCGCTCCGCCGAGGCCTTGACCCCTAGTTGGCCACTGGTGGTAACAAAGACTTCCTTCCCAGTGACCTTTGAATCTTCGATTCCCGC
>JBEKYO010000139.1:0-12028 GCA_049510875.1 Steroidobacteraceae bacterium
TTAAGTCGGAGCGAAGGAGGGGGAAAGCCCTCTCTTTCGTCCGCGGTTGAGAACGTGCCATGAAAAATCTGGGTTTCGGTCTTGGACTTAGGCCAGATCATTACGAGGCCATTTTAGCGGACCTTCCGCCGATAGGCTTCTTCGAAGCCTTGACCGAGAATTATTTAGTGCCCGGCGGCAAGCCGCTTCACTATCTCGATCGTGTTCGCGCTCAGTATCCGCTCGTGCTACACGGCGTATCGTTGTCAATCGGTTCGACGCAGCCGTTGAACCGAGACTACTTGAAGGCCCTAAAGGCGCTGATACAGCGAGTCGAGCCCCATTGGATCTCAGATCATCTGTGCTGGACGGGGACGGACGGCGTCAATTTACACGATTTGATGCCCTTGCCTTACACCGAAGAGGCGCTGAACCACCTCGTGCCGCGTATTCAGGAAGTCCAAGATTTTGTTGGTGAGCGAATTCTACTTGAAAACGTGTCGAGCTATGTGAGCTATAAACATTCACCGCTAAAGGAATGGGAGTTTCTCGCCGAGCTTTCTGCCCGGGCAGACTGTCTTTTGTTGCTTGATGTGAATAACGTCTATGTCAATAGTGTCAATCATCATTTTGATCCGGCGAGTTTTCTTCGAGGCATCCCGCGACAGCGAGTGGCGCAGATTCACCTTGCGGGACATGAGCGCCAGGAGTCGTTCATTATTGATACCCACGATGCACCGGTGGCGGAGCCCGTGTGGAACCTATATCGCTGCGCCTGTGAACGCTTTGGGGCGGTAAGTACCATGATCGAGCGTGACGCCAACATTCCTCCTCTCGAAGACATGCTCGAGGAGTTGGATACCGCGCGACGCATGACCGCAGTTCCGGCGGTGGCGTGATGCGCCTTCAAGAACTGCAACGCGCCTTTCAAGCGCGGGTGCTTTTGCATGAGGAAGGGATCGAAGCAGAATTGAACCATGAGGACGATATCGATTTCGAGCCGCGGTTGGATACATACGTCGAGGGATACCGCACACGATTGGTGGAGGCGTTGGGCGCGACCTATCCGGTGTTACAAAAGACCTTAGGCGGCGAGGAGTTCGCGCGGCGGATGCACGACTATATCGATACGACACGCTCCATGCATTACTCGGTCCGCGAGTACGGCGCCGACATCGCGCAGTGGCTCAAGTCGCGCAGCGATTCCGATGGAGCAAAGGAACTCGCGGAATTGGCCCGCTGGGAATGGACCTTGGCCGATGTGTTCGATGCGCACGACGACCAATCACTCGAGATCTCGGCGTTGGCCACCGTACCCCCCCCCATGTGGCCGGGCCTGTCATTTACCCTGCGGGCATGCGTCCGGCGATTTGAAACGCAAAGCAACATCGTGCAATGGTGGCGTGCGGCCAACGGACTGTGCGACCAGCCCGCCAAGCTCATCGACGGTGAGACTTCGCAATGGTTACTGTGGCGCCGCGGGGTTAAGACTTTCTTCCGATCATTGGATACGGTTGAGGCGCCTTTTCTGGACGCAGCTCGCAGAGGGTCCACGTTTGGAGAACTTTGCGAGCAGATCGGGCCCGACATTCCTGATACCGAAGTGGCATTGCGCGCCGCCTCGCTCCTTCGTGGCTGGATAGCCGAAGAGCTTGTTGCAGACTACTTACTGCCAGCCGAGAACCAATGAGGCGGCCACGCGCGGCCGATGCCCGCCCGCTCGGCATTAATCGCCCATCTTGGTTTGCGATATGGCTAATCTTGAGTGCTGGTGTGCTCTTGCTCGTGACGTTCGTACTGTCACGCAAGACCGGAGCCAGCGAGAACTCGGCCGGCCATGTTCTTACCGCGGGCAATGCCACGATCACGGTCACCTCGCGGGGCCCCACGGCCGATGTGGGTCAAACCGGTGTGGATGAATGGGTGGCGCGATCGGCGGCCATCGTGAGGGGCTACTTTGGTGAATTCCCGGTGCCAGCGGTGACACTTCGCATCACGACTGGCGATGGCGGAGCAATGGGTTCCGGTAAAACCTATGGATACCCGCGACCGCGAATCGAGGTCACTATGGGCCAGCATATCTCGTTGGCCGCGCTCAGCGATGATTGGGTGCTGGTCCACGAAATGACTCATTTGTCATTGCCCGCGATTGCCGATGAGCACAATTGGCTCGCCGAGGGCGTCGCGGTCTATGTGGAGGGTATCGCACGCACGCAGGCGGGCAACCTCACGGAGGCGCGTCTGTGGGAGGAGTACGCGACCTCGATGCCGAAAGGTCTTCCACAGCCCGGCGATCAGGGGCTCGATCGAACCCATACGTGGGCGCGCACTTATTGGGGCGGCGCGCTCTATTGTCTCATCGCCGACGTGCAGATCCGCGAGAAGACGAAAAATCGCCGCGGTTTGCAAGACGCCCTGAGAGCCATTGCGCGGGCGGCCGGCGGCATGTCGCAAGAATGGTCGATCGAGCGCGTTTTGCGCGTGGGGGATGCCGCGACCGGAACTACCGTCTTGACGGACGTATATGTTGCGATGAAGGATCATCCCTATGCGCCGGACTTAGTCGTGTTGTGGTCGGATCTTGGCCTACGCCTCGGCGAGGGCGGCATGCGCTTTGACGAGACTGCTCGACTAGCCGCCGTGAGACGGGCGATCACCCGAGCGCCGTCCGCCCGCCGGGCGGGTGATGCTCATGTCGACGCAGACGCCGAGCGGCCAGAAACTCCGGTGAGATGAAATCGCGAACGAGTTGGGAACGGAACACACCGCACGGGTGCGCTGGTCGCCGGGTGCTCTGTTTCCGCGCCACCGCCACTAGGGCGGGGAGGAAATATGGTCCTGGAAGGTACTTTTCAGGATGAGTTGGGGGAATTACCGGCAGGAACGTGGCTGCGAAATCCGCACGGAACCGCGCATATGCTCTTCAGTCGGGGGGGGTGTCTCATTTACGTCAAAGTCGGGCATCTCTCTGAGCAAAGTCACACCGAGCGGGCGATGTGAACAAGAGCGCCGCTAAGACGCTCGCCTTGACCGTGCTCGCCATCCTTGCGTTTGCCGGCAATTCGCTGCTTACTCGAAGGGCGCTCACGGGGGCGGATATTGGCGCGAACCAGTTCCTCGCAATTCGGCTGATCTCTGGGGCGCTGATGCTGACTCTACTGGGATACCGGCGCCAAGCCATCCTCCCACGTACCGCGGATCTTCCAGGTATTGTCTCGCTGTTTGTGTACGCCGCCGCCTTTACCTTTGCCTACAACAGTCTGGGTGCGGTTACCGGGGCGCTGATTTTATTCCCGACGGTTCAACTCGCACTCGTTCTCATCGCCACCCTGCGCGGCGTGCCGCCGTCGCGGCCTCAGCGATTGGGTCTGGCGATTGCCGTGGTGGGGCTCTTGGTTCTGCTGGGGCCTCACGGGAGCGCGCCGCCCTTGATGGGGGCGTTCTTGATGGTTGTGGCCGGCATGGGGTGGGGTACCTATACGTTTCTGGGCCGCACGGCGATCGACCCATTGGCGCGCACGGCCCGCAATTTTATCGGCGCCGCGGCCTTAGGCGCAGTCATGATGCTGGCGAGCCACCCGTCGCAGGCGACCCGAACGGGCATCATGCTCGCAATTGCCTCAGGCGCAGTCACCTCGGCGCTGGGCTATGTGGTCTGGTATGCCGCGCTACCGCGACTCAGTGTCGCGACGGCCGGGGCGGCGCAACTGCTCGTGCCGGTCATCACCTCGGCCGCCGGGATCTGGTGGTTAGGAGAGGCCCCGTCGCTCGAACTATTCGTTGCCATCCTGCTAATCGTCTGCGGCATCGGCCTCACTTATGCTTCGCCCAAGCCGTCGAAGGCGCAAGCGTAGGCACACACACCACTCATCCCGTCGAACTTGTGTATCCGGCCGTAGCGAAATCATTCGGGCACGCGGGCCGCCGCCGTCCAGTTTCGAATTAAGGCCGTGCCGGTCCTTCTGACGGCCGGCTCAAGTCAGTGTCCTGACGCCGAGAGTGTGCGGATCGGAATCACCCGAGCGGGCGAGGGGCCCTTTTTACTCGATTGACAATCAGCCGCCCGCGCGCAATGGCTGGCCGTATCCACGGTCGCTTTGGCCAAGGTGATCTCAATGTTGGATTCAGATCGGCATATAAATATTTGACGGGGATCTACTCGATGGCGTGCGGTTCAGGACCGAGGAGCTGGTATTGATCCGGACTGAGAAGTGGTGTTGGCGGTGGCGTAAAGACGCGGCGTTCTGGTGGTGTACGCGGATTTTTGGTGAAGCGGCGAACGGGCCAAATCATGAGGCTGTCAGCCTATCACTGAGGTTCAGGCCACGGCGATCTTGTGTGTGGAGTGATTACGTCGGCTCAGTGGTCGAGTGACTGCCGTAGGAAGAAGCGCCAGGCGGACTGACTGACATCGAAGTCCGTCTAAAAGAACATGTAAATGGGTTTTTGGCATCCTGGTACCGCGCATGAATTCACGGCGCATCACACGCACAGCCGGGAAGTGTTCAATTGACGCAAAATTGTCGTTATCGATGAGACTGGAAGTATTGGATCGAGCCACCGTTCGGGTGGCCCGGCCTTTGACGGAACGCATCGTCAAGGATAATTCAGCAATACAATACTTGCGCAGCCGGTCTAACTCATTACAACACTTTAAGCCGCCGCGTGACCTATGAGACTAGTGCCGTACTTTGCCTTATTGACTATTGCCCCGCTGTTAAGCGGTTCCGGTATTGCCACTGCAGAAGTGCGACCGGCGGTCGTTGAACTCTTTACCTCGGAAGGGTGTAGTTCGTGCCTGCCGGCGGAAGTATATGCAGCGGAATTGGCTTAGCGCACCGACTTGTTGGCGACCGACTTAATTGCCCGGGGCCGTGCGGCGACCCGCAACTGGATTAACGACGGAGGACTCGGGCGAGGGGATTTCCCGGCCCAATTGTCCATCCACTCGCATTAAGCACGGCATGCGAATGAACCAGCAATAATTTAATCAATTCGCCGGTCTTGCTCGGTAGACGCTTCTTAACTTTATGAGAAAAAGCCTATGAAAATCGTCTTTGCTGCGGCATTGACTGTTCTGACGTTCGCATTTGGCGCGACTTCCTTCTCGGCGGAGATGCCCTTTGACCCTGGCCACTATGAGGCCATGCATAATGCGGGCCAACCCTTTGCGGTGGTGTTCCACGCCGATTGGTGCCCAACCTGCCGGGCGCAGGCACCGGTACTGCGGGAATTGACGCAACGCCCAGAATTTAAAGGCGTTACCCTATTTGTCGCCAATTTCGACACGGAAAAAGTCTTGGAGCGATCCCTGGGGGTCACCGAACAGAGCACAATTGTCGTGTTTAGAGATGGCAAGGAAACTGCGCGATCAACCGGGGAGACTCAGCAAGCCAGTCTAAGTGAGATCCTGCGCCGCGCGATACCTTGACGATCCGGGTGTACTCAATGAGGAGGCTCCCTATCGGCAAACGATAACGTATCATGCGCTCACCGGAGTTTGAGGACGATCAGACTGAACTCGCAGGATCGACAGTACCGGGTCGCGAACGAGGCCAATGCGCGGTCGGTGCCCATTCACAGGGGTGCGAAACCCAGGTTTCGCCGCACCAGCCGAGCTTCTACGAATCTCGATCGAAGAACGTACCATCAATCAGGGTGTTTACCGCGTCATGGCCACGCGAATGGGGCTGACATTGTCAATGCCCTCCCATCCAGGCCTGATCACGAGGCGGATCCCGGAAGCGGCGATACGCAGCTCGCGCGCGCAACCGCCTACTCTGATTACTTACCTAGAAATTCGTACGGCCCCAGGCTGCCGGTGTGATTCTTGTCCATCATGTCGAACAGTTTCGACTGATAGATGATGAACTCGTCGTGCGATACGGTGCCATCGCCGTCGGTATCGATCTTATGCATCATCGCTTTAGTCTGAAGACCGCGCGCGTAGCCCCCGGTGGCGAAAGTCACCATGTCACTTGCAGGGCTCAGAAATTCCTTCTCGTCGACCATACCCGTCTTGGCCTTGTCCAGCGCAGCGAACACTTTCTCTTGATAGGCGAGCCATTCTGCTTTCGATACATTGTCGTCGCCATCGGTATCGATTTTGTGCATTTCGGGAATCGTCCGGAGCCCGCGCGCGAAGCCGCCCGTAGCGAAAGATACCATCTCATCGGCCACTGCGAGTGACATGCAGAGCGCAGCGCCCGCCAACACGGTGAGCGGTGCTGCTGCCATCGAAATTCTTTGGTGCGACATGATCGGAACCTCTGAAGTTGTGATAATTCAGTTGACGAATGGGGCGAGATCGCGGCATTTGATTGGTAGACCGGGCCGACGGGAAAATAATTGCAGGCTATGCGGTCCTAATCCCTAGTTCCCAGGTGCAGCGGCCTTTACGCGGTGCAATTAGCGTCGACGCGAGTGTGTCGTTTCGTAGTGGTGAGCGGGCATACGGTGAATTGATGACATGCGATCCCTTCGGACGTCGGCCGGCCCTGAATGCCAACAAGTATCGGGAAAGTAGGGCGCCAGGGAGACGGCAAACGATCGCGAATGCTGTAGAGCTCCGGGTGCTCGCGGATGGCCAGGTATGGAGGCGAGCACTTGCTTCACCGCAAAGATGTCTGCAGCGGTTACATGTTGTCGAAGCGCCCGTCCCACCGTCTCGAGAACCGGTTCTCCCATGGTTTCACGGTGATCCTGGAAGAACCCAAGGACATTCACGCTAAAACGCGATATCTCGAACGAAGGTCAAGGTTCTCCACACGGGAGCACTTTGGCCAGATGCCAATCTCGAGGTCCTTGCAACAGCCAGCAGTTCCGTTTGAGACTCTGGTGAATCGCATTGGCCCGGAAGAGACATCGACCAGCCGTCCCTCTTGCTACAAGGAGTGGCAGTAACTCGCAATCAAGGATGCGGCAACGACCGTGAGGTCTTGACCGACAATTTGGGCTTGAGGCCCGAACGAAAGGGGTGCATTACCGGGTCGCATTATCAAGGCCGCATCCCAGCCAGCGGCCACTGCTCCCAGCGTATCCCATGTATGGCAGGCGACCATGCAGCAGTTGGAGGATGAAAGGCCTAATTGGTGCTCCACGAACCGATAGGTTTCTGGCGCCGGCTTGAATCTTCGTACCTGGTCCACACTGAATTGCCGATCAAAGAAGTCCGCCAATCCCGCGCGCTCAAGCTGTTCGCTCGCCGTGTCAGCCGGATTGTTCGTGAGCGTGAACAAACGAAATCCCGCTTCCCGCAATTGTCGCAGGGCCTCGGGTACTTCCCGATGGCAAGGCATCGAGGCGATCGCAAGCTTGACTGCGGTGACATCTTCCACGGTTACGCAATGATTGCGCGTGCTTCCGACCATCTCAAGCACCGCGCCAGCGAGTTCGCCAAACGCGGCGAACTCGCCCGCAAGCGTGAGTGCCTCGGAATACAGTATCAACTGCGCAAACCATTCCCGCATCACGCCGCCCTCCCCGAAGATTCGAATAAAATGCGGCGTTAGCGTTTCCAGATCGAGCAGAGTCTCATTGACGTCGAAGATAAGAGCGGGGAGCTTCTCCATGATTCTTCTCCTACTTAGATCTTCCGATTTTCAGCGTTCTCGACGGCAGTGACCCACGCGTCTTGCACCCAGAATGCCAGCAAGCTTCCGGCCACCTCCGGCATGTTGGACACCAATCGCCGTGAAGCACCACGGTCCCATAGATACCATGGGCGACGTTGACATGAAACAGGCCCCAGCCCATGTGGCAGACCGTGCCCAGGCGAGCCATGCCTGTCGAGGCAGACAGAGGTTGCTCCTAAAGTCAGTTTGGTATTGCGCGCCGCTTTTCTTCATTACTTCAATATTCATTCGCTTCACAGGATCCTTTGATGCTCGCGCCTTTCCTTATCGAGAAGACCGGATGGATGCCGCCGGTATTTCGAGCGCATCAGAAATAAATGCGGTACGCAGGGCTACGGGAACTTGCGGTCGCTATTCATCAAGTGTGGGTCCTGCCGGTGTCGCCACGGCGTTGGCCGACGCTTCGTTCGTGGCCAGGAGTCCTTCGATCAGCGCGGAGCAACCCAAGAGCGGTACCCCTTCTCGGCGTAAGGTGCGTAGCAGCTCGACCCCGCGGGAATCCGCAAACGTCAACCCTGGCAGGCTGAGGCATACTCGATCAGAAGCTCTTGCAGCGGCAATAATCTGCCGCGCCTCCTCGACCCATGCACCGAGTAATTTCCCCTCGAGACTTATCGAGACCAAGGTCACTGACGTTGGTTGAGTTATGAACAGCAATGCAGGTACCCCGGCATGTTGATAGATTGCGTGCCAGTGAGCTGAGCAAGTATCGGGCCAAGGATGGGAAGGCTGCTGAAGCGCTAAACCACAGTATTGTCGCTTGAGGCAGCGCGTGGCGTCCGTGACCGGCGACGATTCCGTCACCCGTGGCGGGGCCCGCCGCCGGTCGTGGGTGGAGGTTACGACGAGGAGTTTTCGCTGCGCTTAATTCCGAGCTTCTTCATACGATGCCTGAGGGTCCCGGGCTTTAATCCCAGTCTGAGGGCTGCACCGGCACCTCCGTCGATGACCCAATGAAACTCGCGCAATACATTGAGGATGTGTTCGCGTTGAATGGAATCGAGGTCGCGATCCGTCGTCGGGGAGAGCGGTGCACTATTTATTGGAACCTGATCGGGTGCTGGCGTAGGATGCTGCTCCTCGATCCCGAGTAAATCGGGGTCGATGTGTAGAAGCGGGGCGCTACTCAAGATCAGGGCGCGTTCAATGACATTCTCCAGCTCGCGGATGTTTCCGGGCCATGTATATTGAAGCAGGCGGCGCAGGCTCTCAGGCTCGACCCCCTCGATTCGCCGGGCGAGGCGAGCAGCATGCTTTTGCACAAAGAAGTGGGTCAACAACGGGATGTCGCCGATACGTTCTCGGAGCGGCGGCAATTCAATCGGAAAGACGTTTAAGCGATAAAAGAGGTCTGATCGAAATCCACCCTCACGCATGCTCTTTTGCAGATCGCGGTTGGTAGCCGCCAGCACTCTCACATCGGACTTGATGGAATGCGAGTTTCCGAGACGCTCGAACTCCCGCTCCTGCAGCACGCGCAGCAACTTAACTTGAACATCCATCGGTATTTCGCCGATCTCATCCAGGAAAATGGTGCCGGTATGTGCCAACTCGAAGCGGCCAATGCGTCGCTGGATCGCGCCACTGAAGGCACCACGCTCATGGCCGAAAAGCTCGCTTTCCACAAGACCGACCGGCAGAGCCGCACAATTGACCTTGATAAAGGGCTTCTCCGCGCGGGTACTCCTCGAATGCAGGGCTCTTGCGATCAGTTCTTTGCCCGTACCGCTCTCGCCAGTGATTAAGACGGAGGCATCCGTCGGTGCCACGCGTGCGACTTTCGTCATGACCTGAGCGAGGCCGGCAGTCGCACCGATGATCTCCTCAAAATTATGATCTGATTTGATTTCCTCTTGCAGATAAGCATTCTGTGCGGTGAGCCTTGCCCGCTCCTGCTCAAGAAGAACCTGTTGGGTGATGTCGATGAACATCGATCGAGTGTAGGCGCCGCCGGTGGCGGGCTTCGACCACCACTGCACCCAAATGCGCTCCCCGTTGTCCTGGCGACGCAACTCCAGGACCCGATGTTCCGTGAGGCCCCCGGTGCGAAGTCGTTCGATGGCCGCGCGCACGTTTTGCCTCGCTTCCAGCGTGTCGACCACCAGCGAAGTGCCGATTGTACGACTCACCTCTTCCGCAGAGATCCCTAAGATTTCCCGCGCGGCACGATTGGCACGAATAAAACGCGTGCTCATGTCCTCGTGGACATAGGCCACCGGCGCCTCCTCGAACAGGTCATCGAGATGCTCATCGGCAACCGTCGGGCCCGTCTCAGGCGACTGCGAGATCGGCATTGGCTATGTCCCCCGTCTGTAAGTTTCGGCCCATGTTTGACCGCCACGTCGATAGGCCACGCAGGCTGACGCCCACCATTGGTTGCAACGTAGCTTAACAGTTGGCCGTTCCGCCTCAATATATGGTGGCGAGACGCGTCCCGCGGCGGCAGCCGGCCTCAAACACCTTGTAGCGACCGTCTTTCGACCATGGCACGCCGTTTGCATTCAGGAAGATACTGTTGGGCGGGATCCGGGAGAGAGCCGTGAATCGCCCGCGGCGAACCACTTAAGAGGCGGTGCTACACATGTTTTCATGCCTATCCAAGGCTACCTCGAATCAGCGGTTCGAAGGGTTATGCGCCCGATATCGACCCGACGTGTTTCGTTTTGCTTTTTGGCTGGCTCGGGACGGCGCGATAGCGGAGGATGTCGTTCAGGAGACATTCCTGCGCGCTTGGCGCGCGATAGACTCCCTCGCCGATCAGAACGCGGCTCGCCCGTGGCTACTCGCCATCGCCCGCCGTGAACATGCTCGGCTATATGAGCGAAAGCGACACCCCACGGTCGCTTTGGAGGATCTCATCGCCACTGACGATCCCGCGCTCGCCTCGGCGCCGAGCGAAGATCACGCGGACGTCGGCGCGGCGATCTCCTCATTGGATCCTCACTACCGCACACCGCTAGTCCTGCAAGCCCTCATGGGCTACTCGACCGAAGAGATCGCGCGTCACATGAGCCTCACCCGAAGCACCGTGTTGAGTCGCCTACATCGCGCACGACAGAAGTTGCGCGTGGCCCTCGGCAGTTCAGAAATCGAGACGCAAAGTTCAACCATGAGCACTATCAAATCGACGCACACCCACCGATACGATGTGCCGTTTACGCAGTTGAGTGCCGAACACACGGAAGGTCAACATCAATTCAGCGCATATAGATAAGGGGCCAGGATCTCGGTCCAGTTTCCACTGCCGGGCCATATTTCGACGACGGAGGCATCCGGACGAATACCCACAAATGTCAGCACTTCCCTGGGGTGGCGCACCGAATCACGAGCAATCGACACGGGATTACGATCCGGGCCCTCGATCACCCACTGTAAGAGGTCCTCAGCCGCATGGACGACAGCCGCCAACAAGCCAACCGCAAGACCGAATGCTAAGAATCGCTGTATTAGAGAGCACTCCTTCCGTTTCGTTTCTTGAACATTCGCTGATAGACCCGCCTTTCAAACGAATTATTGCGCACGTTCAGTCTGCCTTCTTGGCCGCATCGCTACTGGCCGCCGCGAGATAGGCTTGAGCGCGACGTGCCCAACAACGCTTGCCGATATCCATCGCAATAAAACGACGCTGTTGCCGGTCTTCAGTTTAGGAACTGTTTGTTCCCGGGCATTTCTTGTTCAATTCAGCAGGCCTCGCGCGCAAAGGAGCGGTAATGATGCAACTCGATCCACAATCCAGATGGCAGTCTTGGATGAGAATACACGCGCTCGATATCCGACCGGTGCACGAGCCTGGGCCCTCGACTGCCGGATGCGCGAGATTGGAGCTTTCCGATTGGCGCGATGCGGCCACTGTTGGGAGCACTTCGATTGCCGCTGGACGCGATTACTCTGAACGTAGGAGGGACTTATGAAGGCACTGATTGATGGACTGATTGGGTGGCCGGAGCGCGTTGCAAACCATTTGGACGGGTGGGCGCCACTTTTTGCGCGAATCGTCGTGGGCTGGGTATTTCTGTGGAGCGGGTGGGGTAAGCTGCAGAATCTCCCCGCGATTATCGAGAATTTCGGCGGTTGGCACATCCCAGCGCCGCATATCCTCGCGCCGTTCGTATCCGGGGTCGAGTTCTTCGGCGGATTATTTCTCTTGCTGGGCGTGCTCACGCGCATTTCCGCAGGGGCCTTGGGCGTCACCATGATCGTCGCCATCGTCTCGGCCAAGTGGAGTGAGGTCGACTCGCTCGAGACTCTATTGGGCTTCGATGAGACAGAATATCTCGCGCTTTTTCTGTGGCTCGCCATCGCAGGCGCTGGTCGCTTCTCGATCGACAGACTGCTCAAGCCTTCTTCCTTCACGTGACGACGACAGCTGCGACTGCATTTGCCACCAGCATGCCCATGGCTCCTCATAAAGCCGC
>JBEKYO010000140.1:0-11942 GCA_049510875.1 Steroidobacteraceae bacterium
ATTGCTGACCGGCGCGTTCGTCAGCAAGGAGATCAGCGGCGTGGACGGCTCGGTGTTGATCCAGGCGAAGGGTGTCGCGGTGACGTTGATCTATGGATTCGTCGTGAGTTATGTCATCTTGACGATCATCGACAAAACGATCGGTCTACGCGTCACCGAGGAACAGGAACGGGAAGGCCTGGATATTTCGCTGCACGGGGAAAGTATCGAATAAGCGCCGGAAAATTCCTGCGGCGCGGCGCCGCCGGCGCCGTGAGTGCGGTAGAATGAGCGGCGCTCGGGGAGGAGCGCGCCATGTCGTGGTACGGACTGATTACCTTCTGCGCGGTGTACTTCGTGGCCGTCGCGACGCCGGGTCCCGGAGTGGCAGCCGTGATCGCGCAAGGCCTGGCCCGAGGCTCGGTGGGAGCGCCCGCGTTCATCGCGGGATTCGTGGTGGGCGATCTGGCGTGGTTCCTGGCGGCGGCGCTGGGCCTCTCCGCCCTGGCGCAGAGCGCGCACACGGCCTTCGTGGTGGTCAAATATGCCGGCGCGGCCTACCTGCTGTTTCTGGCCCTCAAATTGTGGCTGCTGCCGGCGCAACCGCTCGCCGAAATCGACGAACGGAGCCTGGATCATCGGCCATCGAAGCTGTTCGCCGCCAGTCTGACGCTCACCTTGGGCAATCCGAAGCCGATGATATTCTTCGTTGCGCTGTTGCCCACGGTGGTGCCGCTGGAGAACTTGAGGCTGGCCGGGTATCTCGAGATCGGCGCCACGATCGCCGTCATTCTGCCGGCGGTG
This sequence comes from Steroidobacteraceae bacterium, assembly GCA_049510875.1. GTDB lineage: Bacteria > Pseudomonadota > Gammaproteobacteria > Steroidobacterales > Steroidobacteraceae > Bog-1198. Next base: position 784 of record JBEKYO010000140.1, read on the forward strand.
CTCGGCGCCTACGTGCTGGCGGCGTCGCGTGCGCGAGTCTGGTTTCGCAGCCCGCGCTCCAATCGGCTCCTCAACCGCGGCAGCGGCACCCTGATGGCGGCGGCCGCCGTTGCCGTGGCGGCGCGCTAGTGCCCGCATCACGGCAGAACCGATGGGCGGCGAACCGGATTGGAATCCATAGGTCTATGCGTCTTTGCTGAGTGCTAGCGAGTTATCGCCTGCAACCGGAGGATCTGATGCTTATGAACAACGATTTTTCCGACGGCCCCAGAATTCCCGCATCCGGCGTGTTGCCGATGCGACGTCCCACGGCATATCCCGATTTGAAGCCGAGGGATCCGGCGCTGCGCGCAATGACCGATTTCATGCACAAGTGTCCGATCAGCGTGACCCCGGAGCGCCGGATCGACGATGCGTTGACCGACATGATCCGTTTCGGCGTGCGCGCGCTGCTGGTCGTGAGCGGCCGCCAAGTCGTCGGTCTCATCACCTCGTATGACATCGAGGGCGCGCGGCCGTTGAATTTTTTGCAACGCTCGAACATCACGCGGCGCGAATACATTCGCGTCGGCGACATCATGACGGGCTGGGAAGGTCTTCCCACGGTGGATTGGACCACGATGCAGTCGGCGCGCATTGCCGATCTGCTGGAAATCTTTCACGGCGTCGGATTGATGCATCTGCTGGTGGTCGAGGGCGAGCATGGCGGCTCCACGATCGTCCGAGGGCTCATCTCGCGCGCGCAAGTCGAGCGGCGGCTGAAGTTCACGGACGGAATGCCGAACCACGCGCCGCTGCACGGAACGGTTCATCGCCTGGGGAAGGGATGAGGAGGCTGATCGCCCTATGTTCGATGTGCGGCGGCCTCGCCATGGCGGCGTTCACGGCGTCGGCGGTCGATGTGACCGCGCCGGGTGCGCCCGCAAGTCCGGGTGAGGCGGCGACGCCGGGCGCCCCGGCCGAGGCGCGAATTCCATTCGCGAACCACGGCGGGATCTACGACTGGCGGGTCGTGGACGACAAAACCCTGCTGATCGAATCGCTGAGCCGCAAGTGGTACAAGGCCACGCTGCTGAGTTCTTGTTGGAATCTGCCGTTCGCCGAACGCGTCGGGTTCCAGTACAATCCCGACGGCAGCTTCGATAAATTCAGCGCGATCGAGGTGGGCCGCGAGCCCGGCCGACAGCGGTGCCAGTTGATCTCGTTGGTCGAAACGACGCCGCCAGCCAAGAAATCGAAGGATAAAAAGCCGGTCGCGGCGCCGCCCCCGCAAGCCACGCCCGGGGCGGGCAGTTCCTAGCCGAGCGCCGCCCCCACCCTGCGGGTAAAGCGTCCGCAATTGGCGACATGCGAATCCGCGACGGGATGCTTTCCGTTTTTCGTGATCCACGTCGCACGCGCAATTTGACTTTGCCAGGTAGGCTGCCACTTCGCGTCCGCCGTCTTCGGACACATGGAGGAATCTCATGAGCAATCCGCCCAACAGCGCAAATGACCGCGCGTCGGTTCTCGGTCCCACGTTGTTTTTCAAAGGTGACCTGTCCGCAGAAGAAGACCTTCTGATCCAGGGCCGGGTCGAGGGAACCATCACGCATACGCAACGCCTGATCATCGGGGCTCAGGGCACCGTCAAGGCAAACGTACGCGCCCAGCTCATTATCGTCGAGGGCACAGTCGACGGAGATCTGCAGGCCGAAAAATCGGTATTCGTCAAAGATACCGCCAAGATCGTCGGCAACATCTTCGCGCCCAGCGTGAGCATCCAGGAAGGCGCGAGCTTCCGCGGCCACATCGACATGGACGGCAAGAAAGCAGGCCAGGCATCGGCCAAGCCGGACGCAACCTTGGCCCGCCCGGTCAAAGCCTCGGCGAGCGCCGCCTGATCATGGCCTGGTTCAAAAAAACCGAAGAGGGAGAAACGCAGATGACGAACGCGATTTTCAGCGGCCGCAGTGGATCGGAGCCATCGGCCCCACGTCCCGAACCACGCGAACCGCGCGCCGAGCCGCGGACGCCTGCGCAGCGGGCGGCCGACACGAAGGGCACCGAGCCGCGCCCCATCGAGGTACGAGCTCCCGAGGTGCGCACGCCGGAAGCGGCACCGCGTGTCTCCGTGTTGGGACCCACCTTGCGCTTTCGCGGCGAGCTGTCGGCCCAAGAGGATCTCATGGTCCAGGGCAGCGTCGAAGGGTCCATCACGCATACGCAGAGCCTCACCATCGGCACGGACGGGTCGATGAGGGGCGACATCCGCGCGCGGGTGATCGTCGTCGACGGCAAGGTCGACGGCGACCTGTACGCGACCGAATTCGTGAACATCCGTGCAACCGCGAAGGTCAAGGGCAACGTGTTTGCCCCGCGCGTTGCCATACAGGACGGCGCGTTCTTCCAGGGTCAGGTTGAAATGCAGCCCTCGGGGGCCGCGGTTCAAGAACACAGCGCGCGCGTGCGCCAGGCGGCGATGAGTGCGGCGCCGATGGAGGGGGCCGCCCTCGATCAGATGCTGACCGGGACAGGCTCCTAGCGCACGAACAGTTCGGGGTCCACCCAGACCCGGTTGAGCGACAGGCCCCAGTGCAAATGCGGGCCGGTGGCACGTCCCGTCTTGCCGACGGCGCCGATGCGTGTTCCCGCGGCGAGCCGCTGCCCGATCTTCACGTCGATGGCGCTCAGGTGGCAGTACATGCTGATGAGTCCGCGCCCATGATCGACCAGCACCGTGTTGCCGTTGAAAAAATATTCGCCCGTGTCGAGGACGGTACCGGCGATCGGCAGGTGAACGGGGGTGCCCTCGGGCGCGGCGATATCCATGCCGGTATGCGGATTACGCGCCTCGCCGTTGAAAATGCGGCGCGAGCCGAACGAGCTGCTGCGCGGGCCGGGAACCGGTTGCGGCAGGCGCAGCGATTCGGGCGGCGGCTCGGAGAAGGCCGCGAGTACGTGGTCGATGCGGGCGTGCTCGGCGCTGACGCGTGCGAGGTCCGCCGCGGATAGGTTCACCTGGCTCGGCGCGACTTTCAACGACTGGCTGGTGTACCGCTTGTCGCCCACATTGAAGGTGATTTCCCGCGAACCGCCGGGGCCGCGCACGCTGATGCCATGTTGGCCGGGCGACGCGGACAAGGGGATACCGACGACCGCCAGCCAGGCCGCACCGTCCTGAATGACCAGCGCACGATGGCCATCGGCATCGACATCGGGCGGGGAGGCGCCATGATCGTCGAGTGGCACGATCTTGATGCCGCCCGGCACCGCCTCCTCACGCGGAAGATCGACGCCGACCGGGGGGGCGGCGCGTGCGGCCAGCGCCAAACCAACCCCCAGCAGCGCGACACGCAGGGAACCGGTCAAGATGTGGACTCGACCTTGGCGCGAATCCGGCCGACGCTGAGGCGCGCTTCGATGACCGAACCCGGCGCGGCGTCCGCCGCGTCGCGCAGAATGCGGCCGCTCTCCGTGCTCACGATGGCGTAGCCGCGCTCGAGCGTGGCGAGCGGGCTGACGGCGCTCAAGGTGCGCACCAACGGCAGCAGCCTCTCGCGGTTGCGCCGCAGCTGGAAAAGCGCCGCCGCTTGCAGGCGAGCGAACAGCGCGGCTTGCCGCGCGGCGGATTGCCGGACCTGCGCGACGGGACTTGCCTGCCACAGGCGGCTGTCGGCCTCGCTGAGCGCGGCGCGCCGGGCGCTCACGGTATGCCGCCAGGCACGATCCAACCGTTGGCGCAGGTTCGTCAGGCGCACCGATTGCTGCGTCAGGCGCGTGGCCGGACTCACCAGCGCCGCGCGTCCGCGGAGCCACCGCAGGCGCTCCCGATATCCCAGGAGCTGACGGCGCATGTCGCGCCACAGGCATTGTTCCAGCTCATCCAGGCGCTGAGCTTGCTGCGCGAGTTTCGCGGCGGGACTCACCAGCACCGCGCGTGCGCTCAACCAGCGCAGCCGCTCGCGCCGTTCGACGATCCGCCGCCGCATGCCGCGTTCCAGGCGCGCGCCCAGGCGCGCGAACCCCGCAAGCCATTCCTCGCCATCGGGAACGGCCAGCTCCGCCGCCGCGGACGGGGTCGGTGCGCGCACATCCGCCGCAAAGTCGGCAATGGTGAAATCGACCTCGTGTCCGATGCCGGTGATGACGGGGATCGGCGAGGCGACGATGGCGCGCGCCAGCCGTTCGTCGTTGAACGCCCAGAGATCCTCCAGGGACCCGCCGCCACGGGCCAGAATCAGCACGTCGCACTCGGCCCGCAGGCCCGCCAGTTCGAGCGCGGCCACGAGGTCGGCGGCGGCCTGAGCGCCTTGCACGGGGACCGGATAAATCAATACGCCGACGGCAGGAAAGCGCCGGGCCAGCACGTGCAGGATATCGCGCACGGCGGCTCCGGTGGGGGAGGTGATGATGCCGATCCGTTTGGGAACCCCGGGCAACGGACGCTTTCGGTCGGCGGCAAACAAGCCCTCGGCGGCGAGCTTCGCCCGCAGTTCCTCGAACTGCCGCTGCAGCGCGCCGCGGCCGGCATCCTCCATGTGATCGACGATGAGCTGATACTCGCCGCGGGGCTCGTACAGCCCGATGCGGGCGCGCACCAGGACCTTTTGGCCGTCGCGGGCGGTGAATTGGCACAGCATATTTCGCTGGCGAAACATGGCGCAGCGCACCTGGGCGTGCGCGTCCTTCAGCGAGAAATACCAGTGTCCGGAGCTCGGCCTGGCGAAATTCGAGATCTCCGCCTCGATCCACAGTGTGCCGAAGCCCCGTTCCAGCAGGACGCGGACCTCGCGGTTGAGGCGCGAAATGGTGTAAATGTCGCGATCGGGGCGGGCAGGCTGTTCGAAGCGCTCGGCGGGGTCCATGCGCAAATGATACTGCGGTTTACCGCGCCGCACGCGCAAGGTACAATGCGCCGCCTCTTAGACGAACCTGTGAACGCGACCCTATGCGCATTCTTGAAGAGGCACTCACCTTCGATGACGTTTTACTCGTCCCGGCATACTCGGAAGTGCTGCCGCGCGACGTGTCTCTCGCCAGCCAATTGACCCGCGGAATACGCGTCAATCTGCCGGTGGTCTCGGCCGCCATGGACACCGTCACGGAGGCGCGGCTCGCCATCACGATCGCCCAGGAGGGCGGCATCGGCATCATTCACAAGAACATGTCGATCGACAATCAGGCCCGGCAGGTCGATCGCGTCAAAAAATTCGAGAGCGGGGTCATCAGCGACCCGATCTGCGTCAAGCCGGACATGACCATTCGCGAGGTCATCGAGCTGACCCGGGCCAAGAACATCTCGGGTGTTCCGGTGGTGCTCGGCACCAAAGTGGTCGGCATCGTCACGCATCGCGATTTGCGCTTCGAAACCAAGCTGGACGCGCCGGTGTCCTCGGTGATGACGCCCAAGGAGCGCCTGATCACGGTCCGCGAGAATGCGCCCAAGGACGAGGTGCTCGCCCTGCTGCACAGGCACCGCATCGAAAAGGTACTGGTGGTCGCAAACGATCATGAGCTGAAGGGCATGATCACGGTCAAGGATTTTCAAAAGGCCACCGAATTCCCGAACGCCTGCAAGGACGCCGTCGGCAGCCTGCGGGTGGGCGCCGCGGTGGGCACCGCGCCGGACACGCTGGAGCGGGTCGCGGCGCTGCGCGAGGCCGGAGTCGACGTGGTGGTGGTCGACACGTCCCATGGGCACTCGCGCGGCGTGTTGGAAACGGTGGCCAAGATCAAGAAGCAGTACCCCGACCTTCAGGTGATCGGCGGCAATATCGTGACCGCGGAAGCCGCCCTGGATCTCGTGAAGCACGGCGCGGATTGCGTCAAAGTTGGCATCGGTCCCGGCTCCATCTGCACCACGCGCGTCGTCGCGGGTGTGGGTGTGCCGCAGATCAGCGCCATTGCGCGGGTCGCCAAGGCGCTCGAGGGCACGGGCGTGCCCATCATCGGCGACGGCGGCATTCGCTACTCCGGCGATATCGCGAAGGCGCTTGCGGCCGGCGCGCACACCGTGATGATCGGCGGCATGTTCGCCGGCACCGAGGAATCGCCGGGAGAGGTCGAACTCTACCAGGGCGGCTCGTACAAGGCCTATCGCGGCATGGGATCCCTGGGCGCCATGGCCCAGGCGCACGGCTCCAGCGACCGCTATTTTCAGGATACGACCACCGAACTCGAGAAGCTGGTGCCGGAGGGCATCGAAGGCCGCGTGGCGTACAAGGGAAGCCTGGTGGCCATACTGCACCAGCTATCCGGCGGCCTGCGCGCCGCGATGGGATACACGGGCAGCGGCAGCATCGAGGAGATGCGCACGCGGCCGCAATTCGTGCGAATCACCAGCGCCGGCGTGCGTGAAAGCCACGTTCATGATGTCACGATCACCAAAGAAGCCCCCAACTACCGGATTGGTTGATGCTGGATATTCATGCGGATCGGATCCTGATACTCGATTTCGGTGCCCAATACACTCAGTTGATCGCGCGCCGCGTGCGCGAACTGGGTGTGTATTCGGAAATTCTCCCCTGCGACGCCGATCCGGCCGAGATCCGGCGTTTCGCGCCCAAGGCCGTGATTTTATCGGGGGGACCCGAGTCGGTTTACGCCGTCAAAGCGCCGGAGGCGCCCAAGGATGTGTTCGAGATGGGCGTGCCCGTGCTCGGCATTTGTTACGGCATGCAGACCATGGCCCTGCAGTTGGGCGGGCAGGTGGAGTCGGCCAGCCGCCGCGAATTCGGCGCCGCCCAGATTCGTCCCACGGGGTCCTCGCGGCTGCTCGATGGCCTGGAGGACAATCGCGACGCCGAGGGTAGACGCGTACTCGACGTGTGGATGAGTCACGGCGACCATGTCGTCGCCGTGCCGCCGGGATTCAGCGTGATTGCGGCCAGCGACAATGCGCCGCTCGCGGCCATGGCCGACGAATCTCGCCGTCTGTATGGGCTGCAATTTCATCCCGAGGTGACGCACAGTCTGCAGGGCGGAGAAATCCTGCGCCGGTTCGTGCGCGAGATCGCCGGCTGCGGGGCGTCGTGGGCGACGCGCAACATCATCGACGACAGCGTGGCGCGGATTCGCGCGCAGGTCGGAACGGACAAGGTGCTGTTGGGGCTGTCCGGCGGGGTGGACTCCTCGGTGCTGGCGGCGCTGCTGCATCGGGCGATCGGCGACCAGCTCACCTGCGTGTTCGTGGACCACGGTCTACTGCGGCTCGCCGAGGGCGATCAGGTGATGGCGACATTCGCCGAGCACATGGGGGTGCGCGTATTGCGGATCGACGCCGAATCGCGTTTTCTGGCGGCCTTGGCCGGCGAGGCGGATCCGGAGAAGAAGCGCAAAATCATCGGGCGCGTGTTCATCGAGGTGTTCGATGAGGAGGCAGCGAAACTCGAGGACGTGAAGTGGCTTGCGCAGGGCACGATCTATCCGGACGTGATCGAGTCCGCCGGGGCGGCGACCGGCAAGGCGCATACGATCAAATCGCATCACAATGTCGGCGGGCTACCGCTGCACATGAAACTCAGGTTGCTCGAGCCGCTGCGCGAGCTGTTCAAGGACGAGGTGCGCAAGCTCGGACTGGCGCTCGATTTGCCGGCCGACATGGTTCACCGGCACCCGTTTCCCGGACCGGGTTTGGGCGTGCGCATTCTGGGCGAGATCCACAAGGCACACGCCGACCTGCTGCGCCGCGCGGATGCCATTTTCATCGAGGAGCTGCGCCGTCAGGGGCTCTACGACAAAGTGAGCCAGGCGTTCGCCGTGTTCCTGCCGGTTCGCTCGGTGGGCGTCATGGGCGATGGGCGCCGATACGACTACGTGATTGCGCTGCGAGCGGTCGAAACCATCGACTTCATGACGGCCCGCTGGGCGCGCCTGCCGTATGAATTTCTCGACCGGGTCACCCATCGCATCATCAACGAAGTCGCGGGCATATCGCGCGTGGTGTACGACATTTCGGGCAAGCCGCCGGCGACCATCGAGTGGGAGTGACGAGGGCGTCCCGTTTGATCTTGCCACGGTTCGCGGTCAGTCCGTAAGCCCGTAAATGGGGGCAAAACTGGCAAAAACCCGACCCGCGCTTACGCTGACGGTCCCGCCGCGCGCGACAGGGTGGCATTCACCGAGCTGATCGATGATCTGCCGAGAGGGTCAGTTCAAGTCTGCTCGTGCGCGGCCGCGGCCCTTCTCGCATAGAAGGTCAGGGCTGTCTGCTCAAAATTGCCGACCAAGAAGGCGGCAATTGGCCTGACGTACCAGTTGAAATTTGTGCTGACTCTGTAGTGCATGCTGGCGTGAATTTCGGTTCCACCTGGAATTTCTCGTAACGTGTATTCGGTGTCGAGGACATCGAAATAGGTGCCGCCGATGCGAACGTGATCATCCAGCGCTTGCGGTGGAAATGAATCCTTGGTGAATCGATATGTCCATAGCACTCGCCGGTTGGGAACCCAGTCGGTGGCTACCTGATCAAAGTGGATGGACTTGCCCATCGTGATATGCCGAATGAGAGCACCCGCCTGATTCTCGGTGATAGCCGATCGCGGAAGGGGTACGCCGATCCGATACATCCAAGCCTGATTCATTTCCTCAGGCTGTATATCTCTCGCGGACATCAGCTGATTCCAAACGGCCGCCGCGGGTGCCGCTACTACCAGGACGCGTTCCTCCTGCAGTACCGTCTGCGGCAATGGCAGACGTTGCTCAAATCCACCGAGCAACAGAGGCAACAGGGCGATGCCGTAGACGCCTCGGCTAGGCCAGTGGGTCAGCCGGCATACTATTCCCGTGATCAGTCCAGCAACGCCTCCGACTACCACGAACAGCGGCACGGCAAGAATGACGCATATGAGGCCCTCAATGGTCACGAGAAATGCGATAAAAGCGCACAGTGCATTGGCGCTGGCCGAGGCCCAGAAATAAAAGCCCCAACTTCTGCGCGCGGTGCGCTCAGCAGTGACTACCGTGACGAGCCCAATGACCAAGGGGACCAACAATGCGAACGACACCATCATCGGGTTGTAAGGACCGCCAGGATGACTAAAGAACGAAAGGCGGAGGCCAATCCCGATCAGGGCACCCAGAACCGTCGGCCACAGCCAGCGCTTCCACTGGAAGATCGACGGCGACGATTGGGTTGGCGCCGACGCTTCAGAAGGCGGTGGCATTGACCTCTCTCACCGTGTCGTGGCGTGCAGTGACTACCTCCGGTCGAACGGGTAAGTCCGCCGGTAATCGAATGCCCCATACCAACCCCAGACGCTTCAGTCCTGACAATACCCACCAGCCCGGGTCCCACTCTCCCGGTGCCAATCCCAAGCGGGCCGATCCCGGAAAAGCATGGTGGTTGTTGTGCCAGCACTCTCCCATCGTCAAGAGGGATGCCATCCTCACATTGCGACCCTGTACGGCGGCGCCGCGAACTTCCCGGACAACGGCGCCGTGGTTATGTGCCATATAGCCGATGATCCAATGGCCAAACACGCCAGCGCTGACCCGCGCACAAACACCCAAAAACACGAAACTCCATCCGCCCCACAGCCAGAATGCCAACGCCCACGGTAGGTGCTGGACCATCCAGGTGCGCTCAAGGAATTGGAAGAATCTATCCTGGGCGACGCGAGGCTCAATGGAGATCGTTGGCTCAGAGAGCAGTACGAGCTCGCAATTGAGCTGCCACCAGGCGTCCCGCCACATTGACGAGCCATGGCGCAGGTAAGCATGGCATCGCGGAAGTCTTTGCGCGTAGTCCCGAACCTCATGCTGGCGCAGCAGGCCAATCGGACCCGCAAGCCCCACCTGTGCTCCGCAATAAACCAGGGCGTATTCGAGCCACTTCGGGCATTGGAAGCTGTTGTGAACCAATTTCCGATGATTGCCAAGGGAATGGCCGAATAGCAGAACGACGATGGTCGATATGACAAATAACAGCACCGCGGACCAAGTGAACGTCAGCCATCCGCCAACGACTGCTCCTGTCAACATTCCAAGAGTCCAGATCGACTTGGTCGGCGAATAACGCACGACGCCAACGCAGACGGCGTCAATGTCCGAGGCCCGCACCCGGTGTGTAGCGAGGCTGCTCGGAAGAGTGGGCATCGACGATCCTACTCGGTAACCCGGCGGCGTTTCGCCAGTGCTCTCGATTCGCGCTTCAGCGGGCCTGCAACAGGGCAGATTTCAAGCGCGAATCCAGTCAAGGTATTGACGAGGCTGTCCGATTTGAGTTGGTAGTAAACCTTCGATCCTCGTCTTTCACTCGTCACCAACCCCGCATTTTCCAGCACCGATAGGTGTCTAGACATGGAAGGGGCGGTCATCTGGAAGCGGGATGCCAAATCCGACGTTGTCAGTTCCGCTTTCGACAGGTAGGCCAGGATCTGCCGGCGTGGTCCGGAGGCAATCGCTTCAAATATCTTGTCGGCATGCACGGGGCAAGTATATTAGCGAATGTGCTAATTAGCAAATATCAGGTACCGAGCTCAAAAGGACTACATTCGAGGCTGTTTTCTCAGGACCCATGTAAGCCCGATCAAATGCTTGTGGGCCCGACGCGGTTCAGTGGGAATGACTGGGGGGGTCTCCCTGTGCGGCACGGTCCGCACAGAAAGCGAATCGAGGGATTCCAAAGAAATATTGGCAGAAACGCGGTGAACCGGCGCCGACGACTGTGGAGAAGAAGGGCGCGATCCGTCGAATGCGCCGCGGGAACCTGGATCTCGTAGAATCCTGATGTCTTTCACCAAGGGTTCGTCGTGAAGAAAGTTCCCATGCTGCGCTTTGTATCGTCCGCCTTCACCGTTACGCCTGGGGAGGATCAGGAGACGAATCCTGGCATTTTCGGCAGGGCGCTTGCCAGCTGGGTGAGCGAACAGCTTACTGAGGCGGGATTCCATCCAGGGGGCGTCATCGCAGAGGATTTTGGCTGGTGTGTGCCGGTGAAGTCACCGCCGTATTCGCTCTACGTGGTCTGCGCCAGCGGCGAGTTAGCCAATCACTGGCAGATATTCGCCTTTTCGGAGGGTGCACTGGCAGATCGGATCTTGCGAAGAGATCAAAGCACGGAGCTCGTTGCCGGTCTGCATTCCACGCTTCGGCACTGCCTCAAATCGTCGCCGGTGGTTTATGACCTCCGCGAAGAAATGGCAGATCAATGAGAAACTACCGACATGGAAGTCGCT
>JBEKYO010000141.1:0-11800 GCA_049510875.1 Steroidobacteraceae bacterium
CAGGCTGGTATGGCTCTGGTTCCGTCAATATCCTCGATCAAGTTGTGTTGGATGAGCACGCCGTCACTCAATGGCCAAACCCGCGGATCCGGGCCAGAGTACCAAGAATTGTACAGTGCAATGGCTCCGCCTTTTGGTCCGTCGGCGTGCCGGATCGTGTTATGAGAAATATCGAGGCCGAAGCTGACCGTCGGCGGGATCTCGTGGTTCCACGGAGACGCGAAGATGTCCGCTACAATCCCGGAGGAACCGCAATCCGTCGTCCAGTCGTATTCCCCGTCAACGGCATTTGAACGTATCTCCAGAAATGATTGAAAAAAGCCTTCCATCGCACATTCCGGGCACGGGTGTTCGGGAACGATATAACCCTGATGAAGAAAAATGCCATCCGTGTCGTATTGACGATTGCCCTCGACAACGGAATCTGAACTCTGCGCATAGACAGTGATTACGCCGCCAGCGTGGCGGCTACGATTGCTTTTCTGGCATAGGGGTTGGCGGTGATCGATTAGATTATCGATCGCGAGCACTTGCCAATATTCGCGACCGACACTGACTCGGCTCTGTCCCGCGACTGGCACGACGTCCCAGTCTGGCACGACGCGGAACGTGGTCAGACCGGTGACGCTATTCCTTGTATACCCAATAACTTTCCGTACTTGGCCGAGACCAGGCCCGCCGAGAATCTGGACCCAGTGGCCCACATAGTACGTGCTCACCGGAATGTCTCGATTGTTTTGGCGGGTGACGAGCGGCACGGCGACGGTGAAGGTGGCACTGGAAGCGCCGGATAATATGGGAGCGCTGGGAAACGCGAATGTGTTGGTGTTGTTATCAAACGCTATGGCCTCACCGTCACCGATTTTGTCGCCGGTACATGTCGCGGTATTGTGCGCGATCAGTGTCTCCTCTACGTTGCCTTCCAAGCTCCAAAAGAAGGCGGCTCGCCAGCCGCGGGGGTCGTTCGGCGAATTGAGATATTCGGTGGAACTGCCGTCGGCTGTATTGTCGCTGAAATCCAGTCGGTGCCCGGCACCAATCTCGCTGGCAATGGGCCCGATTTTGTCGCCCAGGTCCAATTTGCTACCGGGTTTGAAAACATTGTGAACGATGACGGAATCGTCCAGCCGGTATTGCTGAGTCATGTTGTAACGATTGCCGCCTAACTCCAAAGCGGAGAAATAGGCACCAAAAGCGTTGTATGTGACGAATAGGTGTTTGATCGGCATACCAGCGTCGGTGACTGCGACGAAGGTCTTATCGAAGGTGTTGCGCGTGATGATGATTTCGTCGGCGGTAGTCTCCGGCGCTTGCGCAGCGCGACCCCCAGCGCCACGCTGGGAATTGTCGCCTACTTGCAGGAATGACGCGGCACGGTCCCCGGACTGGTAGGTTTGCAGGTCCCGGAACGAGAATCCTGTCACTATGTTGTGGCCGGCCAGAGTGAATGCCTTGGACCCGCCTTTGGCGTTCCACTCAGGATGCCGCTGAAGGCGCGTCAGGTTGCTGCCGGCCCCTCGAAGCCCGACACCGTCAGGCACCACGATGCCTTCACCGGAAGTGACCCCGGGTTGCGTGATCTCCACCAGATCCCACGTTCCAGGGCCGAAAGTAACCACGCCGCCACCGGCGAGCTTGGCCGCCGCGATGGCCGCTACAATGCAACGCGTGTCATCGATACCATCATCCGGGCGGCAGCCGCCAAAGCGGGGCTCGTTGACGGAATATTCCGTGGCGGAGGGCGGGTCGGTCCGCACTTCGAAAGTTTGGTCGGGCACCTCGAGCCAGGCAACGCCGTCGCGGCTGAATTGAATGCGATAAACCCCGGGGACGAGAAATTCGGGCAAGCCTGCGCGAGCGACATAGCGGTCCATGGTGGATGACTGTGGCTCATCGTATTTCACCACCATCGTATATCGCCTGGGTCCGACGAGCTGCACGAATGTTCGTTGCCCGGCTCTCCCCTCGAGGTTACGTCCGACCACCTTGAGCTCACGCGGTAGATACGCTACTGGGGCGGTGGAATACGCGTACGCAGGCGTAATCCAAAGAGGTCTCGGGTCGTTGATTTCGATCGCTTGGCTCCACTCACCGCGGCTGGTTCGAATCCATAGGGCGTAGGGTTGATCGGGGCGAAGGGCACCGGGCAGCTTAATCGTCAATGAGTACGGCGCATCGAGAGAGCTGACAATTGGGGCCATCCCGAGTTCGGACGTGGACTGCAAAGGTGGTTGTGTTGGCGGCGCTGGCGACAGCATGCCATCCGCAACGGCTTGATAGATCACCGTGTCGCCGTCCGCCAAGCCGTAACCTGCGAGCATCACCAAATCATCCGCATCACCACGCACTGGGCTTTCGTAAGCCGGCTGTCGGTACAGCTGCGGCGCTGCCGCCGTCGCCGTGGTTACCAGCGCGAATGCCGCGGGCGCGAGATATCGGGCGCACCTGCTCAATGGTCAGCTCGCGGGGTGAGGTCGCGCATACGTGGTCAGACCCTCGCCAACGAGCGCGATGTCAATTTCGGCCGCAACCCGCGGCACGGTGATTTCACGGATACCCCCTGGTTCGTAGACGACCCGATGCCCGCTGCCCCACGGATACCATTTGCGCGGCCGATTGTAGTTGCCGAACAGCGCCACGCAGCGGGTTTGCTGCGTCGCCGCCAGGTGCATCGGGCCGCTATCGTGGCAGACGAGGAGCCTGCAGCGCCGCAGCGCCGCCGCGGTCTCGCGCGGTGTGAGCGTTCCGCTGAGGTTCAGCACCGGGCCCGCCCAGAGCGGCGCCAACTCTGCGCACAGCGAGCGCTCGTCGGCTGCTCCGACCATGACGAGTCCCATGCCGGCGTAGCGCGCGGCCTGCGATTTGAGCAGCGCCGCCCAATTGTCCCGGCCCCAGTCCTTGGCGGCAATCTTTGCGCCGGGCGCAATCGCCACCAGCGTATCCGAACGTCCCATGGAGCTCAACAATCCATCGGCCTTCGCATTTTCGGCCGCCGACAGCCTAAGATCCCAATTCGCCGCCGAGAGGCTCACCGGCACGATGCCCTCGAGCACTCGCGCCAGCCGCTCTGCCTCGGGTTCCAGCTCGAGGGACCGGGAGTCGACCCGGCACAGGCGCAGCCGCCGATTCCACGGCAACGCGGCGATTCTCGGCACGCCGGCCGCCTTGAAGAAGGCGAAATCCCGAATGACCGGTCCGGCCGTGGGTCTCTCGGCCAGATACACCAGGGTGGCTGGGCGATGGCGCTTGATTTGCCGGATGAGCGTAACCACCTGCCTGGGGCTGAAATCACCCACCGGATAATAGATGACTTCATCGATCAGGCCGGTGCCGTTGAGGACGCTTTCGGCCGAGGATGCCCGCATCGAGGTCAGGGCATTGGTGAGCAGTACCCGCCGATGGTTGGGATAGGCGCGTGCGATGGCGTGGAAACAGGGCAGCGCGACGACGGTATCGCCGATACTTCCTAGTCGAAAAACCAACACAGTTCCTTGACGCTCGGCGTCGGTCATGGTCTCCTCCCGACGAAGCGGCAGGAATACCGGGCGCCGTCACGGAAAGAGGCTTTTCGCTTTATGTCAATTTCGCGTCGGGCCGCGCTGTGGGCAGATTGCAAGGATTTTGTTTCCGGGTGAGTGACGGGACCGAAGGCCTCAAGGGATGGAGTGTCCCTAAACGGGCGCGCCGCTGCGCCGCCGTTCAGCCTCCAGCACCTTCAGGTCGATGAGGAGTTCGTAGGATGCACGCATGCGGCTGAATGTCAGACCGGCGCGGCCATCGAGAAAGCCGAGCCGAACGACGTACAGGTACAGAAATACCAGAGCCGGGCGCATGGGCAGCCGATATCCGAGCCGCTTCAATACCCGCCTCCGCTCGATCGGATCCCCGCTCAATAGGGCTTGGGGCGAGAGCGCCGCGTTTCGGCTGCGTATCTTGGCCTGCGCTTCCATGCTGGAATAGACGTTGTGGCGTTCGTACCAATGGGCAATTCCCTTGTTGAACGGGTAATGCAGTAAATGCGCCCGAAGATGCACCACCTTGCCGTCGGCGATGTACTCCTCGTTGATTTCGCGCTCGACGCGCACGCGGCCCAATCGCATCAGCCGGCCGAACCACGTGGGGTAGCCGCTGCTGCGGCGCAGCCATCGTCCCAGAAAGAAATCCTTGCGGCGCATGCGAAACAACGCGGTATCGGTGTCGGCGTTGGCTACGGCCCGCTGCATCTCGGCGGCCAAATCGTTCGGCACGCGCTCGTCCGCATCGATCATCAAGACCCAGGGGTGCTTGAATTGCACCTCGGTCAGGGCGGCATTTCTCTGCGCGGCGTAGTTGTCGAACCGGCGCTGAATGAAACGGGCGTTCTTCATGGCCGCGATCTCCCGCGTGCGGTCGCCGCTGAAGGAGTCGAAAACAATGATATCGTCGCACCAGGCGCACGAGTCCATGCACGCCGCCAGGTTGATTTCTTCATTCAGGGTCAGGATCAGGACGGATATCGACGCCATGGTCATTGATGGTACAGGAGGGCGTTGATGCAGTGCCGGGGGTTTTGAATCAATGGGCCCATGTCCACGGGTTTGATGCCTCGAATCTTGCGGTTGTCATGCGGTTGAAACACTAGCTCGGTATCTAAGTCCGCGCCAGTTGGGAGACCCACCAGAATTTGACGTCGGCAAGACGCGTTCGTTATTCAGCCCGCTCACTTAATGTCGGAGATCAATCGAATGTCGTTGGAGTCGATCGACGTCCGCGCCGCCGCAACGCCCGTGTGGCGACTGTCTTGGGCGCTCACTTTGATTGCCGCCGCGATCGGCGTACTGAGTCTGTGGCCGTTTTGGGACGGCCTGCGCCAGATGTGGGGCGGCTGGATCGACGCGCCGGAATACAGTCATGGCTTGTTGATACCGCCGGTGGCGGCATTCCTCATGTGGCAGCAGAAGGACCGGTTGGAGCGCATGCCCTTCGAGGGCAGCTGGTGGGGCGTGGCGCTCATCGCGCTCGGCGGCGCGCTGTTGGTGGTCGGGCAGCTCGGCACCGTATATACGCTGGTCCAGTACGCCTACGTCATCACGCTCTACGGACTGGTCCTGTCGTTTGTGGGCGGCGCGGCCTTCCGGCTCATCGCAGTGCCGCTCCTGATCCTGTTGTTCATGATTCCGTTGCCCGAATTCGCGATGGCCAATCTGTCGACCAAGCTGCAGCTCGCGTCTTCGCAGATTGGCGTCTTCTTCATGCGCTTGTTCGACATCAGCGTGTTCCTCGAAGGCAATGTCATCGATCTCGGTGGCTACAAGCTGCAGGTCGCCGAGGCGTGCAGCGGGCTGCGCTACCTGTTCCCGCTCATGACCTTAGGGTTTCTCATGGCGTATTTTTACAAGGGAGCGCTGTGGAAACGGATCGTGCTGTTCTTGTCAAGCATTCCCGTGACCGTCCTGATGAACAGCGCCAGGGTCGGCCTCATCGGCGTGACGGTGGAGCATTGGGGCATCGACATGGCCGAGGGCTTCCTGCACGAGTTTCAGGGTTGGGTCGTGTTCATGGTGAGCACGGCGCTCATGCTCGGGGAAATCGTGCTGCTGAACCGGATCGGCCGCGAAAGCGGCGACTGGCGCCAACTCTTCGGGGTCGAATTACCCATGCCGACGCCGCGCGGCAGCCCGATCCGGCAACGCAGCGTGCCTGCGAGCTTCATCGCCGCGACCCTTTTGCTCGTGGCCTTCATCATCGCCACCTTGGGGATGACCCGGCCCGCGGAGATTTTCCCGCCACGTACCGCATTCGTGGATTTCCCGATGCAGTTGGGCGCCTGGCGCGGGCACCGGGACTCGCTCGATGCCGTCTACTCGGAAACCTTGAAACTGGACGATTATCTGTTGGCGGACTTCGCCGATCCGGCGGGCAATGCCGTGAACGTCTACATTCCCTACTACAATTCCCAGCGCAAGGGAGAAGCCGTGCATTCACCGCGCTCGTGCCTGCCCGGCGGCGGCTGGCAAATGCGCGATTTCGGCCAGCGTGACCTGCCGAATGTTTACGTGGGCGGCCGGCCCCTGCGCGTCAACCGCACCTTGATCGAGATGGGGAATCAGCGCGAACTCGTCTACTACTGGTTTCAGCAGCGCGGCCGCGTCATTACCAACGAGTTCGCGGTCAAGTGGTTCCTGTTTTGGGATGCGTTGACCCGGCATCGCACGGATGGAGCGATGGTGCGGATCATTGCCGCACTGCCGCCGTCAAGTTCCGAGGCCGAAGCGGACCGTCGCATCGTCGACATGGCCGCGCGGATATCCCCC
This sequence comes from Steroidobacteraceae bacterium, assembly GCA_049510875.1. Taxonomy (GTDB): domain Bacteria; phylum Pseudomonadota; class Gammaproteobacteria; order Steroidobacterales; family Steroidobacteraceae; genus Bog-1198. The sequence continues at coordinate 6,294 of JBEKYO010000141.1, forward strand.
GAACTCACCAAGTTCGTCCCCGACTAGCCATGAACTATGTCATGCCGTTCATCGTCGGAATGGCGGTCACCATGGTGTGTCTCCCCATGCTGGCGCGCCTTGCCGCCCGGTGGCTGATCATCGATCGGCCCGGCGTGAGAAAGGTGCATACCATCCCCATCCCGCGGGTCGGGGGCGTGGCGATGGCTGCCGGCGTGGTCGTCGCCGCGCTGTTGACGGTTCACCTGCAAGCCGCCGATCGATGGTTCCTGGCGGCGGCCGCGATTTTGATCATCTTCGGCGTGTTGGACGATCGCTTCGACCTGGATTACCGCATCAAGCTGATCGGCCAGGTGCTGGCGGTCATGATCGTGGTGCTGGGCGGCGATGTGCGCATCCACATGATCGCATTGGACGATCGCCTGTCGTTGCCCGCCTGGGTGTCGATGCCGCTCACCGTGTTCTTCTTGGTCGGCGTGACCAACGCCGTGAATCTCGCTGATGGACTCGACGGATTGGCGGGCGGCACGACGTTTCTATGTCTGTGCGCGGTCGCGTTGATATCGAGCGTCGGCGATACGGGATCCGCGACCGCGCTCGCGCTGGCGTTCGCCGGCGCCGTGCTCGGCTTCCTGCGCTTCAATACCTACCCCGCCAGCGTGTTCATGGGGGATGCCGGCAGCCAGTTGCTCGGCTTCACCATCGGAGTGTTGAGCATTCGCGCCACGCAGGGCGTGTCGAGTGAGATCAGCGCCGCCATTCCAATACTGCTGTTGGCGGTACCCATCCTGGACACCTTGAGCGTCATGGTGCAGCGCCTGAGCGAGGGACGCTCGCCGTTCAGCGCCGATAAGAATCATATTCACCATAAGCTGCTCGCCCTGGGTTTTGACCACCACGAGGCGGTAATGGTAATTTACGTGGTGCAGGGCGCGTTGTTCGTGCTCGCCTATTTCTTGCGGTACGAATCTGACGTCCTCATTTTGGCCCTGGTCTCGGCATTTTTCTTGACATCAATCGGCGTGTTCCAGATCGCAGCGCGCAGCGGCTGGCGATTCCGGCGCAGGGATGGCAAGAAGATTGACTCGGCGGTGCCGCGACTCCTCACTATGATGCAGCAACCCGGGGTGATCCCGCAGCTCTCCTACCTCGCGATTGCGGCCGCCATCGGCACCTATGCGTCGCTGATCGTGTTGGAGACGGCCACGTTGACCAGTGACTTTCGGGTTTTGATCATCGCCTTGCTGGCGGTGATCGCCGGATTCTCGGTGGTGCTGCGCAAGTCTCCCCTCAATTTCGTGGAGAAGGCGGCGCTTTACGTTACCGCGACCGTGCTGGTCTATCTCGATGCCGTGCTGCTGCCCGAAGACCGGCTCCTCTCGGCGCTGGGCTGGACCGCCGTCGGCGTGGCGGCGCTGGCCACCGCGGCTCGCATCCGGCTCTACAATGATCGCGGCTTTCAGCTGACGCCGCTGGATTTGATCGTGCTGTTCATGGCGCTGGTCGTGCCCAGTCTACCGGGGACCTTGCACCTGCCCCACGGCGGCGCGCTGGCCATCGCCAAACTCGTGATCGTGTTCTACGCGCTCGAAATGCTGGTCAGCCGGTCGGAGCATCGGGCAATCTGGCTGCGGCTGGCGGCCGCGGGAATATTGGCGGGACTGGTTCTTCGTCCTTTGTTAACGGGATAGCATGTCATGCGGACGTCATTTAGCTTGTCCATACTTGCAGGCCGCCATCGATCTGTGGATTTCCCCATGTCTGCGTGTTTTCTGATGAGCCGAATCTGGCTGCCGTTGGGTTGCGCGGCGCTGCTCGTTGCCGGGTGCGGCGGCGCCGAGTCGCGCAAGGCGAAGCATCTCGCCAAGGGGGAGACGTTTCTCGCGGCCGGGAACTTGGAGAAGGCGCGGGTGGAGTTTCGCAACGCGCTGCAGATCGCGCCCACCGATAGCGAGGCGCGCTACGAGAACGGCGTGGTCGCCGAGAAACTGGGCAATCCGCGCGAGGCGGCGCAGTTCTTTCAAGGGGCGATCGATGCCAATCCCGACAACGTCCGGGCCCGCGCCAGCTTAGGAAGGGTGTATCTGTTTGCCGGCGCTCCGGACAAGGCGCTCGAGACGATCAAACCGTCCATGGACAAGCACCCGGACGATCCCAGCCTGCTCACCGTGCGCGCGGCGGCCAACCTGCAGCTCAAGGATCCGGCCGCCGCCGTAGCGGACGCCGAGCGCGCGGTTCGGCTGGCCCCGACGGATGAAAATGCGCTCTCGGTGCTTGCCGGCATTTATAAGTCGCAAAACGATGCACCGAAGGCTCAGGCCTTGCTGCAGGACGCGATCAAACGCGTTCCGGATTCGGTGGAATTACGATTGGTGCTGGCACAGCTCGATGCGAGCCTGGGCAAACGCGACGAGGTCGAGGCCTTGCTGCTCGAAATCGTGAAGCTGCAGCCGAACGAGAAAGCCCATCGGCTCAGGTTGGCGCAGTACTACGCGCGCAACAATCAAAACGACGAGACGGAGCGGGTGTTGCGCGAGGGCATCAAGGCGCTGCCGCATGAACGCGATCTCAAAACCGCGCTCGTGGATTTTCTCGCGGGGCGCCGCAGCCAGGCGGCGGCGGAGAAGGAGATCAACACGCTGATCGCTGCGGATCCGACCGACTACGAACTCAGGTTCGTACAGGCCCATTTCTTCGAACAGGCCAGGCAATTTCCGCAGGCGCAAGCCGTGTACGAGGAGGTCATCGCCGCCGCGAAATTCGAGGCCCCGGGGATCGCCGCCCGCAACCGCCTGGCCGCGCTCAAGGTTGAACTGAACGACATTCCGGGTGCGGAAAAGCTCCTCGCGGAGGTTCTCGACAAGAGTCCGCGCGATAATGATGCGCTCATCCTGCGCGGCAACTTGGAGCTGGCCCGGAAGGATCCACGGGCCGCGATCGCCGACCTGCGTTCGGTGCTGCGGGATCAACCGAACGCGATCGGCGTCATGCGCACCCTGGCCCGCGCTCATCTCGCCAATGACGAGCCGGCCTTGGCCGAGGAAACCATGCGCCGTGCGGTGGATGCGAGCCCCACCGATGCCGCCTCGCGGCTCGATCTTGCGCAGTTGTTGACTCAGCTCGGCAAGCCGGATCAGGCGAAACCGGTGATCGAGGCGCTGGTCAAGCAGCAGCCGAACAATGTGCAGGCGCTCGATGCGCAATTCCGGATCGCGGTCGCCACCAAGGATCTCGTGACCGCGAAAGCCGCGGCGGACGCGCTGGTTGCGGCGCAGCCAAAGGCCGCCCTCGGCTATTTCTATCTCGGCAAGCTGGCCGAGTCGGACAAAAAACCGGACGATGCCCTCGTCCAGTATTCGAAGGCATTGGAATTGCAGCCGGAGTCGTCCGAGCCGCTCGAGGCCCTCGCTCGGGTATTGGTCAATCAGAAGCGGGTACCCGAAGCGCTCAAGCGGCTGGACGCGGTGATCGAGGCGTATCCGAAAGCGCCCGTGGCGGCGAACCTGAAGGGCGAGGTTCTCTTGTCCACGCAGCATCCCGAGGACGCCGCCCGCGCCTTCCAGACGGCCATCGACAGGGAGCCGACTTGGTGGACGCCCTATCGCAATCTGGCCGCTGCCGAAGTCGTTGAACATAACACCGACAAGGCGATCGCGACCTTGCGGCAGGGTATCGGCAAGGTCGTCGGTCCGACCGAGTTGGAGACCCAGCTCGCGCTGCTCTACGAGCACTTGGGCAAGCCCGACGACGCGGCCCAGGTATATGAGTCGGCGCTGCGCCGCGACCCCAAATCCGATGTGGTGAGCAACAACCTGGCGATGTTGCTGGTAACCTACAAGAAGGATGCTGCCAGTCTCGATCGGGCCAAGGAACTAGCGGCGCGGTTTGCTTCGTCGAGCAATCCGAACTATCTTGATACCTATGGTTGGGTATTGTTCAAGCGGGGCGATGCGGCCGCCGCCGTCGCAGCGCTGCAGACCGCATCGGCGAAGACTCCCGATTCGCCGGTCTCGCTGTATCACTTGGGCATGGCCGAAGCGCTGGCGGGCCAACCCGAGGCGGCGCGCAACAGCTTGATGCGGTCGCTGCAATCGGGTCGGAGCTTTTCAGGGATGGACGAGGCGAAAGCGACGCTGGATAAGCTGGCGAAGGACCATTCTTCGAGCGCTGCGCCGACCAAGTCATGAGGTCCGGAAGTCAGGGGATGTATATGCGTCGGCTGTCGGCGAAGTGTGGGCTGAGTGTGATGTTGATCGGCGCCTGTCTGATGGGAGGCGCGAGGGCCAGCACGCTCTTCGATCAAACCAATCTCATCGGGCTGCCCACGGTGGCGCCGCCGGTGCAATACACCTTCACCGCAGCGACCGCACAGGCGCTCACCGTCACCTTGTCCGATTTGAAGGAACCCGCCGCCTTTCAGTCGTTACAGATCGCGGTGACGCTGGGCGATGCGTTGGTCGGTTCGGCCACCGTCGACGCGACGGGCACGGCGACCGTTGCGGTTCCGGCCGCTGCCGGGAATTACGGGTTGAGAGTGGTCGGATTGCCGAACGCCACCAACGGCATCGGCAACTTCGGGGTATGTGTCGCTCCGGCCAGCAACAACACGGCCTGCATCGCGGCGGATTCCTTTTCCAGCAGCATCATCACCCCGACGACGGCCTCGACCACGCCCTCATCGTCGCTTACCGCCAATTTCACCTCGACCTCGGCCGGTACCTACACGGTGACCATCACCGATGACCAGTTTCCGGTGGCGCTGCAAATGCTGAGTGGGGGAATTTCGCTCGGCAGCACTCCCGTCAACACCACCCCGTTTGCCTTGGGCACCAACACCATCACCTTGGCGGCCGGATCGGTGTATACGCTGATCCTGGGCGCCGTCGCCGATTCCACGACCTCGGCGGGCCTCTACGCGGTGCACATCACGGATCCCACTGGAGCCGCGGTATTCGATCGTACCGCGCCGGTGGGCACTCTTCCGGCGGCGACCATCGTGAACAATCCAGCCGCCGCTGCATCGCTCGGCTTGACCTTGACGGACTTCCAGTATCCGGCCGCGCTGGCGGGCCTGGGAGTTGCGGTGACCGCGGGCTCCGTCGACCTGGGTCAATTGACGGCGGCGGGCACGCTCACGACCGGCGCAGCCCCGGCCGGCGCGCTGTACGTGTGGCAGTACGCGGTCGATGGCGCCCAGGAGGGCGTGTACAGCCTGGGCATCACCAGCGGCACGTCCACCTTGTATTCGACCGTCAAGGCGGTCAACCCCACCGGCGCAGCGTCGACCGGCACCTACGCCTTTGCCGTCACGCTGCCGTCCGCCGGCAACTATCAGTTGACCACCACCGATTTTCAATTTCCCTCGGCTTTGCAGTCGCTGTCCGCCACCGTGGCCCAGAGCGGCGCAGTACTCCCGGAGAATTCCAGCGGGGTGTTCACGGCCACTGCCGGCGTGGCCATCGTGCTGGTCGACGCGGTGGCTCCGCAGAGCGGCAACGGCGTCTTCGACGTGAACGTCCAGAACACCG
>JBEKYO010000142.1:0-11786 GCA_049510875.1 Steroidobacteraceae bacterium
AAGGCCGCCGTCAAGGTCGTCTTGCCATGGTCCACATGTCCAATCGTCCCCACGTTCACGTGCGGCTTCGTTCGCTCAAACTTCCCCTTCGACACGGCAAGTACCCCCAAAAATTAGAACAGGAATAATGAACTGTAAAGAATCTTAAGAAGCGATCTTCATCACGGCATCGGCGACGTTGCCCGGCACTTCCATGTACTTGGCGAACTCCATCGTGTAGTTCGCGCGCCCCTGGCTCATGGAGCGCATGGCCGTCGAATACTGAAACATTTCCGCGAGCGGCACTTCGGCGGTAACCACTTTGCCGGACGGAGAATCCTCCATCCCGATGATCTGGCCGCGGCGGCGATTCAAATCGCCGACGATGTCGCCGTAATAATCCTCAGGCGTCACGACCTCGACTTTCATGATGGGCTCGAGCAGCACCGGCTTCGCCTTGCGAAACCCTTCCTTGAACCCGATCGACCCCGCGATCTTGAAGGCCATTTCGTTCGAATCGACGTCGTGATACGACCCGTCGAAAATCGTGACCTTGACGTCGACGATCGGGTAGCCCGCAATCACGCCGGTCTGTACGGCCTCTTGAATGCCCTTGTCCACCGCCGGGATGAATTCGCGCGGCACGGCGCCGCCCACGATGCCGTTGACGAAGTGATAGCCCTTGCCGGGCTCCTGCGGCTCGATCTTCAGCCAGACGTGGCCGTACTGGCCGCGGCCGCCGGATTGGCGCACGAATTTCCCCTCGGATTCCACGGTCGCGCGAATCGTCTCGCGATACGCGACCTGCGGCTTGCCCACGTTGGCATCGACCTTGAATTCGCGCTTCATGCGGTCGACGATGATTTCCAGGTGCAATTCGCCCATGCCGGAAATGATGGTCTGGCCCGATTCCTGATCGGTATGCACGCGGAACGAGGGATCCTCCTTCGCCAGGCGCTGCAGAGCGATGCCCATTTTTTCCTGATCCACCTTGGTCTTCGGTTCCACCGCCACCGAGATGACGGGCTCCGGGAACTCCATTTTCTCCAGAATGATGACCTTATGGGGATCCGACAGCGTGTCGCCCGTGGTGACGTCCTTCAGGCCGACCGCCGCCGCGATGTCGCCCGCGTGCACTTCCTTGATCTCGGATCGTTCGCTGGCATGCATCTGCAGAAGTCGGCCGATGCGCTCCGCACGGTTCTTGTTGGGCACGTACACCTGATCGCCCGAATTCAAGGTGCCCGAATACACGCGAAAGAAAGTCAGATTGCCCACGAATGGGTCGTTCAAGATCTTGAACGCCAGCGCGGAGAACGGCGCGTCGTCGTCGGGCTTGCGCGTCATGGGTTCGCCGCGCTCGCTCTGGCCCACGACCTCCGGCACCTCCCTGGGGGAGGGCATGTACTCGACGATGGCGTCGAGCACGGCCTGCACGCCCTTGTTCTTGAAGGCCGACCCGCAGGTCACCAGGCAGATCTGGTTCTTCAACGCGCGCGCGCGCAGCCCCCGCTTGATTTCCACGTCGGCGAGCACACCGGTCTCGAGATACTTGTTGAGCAGCTCTTCGTCGCCCTCGGCGGCGGCTTCGATCATCTTCGCGCGCCATACCTCGCATTCCTTGCGCATCTCGGCCGGTATCTCGCGATATTCGAACTTCATGCCCTGGGTTTCTTCGTCCCAGAAAATGGACTTCATTTTCACCAGATCGACCACGCCGATGAAGCCGTCCTCCGCCCCGATGGGAAGCTGGATCGGAACCGGGTTGCCGCGCAGGCGGGTTCTGATTTGCTCCACACAGCGCAGGAAATCGGCGCCGGCGCGGTCCATCTTGTTGACGAAGGCGACGCGCGGCACGCCGTACTTGTTCATCTGGCGCCACACCGTCTCGGACTGCGGCTGCACGCCCGATACGGCGCAGTACACCGCGACGGCCGAATCCAGCACGCGCAGGCTGCGCTCGACCTCGATGGTGAAGTCGACGTGGCCCGGCGTATCGATGATGTTGATGCGATGCTCGGGGAAGCTCTTGTCCATCCCCTTCCAGAAGCAGGTCGTGGCCGCGGCGGTGATCGTGATGCCGCGCTCCTGCTCCTGTTCCATATAGTCCATCACCGCAGCGCCGTCGTGCACTTCGCCGATCTTGTGCGACACACCCGTATAGAACAGGATGCGCTCCGTCGCGGTGGTCTTACCCGCGTCGATGTGCGCAGAGATACCGATATTTCGATATCTTTCGATGGGCGTCGTACGTGGCATGATCTATGCGCTGCGCGCAACCTTTAACGGGGTCGAAGCGACCCCGACAGTTAGGCTCGCTTCGCGAGCATTTACACAAGACAAAACTGCCCAGTTCGTCCCTGGGCAATGTTCTATATAAGGTCTCGCCGGCCAATTACCAGCGGTGCGGCGCGCTACCAGCGGTAGTGAGCGAACGCCTTGTTGGCTTCGGCCATGCGATGTGTGTCTTCGCGCTTGCGTACCGCGGCGCCGCGATTCTCCGCGGCCTCCATCAATTCGGCAGCAAGGCGATGCGCCATGGACTTTTCGCTGCGCGCGGTGGCGGCTTCGATGACCCACCGCATGGCGAGGGTCTGACGGCGGTTGGCGCGCACTTCGACGGGCACCTGGTAGGTGGCGCCGCCCACGCGGCGGGACTTGACCTCGACCACGGGTTTCACGTTGTCGAGCGCCTGCTGCAGGACTGCGATGGCCTCGCCGCCGGCGCGGCCGCTCTTGTCGCCGATACGGTCGATGGCGCCGTAGACGATCTTCTCGGCGGCGGACTTCTTGCCGCGCTCCATCACCATGTTGATGAATTTGGCCAACATGTCGTTCCCGAACTTAGGGTCGGGAAGGATGGTGCGATGGGGGGCTGCTGCTCTGCGGGACATGGAAACCTACTTTGTTACTTTTTCGGACGTTTGGCGCCGTACTTGGAGCGGCCTTGCCGACGATCGCTGACGCCGGCGCAATCGAGCGCCCCGCGGACCGTGTGGTACCTCACTCCGGGCAGATCCTTGACGCGGCCGCCACGGATCAGCACCACCGAGTGCTCCTGAAGATTATGGCCTTCGCCGCCGATATAACTGGACACTTCGTACCCGTTGGTCAACCGCACCCGGCACACCTTGCGAAGCGCCGAATTCGGCTTCTTCGGGGTGGTCGTATACACGCGCGTACACACCCCGCGCTTCTGCGGCGAGGCCGCCAATGCCGGCACCTTGGACTTCCAGGCGGGCTCATTGCGGCCGGTGCGAATCAATTGGGTCGTCGTCGCCATAAATACCTTTGAGGCCAACTCTCGCGAGTTGGCCGGTTGACTCTAGAAACCTTAACGTGGCCGGACGCCGTCAGAAGGGCAGCCCAGCGACAAAGGCCGGCGATTGTAGGAACCGAAGGCCTGAGTGTCAAGGTAAATGCTGCCCTGCAGCAACGATAAACCCCATGCCTGCGACGCCTCGGTCGCCTGCCGCCTATGGTGTCGCGATCACCCCGCGGCCACGGCATCGCAGCCGCGGCAGACCTGCGGCGGCCCCCAAGGAAGCCTGACCGTCCGCCGCGCAGACCGCGGGAACTATCCTTGAGGCCGCGGCTCCGATGACAAGCCTTGTCTCAACCATGTATGGAAAAGCGGTCCTAAGGAGCCTCGGCCGTGACCTGCGTGGTCTACCCTCGAAATCTTCAACGCCGGCTCGGCACCGCCGCGGTCGTGGCGGCCCTGCACGCCCTTCTGTGTTGGCTGCTTCTGTCGGCGAAATCCCCCCTCCTGCTCCCGGCGAAATCGCCGGATCTCGAGATGATATTCATCCTACCGCCGACCCCGCCCACGGTCGATGCTCCAAATCGCAGCCCGGCGAATCGCAGCGAACGCGACGGCAGCCGCCGCCAGCCGCCGCCCCGAAGCGCATCAGCGGGCCCGCCCCAACCGCCCCTCCTGCACGATCAGGACAATGCCATTCATCCCCCCATCGACTGGGACAGCGAATTGAACCGTGCGGCCAAGGACGCGGTGCCGGCTTTGCCGTCCCCGCCACCGCGTGACTTTGGCTTCCCGCACCGGACGGCGCCGCCCGCGAAAGCCCCGGAGTTTGCCTGGGATTACGCCCGCACACATCGCGTCGAGTCGATTCCTACCGGCGGAATGCTCATTCATCTGAGCGAACGCTGCGTGCTCGTCCTCACACCATTGCCGCTGCCGTTCTGTCGTATCGGCAAGAGAGAGCCGAACGGAGAGCTATTCGAACGCTTGCACGATCCGCCGCCGGCGGACGAGTGATCCGATCTCGAGTGCTACGCCCGCCCATCACGCGCAGTGGCGAAACTGCGGATGTCCTAGCACGGCTTCGCGCCAGGATCGATCTTCGTCTGCGGCGCCGAACGGCATCTGCGCCTCGCTGCGCCGCCACTTCTGCAACCACTCCGCTCCCAACAAATCCCGCTCGTGCGGCAGCGCCACGGCGCCCGGCGACAAGCCGATGGTCGTTTCGCCCTTGGGACCGGTACTGCGACCCTTGGCCACGTAGAAGCCGGCCGCCAACATCGCCGCGCGCACGCTCGTCGAGTAGGAATAGGTGAACAGCTCCACCGCCTTGGTGGACACTAAATTCGCGAGTTCGCGAAAAGCCCCCACAGTCCACAATGCGGCATCGGTCTTGTAAGAGAACGGATCGAAGAAAATGATGTCCGGCAACGGCGCGTCGAATTTGCGCCTATTGAAATCGCCGCGCAGCAGCGTCCATTCCACCGCCCCGGTCGCACTCGACCACCGATCCTCGGCCAGGAGCCGCGACGGCGCCGGATGCCGCAGATGTTTGAACCACGCCGGATGCCGTAGCGCCAACACCAGCGCATCCAAATCATTTTCGAAACTCACCAGGATCAAACGGGCAGCGCCCACCGACCCGCCCGCCACCGCGGCCTGCGTTCCTGGCCCGGCGGCCTGCGCCCCTGGCGCCGCGGCCTGCGCTCTCGGCCCGGCCGCCTGCGCTCCTGGCCCCGCGGCCTGCACCCCTGGCCCGGCGGCCTGCGCCTGTGGCCCCGCTGTCAACGTCTCAACGGCGTTGATCGCTTCCATCGCATTGGTGCCCGCGCCCAAGCCCACGTCCCACACCACCAGCGCTGCCGCCGGCGGCTCGCGCAGCCGCTCCGCCAGCCGCGATTGCTCCACATACAGCGAGCGAGCCTCCTCGAGCGGGTCGTTGACCGAATGCATCAGCTCGCCGGAGGTAGTGTCGCGAATGTGCCCGACCCCGTCGCGCACCACCACTTCATAGCGCCCCAGCTTGCGCTTGCGCTCCTGCCGCTGCGCCTTGGTCACGTGGGTGGGCGCCCGGCCGTAGCTGTCGCGCGCGTCGAGCACGTCGCGCTGGGAGCGGTAGAAATCGAGCCAGGTGTCCGCGAGGATGTGCTCGCGCATCCTTTGCATCAGCCGCATGTAGAAATGGATGTTGTGCAGACCGAGCAGCTGCCAACCCTGCGGCTCGCGCACCCGATTGAGGTGAAACAGATAAGCGATCGAATACGTCCGGCAGGTATGGCATTCGCACGCGGGGTCGAGCGCTCCTTCCATCCCTCGATACGCGGCGCGCCGCAGATCCCGGCGGCCCAGGCTCGTGAACGCCACGCCTTGTTTCGCGAGCGCCGTCGGCAGAATGCAGTCGAACATGTCCACGCCCCGGTGCACCGCTTCGAGTAGATCCCGGGTGGTGCCCACGCCCATCAGGTAGCGCGGCTTATCCTCCGGCAGCAATTCGGTGACGATGGCGGTGCACGCCTCGCGCTCGGCGGAGCCTTCACCCACCGCGAGGCCGCCGATGGCATAGCCGTCGAACGGCATTTGCGTAATGGCGCGTGCGCTCGCAGCGCGCAGATCCGCATAGCTTGCGCCCTGCACGATCCCGAACAGCGCCTGGGGTGATTCGCCGCGCGCCGCGAGGCTGCGCTGCGCCCAGCGGTGCGTCAATTCCATCGCCTGCCGCGCCTCGCTGCGCTCGACGGTCGAGGGCACGCACTGATCGAGCGCCATCATGATGTCGCTGCCGATGGTCTGTTGCGCCGCTATGCTGCTCTCCGGGCTCAAACTCAAGGTCGTTTGATCCACGTAGCTCCGGAATTGCGCGCACTCCTCGCTGATCGAGCGGCTGCCCGGCAGCGAAAAAATCTGGTACCCGCCCGAATCCGTGAGCACCGCGCGCGGCCAGTTCATGAAGCGGTGGATGCCGCCCATTTTTTCGAACAGGTCGATGCCGGGCCGCAGCATCAAGTGGTAGGTATTGGCGAGCAATACCTGCGCGCCGCTCGCCAGCACGTCCTCGCGCCGCTGGCCGCGCACGGCAGCGTGTGTGCCCACGGGCATGAACGTGGGCGTCAGCACCTCGGTGTGCAGAGTCCGAAAGCGCGCCGCCCGCGCCCGCGAACCCGAAGCCGTCGCTTCGCACTGGAAATACAATCGGCTCGGCTGCCTCATCAGCCGTGGAGCGCCGCCGGGACCCCGCCGCGCACCACGCCCACGCAGGGATTCGCGCCGAGGTTGTAGCACAGCTCGGCCGGTCTTTCGATTTGGTACAGCGCAAAATCCGCGCGCTTGCCCACCTCGAGCGTACCCACCTCCGCCTGCAGCCCGAGCGCCTGCGCCGCGTGGCGCGTGACCCCGGTCAGGGCCTCCTGCGGCGTCAGGCCGAACACCGTGCAGGCCATGTTGAGCGTGAGCAGCAAGGATGTGCACGGTGAACTGCCGGGATTGCAGTCGCTCGCCACCGCCATCGCCGTGCCGGCCTGCCGGAGCGCCGCAATCGGCGGCGGTGTCGATTGACGCAGCGTGTAGTACGCGCCCGGCAACAGCACGGCGACGGTGCCGGAGGCCGCCAGCGCGCGCGCGCCGGCCGCGCTCAGGTACTCGAGGTGATCGGCCGACAGTGCGCGATATTGGGCCGCCAACTCCGCCGCCCCCATGTCGGTCAACTGTCCGGCGTGCACGTGGGCCGGCAGACCCAATCGCTGCGCGGCGCGCAGGAACCGGCCGGTTTCGGCGAGCGTGAACGCGATGTTCTCGCAGAACGCATCCACCGCGTCCACCAAGCCGGCGCCGGCCAGCGTTTCGAGCCACGGGCCGCTGGCGCGCTCGACGAAGCCCGCGCGGTCCGCGCGAAATTCCGGCGGCAGCGCATGCAGTCCGAGGTACGTGGTGCGCACCGACACGGGCAACTGCCGGCCGAGTTCACGGGCCACTTCCAACAGGCGCCGCTCGGTCTCGAGGTCGAGTCCGTAGCCGGATTTGACCTCGATGGTGGTGACGCCCTCGGACAACAGGCGCCTGGCGCGCAGCATGGCGGAGGCGAGCAGCGCATCCGCGCCCGCCGCGCGCGTGGCATTGACGGTTGACTGAATGCCGCCGCCGGCCCGCGCGATCTCCTCGTAGGACACGCCGCACAAGCGCTGTTCGAACTCCTCCACCCGCGTGCCGCCGTATACGAGATGCGTGTGGCAATCGATCAGCCCGGGCGTCATCCACAGCCCGTGAACGCGCTCCACCGGCACCCCGTCGCCCGCCGCCCGCGCTTCGGCCGCCGCCGCCGCCCCGATCCACGCAATGCGCCCGTGCTTCACCGCCAAGGCGGCGTGGGGCACGTTGCCATACGGCTCCGCGCCGGCCATCATCGTGGCAATATTCGCCCCGATCCACACCCGGTCCCATTCTCGAGTTGATGATGTCTGCACGTGCTTGCCCGTCGTTTAGCCGTCGCGAGGTCTGTCGATCCGGCCGGATTGCTGTTGGCGTCATGATACGGCAAGCTTGGCTCCCTATACAGGTATAGGCAGCATGACTCGACAGTACTTTTTGGAAGCGGCCCTTCTGCCGCAAGGCTGGGTGCGCGGTGTATCGATCACGGTGGCGGACGATGGCTGGATCAGCGCCATCGACGTCCCGCCGGCCGGCGCTGCTCGACCCGAAGCGGCACGCGAATCCGAACGCATTGCCGGCATCGTCGTGCCCGGCATGGCGAATGCGCACAGCCACGCCTTTCAACGCGGCATGGCGGGCAACACCGAATACCGCCTGTCGGCCCGCGACAGCTTCTGGACCTGGCGGCAGGCCATGTACGCTCTCGCGAATCGCATCGAACCGGACGACTTGCAGGTACTTGCGACTCAGTTGTTCATCGAGATGCTCAAGGCGGGCTACACCTCCGTCGCCGAATTTCATTACCTGCACCGGCGGCCCGACGGGGACCGCTACGCCGGCTCCAATGCCCTCTGGGACGCCGTTGCCAACGCCGCCGCAGCGTCCGGGATTGCGCTCACCTTCCTGCCCACGCTCTATCAAACCAGCGACTTCGGCGGGTCGCCGCTCAAACGCGAACAGGCCCGGTTTGCATTGGATACCGATGAGTTCTTGCGCGCCGTCGAAGCACGCATCGACGCCGAACGGCGCGCCGCTCCGGCGACGCTGCGCACCGGCGCGGCGTTCCACAGTCTGCGCGCCGTGCCGCTCGCGACTCTGCGCGAAGCGGCGTACGGACTCCGCGACATCAGCCGGACGCTGCCGCTGCACATCCATGTCGCCGAGCAAATCAAGGAAGTGGAAGCCTGCGAACTTCAGGCCGGACGGCGCCCCATCGAACTGCTGCTCGATACCGGCCTGCTCGATCCGCACTGGTGCCTGGTGCACGCCACCCACGCCACGGCGGCGGAGCTGCGCGGCATCGCCGAGTCTCAGGCCGCCGTGTGCCTGTCCATCAGCACCGAGGCCAATTTGGGCGATGGCCTGTTCGACTCGGCCCGATTCCTGAGGTTCGGCGGAAAACTCTGCGTCGGTTCCGACAGTCAAGCCACCGTGTGCCCCGCCGAGGAACTGCGCTGGTTGGAATATCAGCAGCGGCTGCGCAAGCGGCGCCGCGGCGTGCTCGCGGACAAATCGGAATCGCATGTCGGTACGCGGTTATGGCGCCACGCCGCCCAGGCCGGAGCCCAGGCCATAGGCCAGCCGGCGGGCACCATCGCCGCGGGTCATCGGGCCGACTGGCTGGTGCTCGATGCCGCCCATCCCCGCATGGCCGGCGCGCCCCTCGAGAACGCGCTCGATCATGTGGTGTTTGCCGGAGCCGACGCCGCGATCCGCGACGTCATGGTCGCGGGACGCTGGGTCGTCAAGGAAGGTCATCACGCCGCCGAGCTGCCGCTCGCGGACCGCTTCGCCGCGCTCATGACGCGGCTCGCGCTGCCCGCGTAGCCGGCGAGTCTCACTCGCCGCGGCAGCGCCCGCTGCCACCATAGCGGGCGGGTCTCACTCGGCACAGTGGCACAGCGCGCTGTTGAATCAAAGGCATCCCTACCGCGTGTTCCGCAGCGGATTGTAACGGACTCGGCGCCGTCGAACGCGTATTCTGGCGGCGGGGCGGCCCGCGGCGCCGCTCCTGGCATGTCAAAGGGATCGAATCAATGAAGAAATTCTGGAAGATCCTCGGGATCACGGCCCTTGTGATCGTGCTCGCGGCCGCCTATTGCGGATACCGCATAGCGCTGGCCAAACCCTTTACGTTGACGGAGCTCGCCAATCGGCAGGCGTTCCTGATCCTGGTCGCGAACCCCGAGCTGTTCACCCAGGTCGGCATCATCGACGGCACGATTCTCGACCGGCACTCGGGCAAGCTCGCGGCCGTCGGCGTCAAGAAGCGCGACGATGACTACGCCATGTTGGCGCGATTCGAGAAGGAGACCAAGGAGTTCGACCGCAGCAAGCTCGGCATCCAAGACCGGTTGACCTACGACATTCTGCTCGACCAGTACGAGACCGGCCTGTCGTTCCAGCGTTTCGACTGGCTCTCCTCGGAGGGCCTGTATCCCATTGCGCCCATGTGGGGCACGCAGGTGCAACTGCCGATTTTCCTGGAGACGCAGCACGTCATCAAAAACGCGAAGACCGCGGTCAACTACGTGAAGCGGCTGAATGCGACGGGCGACAAGCTCGATGCCGTGACCGCGGAGATGCTGCGTCAAGCGGCGCTCGGGGTCGTGTTGCCGATTTCCTTGCTGGAGCAGGCGCAAATCGGCATCAAGGATACGGTGAACCCCAAGCCCGCGGACAATCCGCTGGTCACCACCTTCATCGACCGCATGAAGCGGGTGCAGAGCATCGATGCGCAGCGCCGGTCGGAACTCGCGGGGCAGGCCACCCTGGCCGTCGCGAACCGCATTTACCCCGCCTACGCCAGAATGCAAACCGCGCTGGAGTCGCAGCGCGCGGCGGCCGCGGTGCAGGCGGCGGGCGTGGGACGGCTTCCGGATGGGGCGGCCTACTACGCGGCGACGCTCAAGCAGATGACCACCACCGACTACACGCCCGAACAAGTCCATGCGCTCGGGCTCTCGGAGGTGACGCGCATCGGCGCCGAAATGGATGCTCTCCTCAAGTCGCAGGGCCTGACCCAGGGCAGCGTCTCGGAGCGCGTGCAAGCGCTTCACAAGGATCAGCGCTTTCTGTTGCCCAACACCGAGGATGGCCGCAAACAATTGCTCGCCCGGTACCAGCACATACTCGACGAGGTCAACGCGCGGATGCCCGAATATTTTCGCACCATTCCGACCACGCGGCTGACCGTGGAACGCGTGCCGGCGGCGGCGGAAAAGGGCTCCGCCGGCGCTTACTATCAACCCGCCGCGATGGACGGCTCACGCCCCGGGACGTTCTTCGCGAATCTTCGCGACGTGGGCGAGACCGCGACGTGGACCATGAAAACCATGGCCTACCACGAGGGCATTCCGGGGCATCATTTCCAAATCTCGACCGCGCTTAATCTCAAGAACCTGCCGTTGATCCGCCAGCAGACTCTGTATACGGCCTATGCGGAAGGCTGGGCGCTGTACGCCGAGCAACTCGCCGCGGAAATCGGCATGTACAAGGACGACCCCTTCGGCGACCTCGGACGTCTCGAGGCCGAGATGTTCCGGGCGGCGCGCCTCGTCGTCGACACGGGACTGCACGCCGATAATTGGACCCGCGAACGGGCGATTGCCTACATGGTCGATACCACCGGCATGAACCAGAGCGAGGTCATCAGCGAGGTGGAGCGCTACATGGGCATGCCCGGACAGGCGTGTGCGTACAAAGTGGGTCAGCTGAAGATTCTCGAGCTGCGCCAGCGCGCCAAGAGCGCACTCGGTCCCAAGTTCAACCTGAAGGACTTTCACGCGGTGGTCCTCGAGAACGGCGGCGTGCCGCTCACCTTGCTCGATACACTGGTCGACGAATGGATTGAACGCACCAAGGGCGCGTGAGCGCGGCGCGCTCGCGGGCAGCGCCCCCTGCAGCACGCGTTTCCCGGCGCCGGCCTCACGTTGCTGCGGCGCGGCATGCATGGTTCACAGGAATCCCTTGTGGCGCCGCAGAATTCTGTTTTGCTTGTTGACCGTACCTGTCTATACAGCTTAATCTGCGGGCCATGGATAAGTCACCGTCGCCCGTGCAGCCGCTCTACCTCAAGGTCAAGCGCCACATCCTGGAGAATATCGGCTCGGGCAAGTGGGCGACCTCGGCACGCGTGCCCTCCGAGAACGACATCGTCAAATCCTTCGGGGTATCGCGCATGACGGCGAACCGCGCGTTGCGCGAATTACGCGACGAAGGCGTACTGGTGCGGATCGCCGGCGTGGGCAGCTTCGTCGCCGACCGGCATGCGCAGGCGCATCCGCTCGAGATTCGCGGCATTGCCGACGAGATACGCGAGCGCGGACATGCGCACCGTGCCGAGATCATCTCGCTGGATCGCGTTCGGGCGGTGGCCGAATTGGCGGAGGACTTCGGCATC
>JBEKYO010000143.1:0-14167 GCA_049510875.1 Steroidobacteraceae bacterium
GGGTCGTCGCCGGCCTGGTTCGAGTAATCGAGCGCATGCCCCCCCACTCTCCGCTGCGAGCGAAGTACGTCCTGCAGTTGCAGGATATGGCCGCTGCGCTGGCGCCGCTGCAAGGCAGCGACGGCCTATGGAAGCCTGGCTTGTTGGATGGCGCCGACTATCCCCTATCCGAGATTTCAGGCAGCGCCTTCTTCAGCTACGCAATGGCCTACGGAGTGAATCACGGACTGCTGCCCCGCAGGATCTATGAACCCATCATCCAAAAGGCATGGGCGGGCATGATTTCGCATATCTACGCGGACGGGCGCCTCGGACGCATCCAGCCGGTGGGGACGGCTCCCGGTCCTCTTGCGGAGACCACGAGCTACGTCTACGGCGTCGGTGGATTTCTACTGGCAGGCTCGGAGATCTACCGCACGGCAAAGTAGATCAACGGCGGCGCCATGCGCCGTGTGTCACTGCGTCAAAGCTGCCGCAGGCATCACCGGCGGGTGATAGGTGAGGGACAGACCCAACAGCCAAAGCAGGAACAGCACCAGCGGCAGGTGTACGACGAACTGTAGAAAGCTGAATCCGATCACATCGCGCGCCTTCAGCCCGACGATGCCGAGGAGCGGCAGCATCCAGAACGGATTGATGAGATTCGGCAGGGCTTCGGCGGCATTGTAGACCTGCACCGCCCAGCCAAGGTGAGCATGCAGCTGGCTTGCAGACTGCATCAGATAGGGCGCCTCGATCAGCCATTTGCCTCCGCCTGAGGGCACGAAAAAACCCAGCACGGCCGAATACATCCCCATCACCACGGGAAAACTGGCCGCCGTGGCGATGTGGGTGAAAAACGCCGCTAGCTGCTGCGCCAAGCTATGCCCTGCGGTACCCTTGGCGGATGTGAGGATGGAGGCGATGCCGCCGTAGAGCGGAAACTGGATCAGCACTCCGGTTGCACTGGGCACCGCGCGTGCAACCGCATCGAGGAACCGCCGGGGCCTCCAGTTCAATATCAAACCCAACATCAGGAACAGGAAGTTGTAGGTGTTGAGGTTGGAGATGGCGAGCGCGAGTCCCTTGCCCGAGATCTCATGGATCAGCCAGCCGGACCCGAGCGCCACCAGCAGCAGGTTGAGCACCGGACTGCGCTCGAGCCAATCCCCGGGACGCGTCCGCGGCGGCAGCGGCGTCTGCGCGGCGCGCGTCTCCACGCCCAGCATATCGGCCGTGCGCGCAGCAGGTCCGGTGGGCGCCGACAGCCATGCGATGCCGGCCGAGACGGTAATCAGAATCCCTGCCAACAGCAACGATTGCGGCAGAAAGATGGTCTCGGTGAAGGGGATTACTCCCGTGATGGCAAGCAGCGCCGGCGTCATGCTGCCCGGATTCGCCTGCAGCTGCGCGGCGGAGGACGACATGCCGAGCGCCCAGACCGCGCCCAGCCCCAAGTAGGCCGCCGCGCTGGCGGCACGGTAGTCCATGCGCAACGCCTCGCGTCGCGCCAGCGCGCGCACCAAAAGACCGCCGAAAATCAGGCTCAACCCCCAGTGCAGCAACGAGACCAGCATGCTGACTAGCGCCACAAAGGCCACCGCACCGCGCCCGCTGCGCGGCAACCTCGCCAGCATCTCGATAACGCGCGTCATCGTGGGCGAGGATGCGACGACGTAGCCGCCGATGATGATGAAGCACATCTGCATGGTGAACGGGATCAGGCTCCAGAAGCCGTCGCCGAAGGCAATGGCCGTCGCCGCTGGCGAAACGCCAATCGCGATCGCCAGCAGCCCCACCACGATGACGCCGACAGCGGCAAACACGTAGGCATCCGGAAACCAGCGCTCCGACCAGTCGCAGCAGCGCAGCGCAATGACATTCATCCAAGTTTGTTGTTCCATTTGTCCCCCGTTCTTATCCCGAACGCCTGGGCTGCCCGCGGCGCTTGGCCCACCCTGCACGTCGCTGCGGGCGGCACCCTGTGACCGCTCAGTCCATAGCCGGCCGTACGCACCTGCGCCCATGCTCCGCGAGCACCACGGCTACGCTCGCCGTCAGCTTCTTGGCATACGCCACGTCCAGGAATTCATTGGGTCCATGGGCATTGGAATGCGGCCCAAGCACGCCCGTGATGAAGAACTGCGTGCGGGGAAATTGCCGGCCCAACATGCCCATGAATGGAATCGTCCCCCCGCAGCCGGCGTGCATCGCGGCGCATCCGAACACCCTATGCGAAGCCAGCTCGATCGCCTCCGACAGCCAAGGTGCGAACGCCGGTGCGTTCCAGCCGCCGGCGCCGGGGTCCGCCTCGAACGACACCGCCGCCCCATAGGGCGGATCGCGCTCGAGCAGCGAGCGCACCGCCTGCGTGGCCGCCTCCGCATCGCAGGTCGGCGGCAGCCTCAGCGATAATTTCAAACACACTTCCGGCAGCAGCACATTGCCCGCTGCAGCCGTCGGCGGCAGGCCGTCCGCCCCAGTGACGGCGAGCGTCGCGCGCCAGGTGTTATTGGCGATCAACTCCGCCGCATCCGCGGCAATGGCGTGCGCGCCGGCCGCCCAGGGAAGCTTGCCGGCGACGTCTTTGCCGAGGACACCCGCTGTGGCCGCGATCTGCGCCCGGCGATCCGGGGGAATTTCCACGTTCAATTCTTTTGGGGTCACATCGCCGGTTGCAGGATCCTCCAAGCGCGCCAGCAGCTGCTGCGCGATGCGAAAGGGAGTCGCCGCAATGCCGGTCCCCATGCCGGAGTGCACCCCTTCCGTGAGCACCCGCACTCGCAACCGCCCGGTTAAATTGCCGCGCAGCGACGTAGTGCAAGATCGATGCTGCCGCTTTCCTCGCAGGCCTCGATGAGCAGGACGCAGCGCGCCACCGGTACCTTCTGCGCCTTCAGCGCCAAGATGGCCGCCAGCGAGCTGAACACCGCGTACCCGTCGTCGGCGCCGCCGCGCCCGTACAGACGCCCGTCGCGCAGCACCGGAGTCCACGGCGCAAGTCCTTCCGCCCAGCCGGTGAATTCCGGCTGCTTGTCCAAATGTCCGTAGAGCAGCACGCTGCCCGGCAATTCGCCCGGCACGTCCACCAGCAGGAGCGGCGTGCGGCCGGCGATCCGCCGAACCTCGACCTGCATGCCCTGCACCGCGTGCGCGCGGCACCACTCGGCCATCAATTGCACCGCGGCTTCCATGTGTCCATGCGCCTCCCACTCCGGGTCGAAATGCGGCGACTTGTTCGGAATCCGGATGTAGGCCTCGAGCCGCTCGAGAATCGACTCGTTCCAAAGCCGGTCGATCGACGTGCGCAGGTCATTGACACGTAAATTCATGCGTTCCCAATCAATAGTAACGCGGAATGGGACCCACTTGTGGCGTGCAGTCACCCGCAAGATCGATGAACACCTCGTCCGCGTAGCACCACCCCCAGCACTCCGGCGGGTCGTAGCCCTCGATGATTGGGTGGTGCGTCGTGTGGTAATGCTTGGCGGCATGGCGGTTTGGCGAGTCATCGCAGCAGCCCACATGTCCGCAGGTGCGGCAGATTCGCAGATGTACCCAGCGGCTGCCGATTTTCAAACACTCTTCGCAACCGCGCGCACTAGGCGTGACCTTCCGGATCGTATCAAGATGCCGGCACTTCGGGCTCATTGCGGCTTCCCAGTTTTGCTCAGTGCTCCATCTTACGCCAACGGACGCTCATGCGGATACGGACGCCGGCGGTGAACTTGCCCCCCGTCGAAGTGACCACCCGCGACGATCGATGGCGTGGTTCGTGTAAGATTGTTCTTACACCAAAATCATTCAATGCAAAGTGTTGTCGAGGAGCAGCGCGCTTCACGATAGGCGAATGTCCGATATCGAACATATCGTCGGTCTGTGCTGCTACAGATACCGCGCATTGGTCATGGACCGTTGTGAACACTGCAAGCTCGAGTACGCGTGTCCGCAATTTGTGACGAAAGAGGCCGTGGTCGAGTTCAACGCCATCATCCCGCCTTCCATGTTGCTATCGCCGTTACCGATTGAACTGTGGCCGAAAATGTGCGCGCATGCCAAGCCCGGCAATTCGCCGCCATCATCGTCGTGTGCCGCCGGTGACTCAGCGGAGTCTCCCCTTCAAAGGCTCATCTCGACGCTCGGCCTGCCGATCGATCTCGACACCCGTTCCCGGTAGCTCAGAACGTCGATCTTTTGACTTTGCTTTGCTCATGAAGCCGGTTGACGATGTCATTTATGCCCGCGGACCCATTTGCCTTCAAAATGCCGCTAATTTGGGCTGCATGAAGATCAGTTGCATCGGCCATTTTCTTCATCGCTTCCTGCGCGGCCTGCTTGAGCTCCGCCCCATTGATCTGATCCACGGTGCACAGCACCTCTTGCGGCGGACGTTCGGATACCTTCGCTACCGACTCGAAGGCCTCTTCAACGATCTCACCGAGTTTTTTGATGTCGACTTCTTCGGCAGCCAGATCCGACGGTGCCCTTGTTTTGGATTCGTTTTCCCGATCGATGCATCTATTGGGGAGCAGTGCTTGTGCACGCGTGGCCTCGGCCTCGCTACGAGTGTGGACGACGATCACCCAATGTCCATGGCTGATTGCATCAGCCACTTCCTCGTCGATGCTGGGTGTTTTTTCGGCACTGTCGATTTTGCTTGAACCGGCCCCCATCAAACCGCCGACCAGCGAGCCCATGCCGAGCGCAGACATTGCGCCAATCATCGGCCCCGCCACCAGTACTCCAACGCCGCCCGTCAATGCAATGCCGGTGAGAAGCACGAGCCCGGGGACCGCGCCCAACGCGGCACCCCCCAAAGCTCCTTTTGTGGTCTTGAGCGTCTCCCATTCATGCCCGAGCTTTTCCTGCCAGTGCGCCTGCTCTCGACCGAGCAGACTGATTTGGCCGTTCGTAAAGCCCTCTTTGTTCAGCAGCAGCAGCGCATCGCCAACATCGGCGAATTTCGGATAAATGGCGATGGCTTTATGCTCAAAATTCCCAATGTTCGGCATTTCTTCTCCGGTCCTGCAGGAGCCTGAAGCAGGCGTGGTGGTTTTCATTGTGTCGTTTCGATGAGCTTGATTATCGGCCCAGGTTGGCCGCGCCTGCTGTGGGCTTAGCGCGTATGCGTCATGGGCTTAGCACGCATGCATGTGTCGTCGCCTGTCCTACAAAATGGCCGAGTCAGGTCTCAAGCGAAAGTCGTAGTGCACCGTGTAAAACGGCGTCTCCATGCGCTCACCATGGGGGTCGGCTCCCGGCGGGTGCCGGTCGAATTGTGCCGCCAGCGACTCCTTCATCCCGAACACGGCATCGGAATCGAATGTAAGCTGCGGCCCGTCAGAATCGAGAGAAGTCCGGGTTTCGGACAATCACGGCTTCACCGTGAAGACACCGTTGCTATTGAGCGTACTGCCCGGGGTCGTTACCACGATGGCGCCGGTGGTGGCGCCGGTCGGTACCGTGGCTTTGATCTCGGACTTCGAAGCGACGGTGAACGCCGCAGCGATCCCGTTGAACGTGACGCCGGTCGCGCCGGTCAGATCAGTCCCGAGGATTTTGATTGACGCGCCCACCGCCCCGGACGTGAGTTGAGGCTCTACAAACGGGCTGAGGCCCATCGACAGCTTGAAGACTGTGCCGCCGCCGCTGCCTGCGGAATTTTCGTACGTTGTTCCGTAGAAATCCCCATCCGTGGCCTGGAGGAGACCCGCATTGGGAACGCCCCCGTCCGCGCAATTGGTTTGCGAGCAGAAGGAATAAAGCGTCGTCAGCGTCCAGTCGGGGGTCATCATGAACACCGTCCCTTCGCCGCCGGCGCCGCCCCCCGAGGTTGTCCCGTAGAAGTTCCCATCGGTGGCCTGGATCAGTCCCGCAACGGGATTGGCGCCGTCGGTCGAATCGAAGCTGTGCAGCGTGGTCAGGGTGCCGGCGGTGGTAATCTTGAAGATGGTACCGTAGCCGTACAGGCCGCCGGAATTGGTTATCCCGTACAAGTCGCCATCGGTGGCCCACAGCAGACCCGCGGCGGGGTTGGCGCCGTATGTGCACCCGGAACTGCCTTGGGCACAGAAGCTGAACAGCGTCGTCAGCTTTCCGCCCGGAGTCAGTTTGAACACCGTCCCGGTGCCGGTCCCGGCGCCGCTGGCCCCGCCCCAATAGGTCGTGCCATAGAAGTCTCCATTGGCGGCCAGTACCAGCGGCCCGACGGGATCGCCGCCGTCCGAGGAGCCATTGAAGCTGTGCAGCACCGTCAGTGTGCCCCCCGGGGTTATCTTGAAGGCCGTGCCGACGCCGTTGTTGCCGCCCAGGTACGTGGTCCCATAGTAGTCCCCTCCATTGGCGCCCCGGATCAGTCCCGCGCGGGGATTGGCGCCGTCCGTGTTCTTGACGAAGCTATGCAGCGTCGTGAGCTTGCCGGCGGGTGTCACCTTGAAGACCGTCCCTTCGGCACTGGTGCCGCCCGCATCGGTTGTCCCGTAGAGCTCCCCGTTCTGGATCAACCCCGCATAGGGCTGACTGCCATCGGTGCCGTTCGTGGAGTATTCAAAGCTCAGCACCGCGGTCAACTTGCCCTTGGCGGTGATTTTGAACACGACGCCGTTGTCGTCGGTTCCACCCGCGGTGGTCGTCCCGTAGAGATCCCCGTTCGTGGCTTGAACCAGGCCCGCTTTGGGTTGATAGCCGTCCGTGCTCCCGCCTGCAAAGCTGTGCAACAGCGTGAACGTCTGCGCCGTGGCCGCCGGCGCCGCGATGACCGCCGACAGCAGCAGAGCCGCAGACACCGGCAGGGCACGGCTCCCTGCGTGCACAATCCAAGTCCGTTGCCGCAATGTGTGCTTCATTAGGTTCCCGTTCTGATGTCGTGCGTTTGAGGCGAAATTGAGCGCCCTTGACTACAAAGGCGCGGATCACAGGAATCTTCTATCACGTCGTGCTGCCTGAGCGCGCAGCGCGCGCCCGCCTCTCGCCCCCCCCCCCGCGACGCCGCCCCCAGGCCGTATGTTACCGGTCAGTAACGATTCGAACACTCGCAAGGATGACTCACGCGGTTGCGCACTTGCCAATGCCGCCGTGGAAATCACCGAGCCGGACCATCCGGCGCGCCCGATCATCGAGAAGTACAAGGCAGAGATGCGCCGGCGCTTTCGCCACACATGAGATGGGATGGGCGCTCGCCACCCGCCCGCCCCTGCCGCCGGAACATTGCCGGCAACGGCGCTATCAGCCTGCGTATGATTGCGGACCGTTATAATTTCGAGCGAACGCCATGAGCGCACCAACGTCAAGCCGAGAATGCGACACGCAGGTCGAGCATCGAGCCATGCGGCGTGTCCCGCAGTGAGCATGAGCAGCTCGGACCGCAAAGTGCTCGTCTGGGACGCACCTACGCGACTGTTTCATTGGGTCGTTGTAACGCTGGTAGTGGCGGCGTACGTCACTTGGCGGCTGAACTGGATGGACTGGCACGCAAAGGCCGGGTACGCGTTGCTCACCTCGGTGCTCTTCCGGATCCTCTGGGGGTTCTTCGGCAGCGAGACGGCGCTGTTCTCGCGCTTTCTTGGTTCTCCGCGCGCCGCTGCACGGCATTTGGCGCACGTTCTGCAGCGCGAACCCGATCGCCAAGCCGGGCATAATCCGGCCGGCGGATGGATGGTGCTGCTGCTCGTGTTGCTGCTGATCGGGGAAACGTTGAGCGGGGTCTATGTCGCCAACGATGTAGCGGACGAGGGACCGTTCACCGAGCTGATGCCGGCGCCCATCGGCAACGCGATCACCGCGCTTCACGGGATTTTTTGGAGTGCCTTATTGGCGGCCGTGGCGTTGCACTTGGTGGCGATCGCCGTCTACGCGGTAGTCAAGGGACACAACCTGCTGCTGCCGATGATCACCGGCTGGAAGACGTTGCCCAGAGATGTGCCGCGGCCGCGCGTGGCGGGTCCCGCACGCGCGGCCATCCTGCTTATCTGTAGTGCCCTGGCGGTGGCCGTTCTCGCCAATGTCCTGTAAGCGCCCTCAGCTCTTGGGCGGCATCACCTGACCGCGAATCTCGCCGCCCAGATGGTTTTGCGTGTGCAAATTGATGTACCACTTGCCGGCCTCGAACTCTTTCGCCTGGTCAGGTGTGAGTGTCGCGCGTCCCTTGATCGGGCTCTCGACCGGGCTGCCTTTCTCGGTCAGCCAGATCTGCGCCGGGCCGTTCGTGCCTAACTCGGCCGGTCCATGGAAATGCGCCATGGTGACCGGCCCCGACAACCCGCTATAGGTGATCGCCCAGATGATCACGCGCGTGGCTGGGTCGTAGGTGAGGTCAGCCGTACCCGTGCCGGCGGTTTGCACGGCCGGTACCTGTTGAGTGCCCGCAAGCGGCACCTTGAAGGATGCCGGTGCGGCCCGCGCCGACCCTGCCCACAGGGCGACGCCTAACAGACATGCCAGCGGGACGAGGAGTCGGCGAGATATTGTAATCCTCATTGTTCTACCCCTTGCGATTGAGTTGGTTCGATTTGCGTTGCGCAGCACGGAGGTGGAAATGTCTCCATGTCCACCGGTGTGAACCACAGTATTGTATGCGCCGTTGAAAGTGGCAACCGCGCGATGACCTGCATGCGGAGATCACGTGACGGAATCGGTGGAGCGCGACGGCAGCCACGCATCGGCAGGGTTCACCGATGAACGCGACGCCTCTACCCTTCAATTTGCGGGACGGCCGCGAACCGCCGGGGCGCGCGTCGGGAGCGCATCGCTGCCCGCCGGCGCTTGCCCGGCCGGTTTGCCGCCGGTCGCGCCGGATTGGCCGTCACAGATGGTTTGGGGCAGCGCTGCGCCCAGCGCGTACGCGCTCGCTCCCGAGCCGGCCACTTGGTAGCAGCTCGCGTCGATCCACACGATCCAATCGCCGTTGGCGGTCTTGACGTGGTCACCTGCATGGTGCTCGGTCAACCGCCGCCACGGGTCGTCCCCCGGCGCACCCGAGACCGAGTTGTTATTCGAGGGTTGATGGCTGCGAATCTCGAAAGCATGGAGGGCGCGGCGCGCTTCCGCCGTCCAATCGACACCCGATCCCGTGCCGTCGGACGAAGGCGCGGGCGGCGGGGACATCGAGGCCGAGGGTGACTCGAGCGCAGGCGGCGCAATCATCGTCGCCACATCGCCGCTCAAACGCCGCGGGGCGATGTTCTGCGCACGCACTCTCGGCAGCGCCGGGGGAGGCAAGTACAGCAGTTCGACGGCATATGCCGGCAACGTCGGGGCACCACCCGTTCGGGACGACATGAGGAGTGCGGCGATCAATGCCAGATGGAACATCAACACGATCAGTAGGGTCGCATACCGCGGCATGGGTGGTCCGGCGGTTGAAGCAAACCATACTGTAGCAAGGAACCGGTGGCGGGCGGTACCGTAGACCCGCGTGTCGGACCGGCGAGCGGACCGCTTCAGGAAATTTCCGGATCCCCGTCGGCCGGCATTGTGGTAAGCGCCAATTCGATGTTGGAGGCCAGGCTGTTCGCGTACTTGGCCGCCTCGAAGAGATGAATCGATTCGTAATATTTGGCCTTGCGCCGAAAATTGTCGATGTCCTGCAGCAGCGCCGCGCGCACTTGGTCCTTGGTCATCTCATCTCTCCGTGGGGCACATGGACCGGATCCTACGCCCCGGCTACACTCATCGCACAACTGGCCGATACCGAATCGGCCAGGCCGGATGCGAATTTATGCGAAACACGATCAGCCGCCGCGACTTCCTGAGTGGCACCGCCCTTGTCATTGCCGGCGGACTGACCCCGCGCGCGCAGCTGCGCGCCGATCCCGCCCGTTACTATCCGCCGGCGCTCACCGGCCTGCGGGGCAGCCATCCGGGCTCCTTCGAGGTCGCCCATCAGGTCGGCCGCGAGGGACGGCTGTTCGACGTTTCCCAGCTCGCGGTCGAGGAGAGTTTCGATCTGGTCGTGGTCGGCGGGGGCATCAGCGGATTGGCGTCCGCGTGGTACTACCGGCAGATCTACGGCTCCGCTGCGCGCATCCTGATTCTCGATAACCACGACGACTTCGGCGGGCACGCGAAACGCAATGAATTCCGGGTCGGAGACCGGCTCCTGCTCGGTTACGGCGGCACCGAGTCGTTGCAGTCCCCGAAGACCCTGTTCAGCAAGCCCGTCAACCAGCTGATGGGCGCGCTCGGCGTCGATATCAAGCGTTGGGATACGGCCTACGATCGTCGCCTGTACCGGTCCCTCGGCCTGACCGAGGGAGTCTACTTCGATCGCGAGACGTTCGGCGTGGATAAGCTCGTGCGCGGAATTCCGATCGTGATCGGCGCCGATTCGGACCGAAGCGACGCCCCGCCCCTCCCGATCGACGCGGTCATCGCCGAGTTCCCGATGTCGGATGACGCGCGCACGCGGCTCGCGGGATTCTTCAAACATCCGCAGGACTATCTTGCCGGAAAATCGAAGTCCGAGAAGATCGCCTATTTGAAGAAAATCAGCTACCGAGATTACCTGCGCAAGGATGCCAAGCTCGGCGACGAAGCGGTGAAATTCTTCGATGGCGCGACCAACGACCTCAACGCCATGGGCCCCGATATTACTCCGGCCCTCGAGGCGCTGAACTGCGGCTACCCCGGTTTTGCCGGCCTTGGACTCAAGGACCAGGAGGATCCTGCCTTCAAGGAGCCCTACATTTACCACTTCCCCGATGGCAATGCCTCCATCGCGCGCTTGTTGGTTCGCAGCTTGATCCCCGCGGCAGCGCCCGGACATACCATGGATGACGTGGTGCTGGCCGAGTTCGACTACTCCAAGCTGGACGTCGATGCGCCGGTCCGATTGCGCCTGAACAGCACGGCGGTGGCCATCGCCAATGATCGCTCCCCGGGCGGCCAGATCGACATCGGCTACGTCAGGGCCGGCGCGCTGCATCGAGTGCGCGCAACGCGCTGCGTGCTCGCGTGCTACAACATGATCATTCCGCACATCATGCCGGAACTGCCCGCCGCCCAGAAACGCGCGCTCGCACTCGGCGTCAAGCTCCCGCTGGTGTACACCAATGTCGCGATCCGCAACTGGCAGGCCTTCGTCAAACTTGGCGTGGATAAGATCTACAGCCCCTACGGGTACTTCTCCAACATCAAACTCGACTACCCGGTATCGCTCGGCGGCTACCGCCACCCGCGCGACCCGAGCGAGCCCATGCTGCTGCACCTGGTGCATGTCCCGCTGACGCCAAACCAGGGCCTCTCGAACGTCGATCAGTTTCGGCTCGGACGGCAGCGCTTGTTGGATACACCGTTCGAGGAGTACGAGCGGCAGGTCGTCGCGCAACTCGATCGTATGCTCGGCCCGGGCGGTTTCCGGGCGGCGCGCGACATTGCCGCCATCACGGTCAATCGCTGGCCGCACGGCTACTCATACGACGCCAATACGCTGTTCGATCCGGAGCTGGTCGGACCGACGACATTCGAAATCGGCCGCAAGCGCTGCGGCAGTGTCACGATCGCGAATTCCGATGCGGGCTGGAACGCCTACACGCATGAGGCGATCGACCAGGCATGGCGCGCGGTAAATGAACTGAAGTCCGCCTGAGCGGCATGCCGGCAGCAACTGGGCACCAACGCCCGGCTTCGAAGTAGTGCTATCGAGCCGTCCGTTTGATGGATCGAAACCGAATTCCAAGCTTCATCGCCTTCTGCGCAACTGCGCCCGGACTACGTCGAAGCTTCTTGGCTGCTTGGCGCCCGGAGAGCTTCTGTTTCGCAAACGTACGCAGATTCTTCACATCCTCCGTCGACCACGCCACTGCCAAACGCCGCTTTGTTTTAGCCATCAATGCCTCCTTTTTGAAAGGCGCACATCATACCGTCGCCGGAACGCGCCGGCGCTGATTTTTTTAACCGCGCCGGAGCCCGTGCATGCTGCTTTCGCGTCGCAACAACCAATCCCGGCAGCGCCTGCGCATCCGCACAAGCGGCCTGCCCGCCGCACAAGCGCGTATCATGGGCTCATGACCGATCAAATGAGGCGCTCCATGGACGACAAGCAAATGCGAGAGGAATTCGACACCGGCCTGAACAAAATCAGGCATGAAATCAAGAGCCGCCTGGTGCCGCACGGCCTCATTGGCAGCGTTACGAGCACCGACATCGGCCCGGTGGCTCAAGTCCCTGAAGGCTTGAAAATCGAGATCGTCGTGAAGGGCAGAACCGCGGGAAGATTATTCGACCGCCAGCAAATCGAGAACTGCCGGCTCCGGGTGGGCGGCGCGGTTCTGCTGGAAATCATCTCCATGGTCGAGGAATTATCGGGCGCATAAGCGCATTCGAGTCGGCGGACGTTCGGACGTGAGTAACGATGTGCGGATGGGCGGCGCAGCCTCGGAGGCCGGCGCGCCGACGCCCTCTACTTCTTCAGGTACTGATGAACGATTTCGATGAGCTCCTCGGCCGCAACGGCCCGGGGAGAGTCGCGACCCGCTTGCGGATCGAGCATGTGTTCGCGGATATGGTCTTCGATGACCTCTGCGATGAAGCCGTCCAAGGCGCCGCGGCACGCGGTTGCCTGTTGAAGAACGGTGGCGCATTCGTTGTCGGCGTCGACGGCGCGTTCGATCGCTTCGATTTGACCGCGCATGCGCTTGAGACGATTCAGCAATTTGGCCTTCTCTTGCGCCACATGACCCATGATTCGGTAACTCCTGTTGCAGAACTATACCACGGTAGGGTATCTTCTTCGCTTCCCGCGGCCAACTGCTCCCGGGGCTTGAGCAACGCTGCCCGAGCACGCCCGAGGAGCACGGTCATGGCTGCGTTTTCCAGTTAATCAGTTAGGCAAGTTTCGCTGCGCCCGCAGCGCGCGCAAGCGCCGCCGCCGGCGAGACCGCGGTGTTGGTGCATGGATCATGACGCCCGTTACTAAGGATTCGCCGACCGGCCGCGAACGGCGCCGCCTCGCGACGCCGCCCGGGCGTGCAGCGGGCCCGGCGAGCCTCGTGCTCGCCGTGGGCCTGTTGTGCGGCGCTGCGCCGGGAGCACCGGCAGCGGACGCAACGGACGGCGGCGTCCTGCAAGCCATGGCCGACGAGCGCTTCGCAATTCACGGCCAATTCACGTACGTCGAGCAAGAGACGGAGGGTTTCAACGCGCCGTATCGCGGCCCGAACAGCCTGTCGCCCGACAGCGGCCGCGAAACCGTCGACGCCACGCTTTTTCTCGGGGCGCGGCTCTGGTCCGGTGCCGAGGGCTGGATCACGCCGGAAATCGATCAGGGCTTCGGTCTCGACAACACGCTCGGCGTCGCCGGTTTCCCGAGTGCCGAAGCGTACAGGGTCGGCGACAACCAGCCGTACATGCGCCTGCCGCGAGCCTTCATACGTCAGACCGTGGACAGGGGCAATGCGCGCGAGTCCGTGGACGCGGCCGCGGACCAGCTGCGCGGTTCGCGCGGTGTCGACCGCTGGGTGTTCACGGTCGGGAAGTTCAGCGTTACCGACGTATTCGATACCAATCGATACGCGCACGATCCCAGGGCCGACTTTCTCAACTGGGCGGCGGTCGATGCCGGCTCGTTCGATTACGCCGCGGATGCGTGGGGCTTTACCGTGGGCGCCGCCGCGGAGCGGTATGTCGGCTCCTGGACCCTGCGTGCCGGGGTATTCGATCTGTCGAATGTTCCGAACAGCACGCGCCTGGAGCCCGGATTTCACGAGTTCCAGCTCGATGCCGAACTGGAGAGGCGCTACGAGCTGTTCGGCCGGAGCGGCCGCGTGCTCGTCACGGCCTTTGACAGCCGAGGCCGGATGGGCCTGCTCGATCAGGCGATTGAACTGGCGGCACTGAACCACGCCGCGCCGGCCCCCGCCGACGTTCGCCACTATCGGAGCCGTTTGGGGGCGAGCTTGGATCTGGAGCAGCCCCTCACCGAGGATCTGGGCGTGTTCGCGCGGCTCGGCAAGGCGGCGGGCAATGTCGAGGTCTATGAATTCACCGATATCGACCGCAGCGTCGAGGTCGGTACGTCGATCAAGGGGCTTCGATGGCATCGGTCCGATGACACCATCGGCATCGTCGCCATCGACAACGGCATATCCGCGGAGCGCGAACAGTACCTGAACGCGGGCGGTCTCGGCGTCCTCATAGGGGACGGCAGGCTGCCGCATCCGGGAGCCGAGCAAATCCTCGAGACCTACTACAG
>JBEKYO010000144.1:0-16899 GCA_049510875.1 Steroidobacteraceae bacterium
GCCTCGTCATAGCGCGTACCCGCCGGAATTAGTGCAGCCATGCTCTCGGGAACGGAGACATATTCCGCTTGGGCGCCGTTCTTTCTGGACGGGCACATGCCGAAAACACGATCGCCTGGCTTGAACGCCAGGGCCAGAGCGCCCACCGCTTCAACTTCCCCGGCGAAATCCAAGCCAAAGATCGTGCGTCGCGGGCGGCGCAGCCCGTAGAAGAGCCGCACGAAAAAGGGGTGGGCCCGAAGCTCGCCACAATCGGTGCGATTGACAGTGGCCGCGTGAACCCGGATCAACACCTCGTTCGCGGCGGGCGAGGGCTTCGGCGCGTCCAGCACTCTCACGACGTCGGGCGATCCATAGCGTGTAATGACAGCCGCCTTCATCAGGGCCCTCCTCCACGGCATGCACAAGTGAGGGGCAAACCGTGCGCGCGAAACGACACGCAACTGCGGCGACCGCAGGCATCTGTCCTCGATACTACGAAGTGAGTATCGACTTTACGGCCGCTACGACTCGCTCGACGTCGGAATTTTGCATCGCGGGAAAGAGCGGTAACGTGACAATCTGTCGGCAAACGCGCTCCGCAACCGGGAACATCCCCGCCTTGAAGCCGCGCTCGCGGTACAGGGTGAACAAGTGGATGGCCGCATAATGGAATCCGACACCGATGTTCTGATCCAGCATGCGCTGCATGAAAGTTGCGCGCTTGAGGCGATCCGGCAGAACGAGATGAAACATATGCCAATTGCTTTGGCCAAAATCCGCGATCGGCAATTCTGCGCCATATTGGGCCTCGAATTCGGCGCCAAAACATTCGAAGTAATGCTTCGCCAGCGCCAGTCGTTGGGCGTTGAACGTTTCGAGGTGAGACATCTGCGCGAGGCCAATGGCGGCGGCGATCTCCGTCATATTGTACTTGCCGCCCAGCACATCAACGTCGATACCGTCGAGCCCTTGGCGCGACACCCCTTGCAGACGATATCGCTCAGCCAACGCAGCCTCGGCCGCGTTGTTGACCACGAGGCATCCGCCTTCGCCGGTCATGACATTCTTGTTGACTTGAAAGCTGAACGAAACCATGTCGCCGAACGCTCCAATGCGCTTGCCCTTCCAGGTGGACCCTATGGCCTGAGCCGCGTCCTCGACGACACGCAGCGAATGGGCCGCCGCCAACCCGTAGAGCCCATCCATGTCACAGGGCATGCCGCACATGTGAACCGGCAGTAGCGCTCGCGTGCGAGGGGTGATGCTCGCCGCAATTCGGTCGATGTCGATGTTGTGACTGCGGGCGTCGATGTCCGCAAATACTGGAGTCGCACCTACTTCAAGTACGACATTGGCCGTGGCGACCCATGAATTCGGCGTCGTAATCACTTCATCACCCGGACCAATGCCCGCGACCCGCAAGGCTATCTCCATGGTGCAGGTGCCGGAATTGAACGCCCGCACCGGGCGGCCGGAGAAAAAGGCCGACAGTGTCGATTCGAAGGCCTGCACTTTCGGGCCATTGCTGGTCAGCCAGCCGGAGCGCAGGACGTTGGCGACCTCCGCAATGGTCGCCTCATCGATGGAGGGCCGGGTAAAGGGCAGGAAGGGAAGCGGACCCGCCTTAGTCATGTGAAGTCACCGCGTCCGCGAGATCCGCCCCATTATCCGACAGGATCACGACAAACGGCATGCGGTCGAAGCCGTGGACAATAGCGCCCGCGACCACCAAATCCGAGCTTTTCAATTCGCCACTCCCCAAGACGCCGGAATCCGGCAGAAGCGCCATTATGGCCGCTTTGCGGCGGCCGGCGATATTGGTTTTCGTGCACGCAAATTCGATCGGCCTTACGATGGCACCCGTGGCGGGCCCGGTCAGCCGGCCCCGCAGCCGAGATCTATCGTGCCGCCGGGATGTACAGCGGCATTGGCCCGGTGTCGTCCGTCGCCTGCAAAGCGGGCACCAAATCACGCACCCCACCGGGGCGGGGGATTTTGACCGGGCGTCCCGGCCGGCATTAGCCTGCCAGCGCAATGCCGCGCGCCCGGCCGCGCGGGACGTGACACGCTCCGTTCGCTTGTTCATACTCGGCGCTCTCAGCTATGAACGCGTGAATGAATCAATGGGCATCGTCCCGCAGGCCGTAACGGCGCCGCTCTCGCGCGCCGCAATCTTTCTGGTCGTGACCATCAAGCCGGGCCTCGATAACAGCGGGATTTTGCGATCGCTCTGTGCGGATATGGCCACGCTGGTGCGAGCCGTTGGATTTCGCGATATCGAAGCGGCCCTCTCGTGCGTCGTGGGGATCGGCTCCGAGGCATGGGATCGGATCTTCGGTCAGCCACGCCCGGCGCAGCTGCACCCCTTTCGAGAGATACGTTCCGGATCGCGTCACGCGGTTTCCACCCCGGGCGACGTCCTGTTCCATATCCGCGCGCGGCGCATGGATCTATGCTTCGAGTTGGCGACGCAAATCATGCAGCGCGTGTCGGATGCGGCTTTGCCGGTGGACGAGGTGCATGGGTTCCGCTATTTCGATGACCGCGATCTCCTCGGTTTCGTCGACGGAACGGAGAACCCGAGCGGCGACGCGGCGGCCGACGCGACCTTGATTGGCGAGGAGGATGGCGCCTTCGCCGGCGGAAGCTACGTCATCGTGCAGAAATATCTTCATGATCTCGGCGGATGGAACGCGCTTTCGACGGAAGCGCAGGAACTCATCATCGGACGCAAGAAACTATCCGACATCGAATTGGACGATTCCGCCAAGCCGACTTCCGCGCACAGCGCGCTCACGACCATCGTCGACAACGGCAAGGAAGTCAAAATACTGCGAGACAACATGCCCTTCGGCAGTGTCTCGCGGGGGGAATTCGGCACGTATTTTATCGGGTACAGCCGCTCGCCGCTGACCATCGAACTGATGCTCGAGAACATGTTCGTCGGGCGCCCGCCGGGTAATTACGACCGCCTGCTCGACTTCAGCCGAGCCGTTACCGGTAGCCTATTCTTCGTCCCTTCCGCGGCATTTCTGGAAGAGGCCGCCGACGAGCCTGTAGTCATTGCGGCTTGCGCCTCGAACGAGACCTTACCGACTACCACGCCGATGCCCGACGGCACGCTAGGCATCGGGTCCCTGAAAGGAGACATCCGACATGAATAACCTGCACCGCGAACTTGCGCCGATTTCCGATGCCGCCTGGGCGCAGATCGAGGAGGAGGCGACGCGGACCCTCAAGCGCTACCTTGCCGGCCGGCGTGTGGTTGACATGCCGGCGCTCGCCGGCGCCGGATTCGCGGCCGTCGGTACCGGCCACCTGCACAAAATCACGGCCCCGGCCGGCATCTTGGCGAGACTGCGGGAATCGAAGCCGCTCGTCGAGTTGCGCGTCCCCTTTGTGCTGGCGCGCGATGCAATCGACGATGTGGAACGGGGCGCGAATGACTCCGACTGGCAACCCGCGAAGGATGCGGCGAAGAAGATCGCGTTTGCGGAAGACGGGGCCATCTTCGAGGGTTATTCCGCCGCTGGAATCGGCGGCATACGGCAAGGTACGAGCAATCCCATCATGACGCTGCCGGCGGACGTTCGCGACTACCCTGATGCGGTCGCGCAGGCGTTGAGCCAACTTCGGCTCGTCGGCGTCAACGGTCCCTACACCGTTCTGCTCGGTGCCGATGCATACACCGCTCTGGCCGAAACCCGGGATCACGGTTACCCCGTACTCGAGCATGTCAAAAGACTTGTCAACGACCAGATTATCTGGGCGCCGGCCATCGTCGGTGCATTCGTGCTGACGACGCGCGGCGGCGATTTCGAACTCGCCATCGGGCAGGACACCGCTATCGGCTACTCGAGCCACTCGGACAGCGCGGTCCACCTGTACCTGCAGGAGACGTTTACGTTCCGGCTCCTCACGACCGAAGCGGCTGTCGCCCTGGCGCCCCACAATGCCCCGAAGGGCAACTGATTGCCGCAACGATCATCCCAACCATGCGCGGGTGATCGGGCGGGCGACCTAAAGCCGGCCGCTCTGGACGCGCGCACTTCGTAAGCCCGCGGGATTATGTCTCGACAGGCCGGGACCTGCGTCACAGGCGAACGGCCGGCACTGAGACTCCTGCTAAGGAAACGCAATGGCGGTGCCGA
Source organism: Steroidobacteraceae bacterium (assembly GCA_049510875.1). Taxonomy (GTDB): domain Bacteria; phylum Pseudomonadota; class Gammaproteobacteria; order Steroidobacterales; family Steroidobacteraceae; genus Bog-1198. The sequence continues at coordinate 4,134 of JBEKYO010000144.1, forward strand.
TATAAAGTATCGGTTAGGAGGCTTATCGAGCTCCAACAATCAAAATCGACCGAGGATAGGGGCTTAGTGCGCGCCATCGTTGACCAAAAAGCGTCCGCTTCTGGACCATCGGCTACTTTTCGGAGTCCTGCGCCGCCACTTTGCCTCGCGTGCGCCGTGGCAGTGTCCGGCATGGTGTTCTCCGCCGCGGCATCCGCATCCGTGGCAGATTTGACGGACATGAGTCTGGAGCAGCTCATGCAGGTCTCCGTCGTTGGGGCCTCGAAGTACGCGCAGAAGCAAAGCGAGGTCGCCGCGGCCGTCAGCGTCATCACGCGTGAGGAAATCAAGGCGTTCGGTTGGCGTACGCTCGACCAGGCCCTCGCCACCCTGCCGGGCGTCTACACGACCTACGACCGTCAATACGTCTATTTGGGGGTCCGTGGCTTCGGCTTGCCCGGGGATTTCAATACGCGCGTGCTGGTCACCATCAATGGCAATCGCGTCAATGACCCGGTCTGGGAGACCGGGCCGTTTGGACGGCGATTTCCGGTCGACATGGACCTGATCGAGCGCATCGAATTCATTCCCGGGCCGGGCGGCGCGGTGTACGGCCAGGATGCCATGCTCGCCGTGATCAACATCGTCACGCGCACGGGCGCTGACGTGAAGGGCGCTGAAGTGTCCGCCGGGTATCAAGAACCGCAGGCGCTGCGCGAGGGCCGCGCAAGCTGGGGCGACCACCTCGACAACGGGGTTGATGTGCTGATGTCCGTGAGCGACATGAGCGCGCGGGGTCAGAATCTCTTTTTCACCTACGGGGCCACCGGAATCTCCGGCATCGCCGCCGGCATGGACGGTGATCACAGCCAGCAATTCTTAGGCAGCGTTTCCCGTGGACCGTGGTCCTTTGAGGTGATCTACGGCTTCGACCACAAGGACGATCCGACCGGATCGTTCTATTCCGATCCGCTCGTGCCGGGTCAGTTTTTGGACACCACGTACACGCTCACGCAGTTGCAGTACCAGGACAGCTTCGCGGCGGACACGCTGCACGTGTCGGCGCGGCTGTTTACCGGCGATGCACCCATGGGCACGCTCAACAGTTATGGCGGCTCTTGGAATTCCTATCCGACGTGGAGCGATTGGCGCGGCATCGAAGCGCGCGTCGTGTCGACGGCGTTTGCCGCGCATACGCTGATGCTGGGCCTGGAGGCGCAGGATGACTATACGGAGGACCAATATCTGATCGACTGGGCGAGCCCTGCCAACAATATCTACCAAAACACCTCGGGCTATCGGGCAGGCGTGTATGGCCAGGATGAGTGGCGCCTGTCGAACACGTTTGCAACCACGCTCGGGCTGAGGCTCGACCGCAACAACGTCACGGGATCGGACCTGAGCCCGCGGCTGGGGCTCATCTGGCAGGCGACCGCCGATACCACGGCCAAGCTGCTCTACGGCGTTGCGCATCGCACGCCGAGCGTTAACGAGGACTCCAACCAGTGGGGGCCTGGTCCCCCCACTCTGGGGCTGGGCGACGAAACCATCAACACCCTCGAATTCGATGTGGACCAGCGCGTGGGCCGCGACCTGACGCTGCGCGCCTCGCTCTATCAGTGGACGCTGCACAATCCCCTCGTGGTGCCCGCGGACTCCGTGACGGGAGATTTCCAGAACGTCGCGCCGATCGACGCCCGCGGCCTCGAGCTGTCGGCCGACAAGACCTGGGAATCGGGCGCCCGTTTGCGTGACAGTGTGTCGATCCAGGAGGCCGACTATCGCGATGGCGGCGACGTCGTCAACTCGCCCAAGGTTCTCGGCAAGCTCAATTTCTCGAGCCCCTTGCCCGCGGCCGGGTTGCGGCTGGGCTATGAACTCAAGTATGACGGCCCGCGCTTGAGCCTGGATGGGACGACGTTGGGAGGCTACGGTGTGTCGAATGTGTACTTGAGCACCGAGGCGCTGGCCAGGGGACTCGAACTCGCCCTCGCCCTCGACAACGTCGGCGGCAAGCGCTATGCGCAACCGGCCGCGCCCACCAACTGGCAAAATTCCTTCGAGCAGGACGGCCGCAGCGGGCGGCTCAAGCTCACCTACGCGTTCTAGCGATGCGGACGCAACCCCACCGCAGTGCCGCCCGTCCGGGCCTCCCCGCGAGCCGTCGATATCGGGGCCTGGGGGCGGGCGCCTTGGCGCTGGCGCTGGCGTTTCCCGGGGCCGCGCATCCGTACGATCTCGCGCAGCTTCTGGCGATGCCGCTCGAGCGGCTGCTGCAGCTGAAGATCAGCGTGCGCGGTGGCGCGCGCGGCGCCGTGCTCTGCGGCGCGCCGTGCGCGCTCGGGCGGGGCGGGGCGGCGGCCGAAGGGGACGAGCGTGCGCCGTAGCGCGCTCCGGGTGCTGCTGCTCCTCGCCCTGGCGGGGAGCGCCGTGGCGCCGCGCGCCCGGGCCGATGAGCTGCCCGAGTACCGCCTCAAGGCGGCGTTCCTGTACAACTTTGCGCTGTTCACCGACTGGTCGGCGAGCGTCGGGCCGACGCTGAACCTGTGCGTGTATGGGCGCAATCCCTTCGGCGCGGAGATCGACGCACTGGAGGGCAAGGCAGTGGGCGAGCGGCACCTCGCGGTGCATCGGCTGCCCGAGCTCGAGGCGCTCAAGGACTGTCAGCTGGTGTTCATCGCGGATGCGGCGAACGGCACGGTGGCGCGGGTGCTGGCGAGCCTGCGCGGCGCGGCGGTGCTGACGGTGGCCGACGGTGCGGGGGCGGCCGCTCAGGGCGTGGTGCTCAACATGAACGTGGTGAATAATCGCATCACCTTCGAGGCGAACCTGGCGGCGGCGCGTGCGGCGAAGCTGAGTTTGAGTTCGAAGCTGTTGCGCTTGGCGACGCAGGTGCTGCAGTGAGGGCGGGTGAGCCCTGGCGGGTGCCGCTCGGGGCGCGCTTGGCGCACATCAGCCGCCTCACGGTCGGCTCGGCGGTGGCGATCGTGGCGCTCATTCTCATCGCCGGCAGCTTCACGCTCGGCCTGTATGGGCTGATCGATGCGACGCGGGTGCAGGCGAAGATGCTGGCCGAGAGCGCGGCCGCGCCGCTGCTCTTCGATGACCCCGCCGCGGCCCAGGAGATGCTGCAGTCGCTGCGCAATGCGCCGAACGCGCGCTTGGGCACCCTGTATACGCGCGACGGGCGCTTCTTCGCCACCTACAGCCGCGCCGATGCCTACGTGGCTCCGCCCGCGCTCGACTCGCTCGCCGAGGCGCTGTCGATCGGCGCCGGGCACATCGAGGTGCGCCAGCCGGTGTGGGTGCACGGTCAGACCCCGGGCACGCTGCTGCTCGATGTGAGCCTGACCGGCCTGTACGCGCAGCTTGGCGCCCAGGTCCTGGTCACGCTGCTCGCCGCGGCGATCGCGCTGCTGCTGAGCGGGGTGCTGGTGCGCCGCCTCAATAGCTCCGTGCTCGAGCCCCTGACCGGCCTGACCGCGCTCACCGAGCACGTCTCGGCGGCGGCGGATTTTCACGTGCGCGCCGCGGTGAGCGACATTGCCGAACTCGATGCGCTCGCGCGCGCCTTCAATGGCATGCTCGAGAACATCGAGGAGCGCGATGCGCATCTGGCGGCGCAGCGCGACGGCCTGGAGACGCAGGTCGCCGAGCGCACCGCCGATCTGCTGCAGGCGAAGGAGGCGGCCGAAGCGGCGAGCCGCGCCAAGAGCGAGTTCCTCGCCACCATGAGCCACGAGATCCGCACCCCCTTGAACGGCGTGCTCGGCATGAACGAGCTGCTCTTGGGCAGCGAGCTGCAGGCGCGCCAGCGCGAGTGGGCGGGCGCGGTGCAAAGCTCCGGCCAGCACCTGCTCGGCGTCATCAACGATATCCTCGATTTCTCCAAAATCGAGGCCGGCCACATGGAGATCGAGGCGGTCGACTTCAGCCTCGAGGAGTTGGTCGAAAATACCCTCGCCATGTTCGCCCAGGCGGCGCAGGCCAAGGGGCTGGAAATCGCCGCCCAGTTCGTGCACCCGGGCACCGCGCTGCCGGAGCTGCGCGGGGATCCGTTTCGCCTGCGCCAGGTGCTCGGCAATCTGCTCGGCAACGCGATCAAGTTCACCGACGCGGGCGAGGTGGTGCTGCGCGTGCGGCTCGAGGCGCTCACCCCCGAGGGCGCCACCCTCACGCTGTGCGTGCAGGACACCGGCATCGGCATCGCCCCCGAGGCGCAGGCCAAGATCTTCGATTCCTTCTCCCAGGCCGACGGCTCGACCACGCGCCGCTACGGCGGCACCGGCTTAGGCCTCGCCATCTGCCGGCGCCTGCTCGCCCTGATGGGCGGCAGCATCCGCATGCACAGCGTCCCGGGCGAGGGCTCGCAGTTTCTCATCAGCCTGCACCTGCCGCTCGCGCACGCCCCGCGGCGCGAGAGCCGCACCGAGCGGGCGCTCGAGGGGGCGCGCATCCTGGTGGTCGATGACAACCGCACCAACCGCGACATCCTGCAGCAGCAACTCGAGGGCTGGCGCGTGCAGGTGGCCTGCGCCACGGGGGGCGAGGAGGCGCTCGCCCTGATGCTGCGCGCCGTGCACGCCCGCGCCCCCTTTGACTTGGCCATCCTCGACATGCACATGCCCGGCATGGACGGCCTGCAACTCGCCGCCGCCATCCAGGAGCGCCCCGACCTGGCCGCCACGCCCCTGATGATGCTCACCTCCACCGTCACCCATGCCAATCAGCTCGAGCGCCAGGCGGCGGGCATTCAACGCTACCTGAATAAGCCGATTCGCCGCGCGGATCTGTTCAGCGTCGTGCGCAGCATGCTCAACGCCCCCGGCGCGAGCGAGCCCGAGGTCGCGGCCCGCCCCCCCGATGTGCTGCGCCCGCTGCGCGGGCGCGTGCTGCTGGTCGAGGATAATGCGGTCAACCAGGAAGTCGCCGGCGCCATGCTCGCCAAGCTCGGCCTGCACGTCACGCTCGCCGAGCACGGCGCGCAGGCGCTCGAGCGGTTGGGCGCGGCCGCCTTTGACTTAGTGCTGATGGACTGCCAGATGCCGGTGATGGATGGCTATGAGGCCACCGCGGCGATCCGCCGCCTGCCCGATGAGCGCGCCGCCCTGCCCATCATCGCCCTCACCGCCAATGCCATGCAGGGCGATGAGCAGCGCTGCCTCGCCGCCGGCATGAATGCCTTTCTCTCCAAGCCCTTCACCCTCGCGCAGCTGCGCGCGCGGCTGCTGCGCTGGCTGCCCGAGCGGGCCCCCGCACCCCCCGCCCCCGAGCTGCCCGAGTCGAGCGCGGCGCCGCTCGGCGAGGCGATCAATGCCGATGTGCTCAACAGCATCCGCGCCCTCGATCCGTCGGGCGGCATGGCGCTGGTGAAGCGCATCCTGGGCCTGTACTTGACCTCCGCCGATGCGTCGGTCGAGCGCCTCGAGCGGGCCCTGCGCGAGCGCGATGCGCCCCTGCTCGGGCGCGCCGCGCACGCCTTGAAGTCCTCCTCGAGCAACGTCGGCGCCGAGACGCTCGCCGGCCTGTATCGCCAGCTCGAGCGCCTCGGGCGCGAGGCACGCCTCGAGGAGGCCGCGGCGCTGCTCGCGCCGATCAAAACCGAGCATGCGCGCGCGGTGGCGCGCATGCAGCAAATCATCGAGGAGGCCGCATGAGCCTCGCGCCGCCCACGATTCTGGTGGCCGATGATGATCCGACCACCCTCGCCTTGCTGCGCGCCGCGCTCGAACAGGCCGGCTTCGCGGTCCGCACCGCGCTCGATGGCGAGGCGGCGCTGCGTGAGTTTCGCTCCTCCCCCGTCGACCTGGTCATGCTCGATGTGGAGATGCCGGGGAGGAGCGGCTACGAGGTGTGCGCGGCGCTGCGCCTCGAGGCCGATCCTCTGCTGCCCATCGTCATGGTCACCGGCATGGATGATGTGCCCTCGGTCGATGCCGCCTACCGCGCCGGGGCCACCGACTTCATCCCCAAGCCCATCCACTGGGCGCTGATCGGACATCGCGTGCGCTACCTGCTGCGCGGCCACCAAACCGTGGTGCAGCTGCGCGAGGCGGAAATCCGCATCCGCCGCCTCGCCTACTTCGATGCGCTCACCGGGCTGCCCAATCGCGAACACTTCGGCGCGCGCCTGCGCTCAGCCCTCGCCGCCGCTCAGCCCACCGCCCGCCCGCTCGCCCTGCTGTGCATCGACCTCGATAACTTCAAACGCATCAACGATACCCTCGGCCATAGCGTCGGCGATGAGCTGCTCGGCATGATGGCGCTGCGCCTGCGCGAGGCGCTGCGCGCCGAGCAGGCGCCCGGGCAGAGTAGCGCTCCCGAGGAGCACCTCTCGCGCCTCGGCGGCGATGAGTTCATGGTGCTGCTCCCCCAGCTCTCCCACCCCGAACAGCCCGCCCTGCTCGCCGAGCGCATCGTGCGCACCGTCGCCCAGCCGATGCGCCTCGCCCAGCATGAGGTGCTGGTCACCCCGAGCGTCGGCATCGCCGTGTTCCCGGCCGACGGGGCGGACTTGGACACCCTGGTGCGCAACGCCGACCTCGCCATGTACTTCGCCAAACGCCAGGGCCCCGGCAGCTTCGCCTGCTTCGAACCCGCCATGAACGCAAGTGCCCTCAAGCGCCTGACCTTGGAAGGCAAGCTGCGCGGCGCCATCGCCGCCAATGAACTCTCCCTGCACTTCCAGCCCCAGTTCGACGTCGCCTCCGGACGCGTCTCGAGCATGGAGGCGCTGCTGCGCTGGACCAACGCCGAACTCGGCAGCGTGCCGCCCGCCGAGTTCATCCCGGTCGCCGAGGAGACCGGCCTGATCCTGCCCATCGGCGAATGGGTGCTGCGCAGCGCCTGCGCCCAGGCCAAGGCCTGGCACCAGGAGGGCCTGCCCGGCGCCCGCGTCGCCGTCAACGTCTCCGCTCTGCAACTCGCCCAGCGCGGCTTCGCCGCCCTGGTCGCCACCGTGCTGCGCGATACGGGCTTGCCCCCCGCCCTCCTCGAACTCGAAATCACCGAAAGCGTGGTCATGCAAACCGAGGGCGGCACCGAACAGGTGCTCAATGACTTGAAAGCCATCGGCCTCGCCATCGCCATCGATGACTTCGGCACCGGCTACTCAAGCTTCGCGCGGCTGCGCGACTTCCCGATCGATCGGCTGAAAATCGACCGCGCCTTCATCCGCCAGGTCCAAAGCAGCCCCGACGATCGCGCCATCGCCATCGCCATCATCGCCCTCGCCAAAACCCTGCACATCGAGGTCGTCGCCGAGGGCGTCGAGGAGTTCGCCCAGCTCCTGGTCCTGCAGGAAGAGCACTGCACCCTCGCCCAGGGCTTCCTGCTCAGCCGCCCCCTGCCCGCACACGAGGCGCTGCTGCTGCTGCGCCGCCAAGCCGAGGGCGGAAAATGCGCACCGCCCCTCCCGGGTTTCGTCAGCCTTTGACCCTGTCTTTTGAAATCACGCGATTGAACGCCTTCTCGAAATCCTTCGGATCTTCCGAGGCTCCAGCCGCGCGCGCCGTATCGACAAAGCGGGCGTGGCGCTCAGCGTCGGTGAGCTTGGGGGCGGACTTCTTGGAGCGCGCGGATTGTTCCGCATCCGGCGTACTGGGAATTCTTTTGCCGCCCATATTCATCACGGGCATTAGTCAAGGGCGACCGTTCTAGCCGCGAATTGTTGCACCGTACCCATCTCTTCGTCGACAGCGCCATTCCACCGCTTCACGGCCCCGCGGATACGATGCCCGAGGAACCACGCAGTTTTCATGCTGCAATCGAGCATGCGCTGAATCTGGCGCGTGCTGATGCCTCGCTTGCTGGCACACATCAGGTGGATCACCTGCAGCCACAGATGCAGCGCCAAATGACTGGATTCGAAGATGGTTCCCATGCGCACGGTAAAGGGCTTCTTGCAGGCGTAGCACTTGCAAAGTCCCGGCCGGGTGGTCTTGCCGTTCAAGCGACCGACGCGGCCAGTTTCGCCGCAATGCGGGCAAACAGGACCGTTCGGCCACAGACGGGCCTCGACGTAAGCGAAGGCAGCAGCTTCGTTTTGGAATTGAGGGGCGTTCCGTACGCAACTGGCCAAGGCGAATCCTAGGGTTGCCTCTTCGGCGATTGAGCAATCTTCGCAATCCACTGCGGAAGATATTCCACCAACGTTTGCGCCTGAAAGGGAGTTAGCGAAAACGTAATTCCAGTCCCATGGCCGTCAATCAGCAGCAAATGAATCTGTGTCCAATGAACATCGACGTTCAAGCCCATCTGCGCAACCGCGGTCACACTGGCGCTGTGTGTCTGCGCTCGACTGCGTTTCTCGAGAATATACTCCGTCTCGGACTGAATGGATTTGGCCAGGGCAAGCAGGTTGTCCTCCGACAGTTCCATTTCTGTCAACTTGCCGACCGCATCGATCCTGCGAAGCGTAAACCTGTCGCCGTTCGGTTCAAGTTCCAACGACTCTTTCATAAGTTGCCGACTTTAGATGGTGGGCGCAGGTATGTAAAGTGTAACCTCGGCGGTGCGCGCGTGACCGCCGATCGGAGGTGGCGCATGCGCGCATGGACGCATTGTGGGGCACCGAACAGACGAACGGCGCTCGATTTGCTTTGCTTCGTTGTGGGGCAACTGCGTGTCCCCCTCAAGGAGGAGCTGCCGTGACGTATTCGCTGTTCAGTACAAACGTACCGACGCCGTCCGGGAAGATGCCGGATCTTCGTCGGGTGGCACCGGTGAAATTCGATTCGATGGGCTCCGCCATAGTTGCGGCCTGCAAACTCATACGCGATGGCGCCATCGTGTGGCAAATCAGGGGACGGGAGGGCTTTGGGATGGAACGTGGGGATATCGAAACCGAATACCGGAGGCGCAGCGCCGACGCTTGAATTGGATGCCGACAGCGGCCGCGACCTGCGTCCGGCGGGCTCCGTACGCCCGCCTGCGGGGTCCCTGGCCACCCGCCCGGCACACCCGAGACCTCGGCGTTCGGGGTAGCTGAAGGGCTACAGATTCGGCGTGGCCTGGTCGCTGGGGCGCAAAGCACCGGCTTTATGGATCCCCTCCCCCGCCGATTGCATTAACTGCGCCGCCGTCGTCGCGCCCTCGAAGCCGATCGCCGGACTGTATGCGGTGACCGTGAATCGCGTGATGATTCGGTCCTCGCGCGCGGCATCGCCGTTGGCCGTGGCATGGTCTTCGGTTACGATCGCGACTCCGCAGCGCTCGATTTGGAATCGGAACTCGTCGGGCGTCGTTTTCAGCGCAATATTTGGCCGGATCGCGGTCGCGACACTCAATCCACCCAACCCCCCGAATAGTGCGCGACGATTACATGAATCGCCCACCAGCACGTTTCCGCTCCTCTGGATGCGCCACGTGGGTGATGCCGGCAAGTCATTCGACTCGGAAAATCCGCCGTATTTCTTCACGAGCCCATTTGCCAGAGTTGCCTCGTGAACCGCACCCGCCGCTGAATAGGCTGCCGAGTGCACGATGGCCATGGCCCGCTCCCTGCCGGGCACGGGCGTGAACAGGACCTCGTAGGACTCGCCGCTCTGCCCGGGGGCATCGTCCGCGGGGACGGATGCAGGCGGCGTCCAGGCTGCTACGACGTTCACAAAGCGCTGCTTGGCCGCGGCGTCGGCGGTCGAGTCAACTTGGTTGAGCGACTCGGTCGATTCATAGTAGTTGAGCAGCTTCTTGGATTTGAGGACCGCGCGCACTTCGTCGGGCGACATGCCCAATCTCACGCCCGCCACGTCGACCTTATCCGGCGAAACCTCGGGAAGCGCGGGGGCGCGCGATTGCTTCTGCACCGGCGGCGCCGGGGCGCTGTTGCCGGCGGCGGCCGCGCTCAGCACATAGCCGGTGGTGACCAAGGTTCCTTGTTGTTCCGCGCTGAGGCAGCTGTAGAGCGAGACGGCACTACCCTTGATACCGGTCATTCCGTCAGCCCGTGGGACCGGCTCACCGGCGACGCCGCTGGGCTCCCGTTTGCCCGTCTTGGCGTCGACCAGGCAATAGTATCGATGCACGTCCGGCGGAGACCCCACGTCGAAATGACCGCGCACCACCTCCCGATCGAAGTCCTGCCTGAAGGCCTGTTTCAGCGAAGAGAAAAAACTCTCTTGAGGTGCCGGCGGCTGCGCCTCGCTCGGCGCGGCACTCGCCGCAGCTCCGGATCCAGCACCGCCCGGGGGGTCGGCCAGCGCGCCGCTGCGGCCGCTGCAACACATTACGAGGCCCAAGCCCAAGGCTTGCAAACGATACGGAATGCGCAGCGACGTGCCCAAGGATCTCCCCGCAGGCTGAATGCGATGTGTTATGCGCCTGGATTCTAGCCGCTCGGGCGTGAATACGCACTCCATTCACGCGGCCAGCCATCGTAGCGCCGGGATCTCAGGACGTCAGGCAAGCCTCATCGAGTTGGGCAATTCTCGCCGTTTGTGCTGCGATCAACGCGCGGGCGAAGATGAGTTCCGCGCAGGCCGAGCGCGCGTCCGCGAGACTGCCCGGGCTCGTGAAGAATCCCTGCTCGACGATGCCACGAAGCGTCCGATCGCTGACCGCGGCGGGTTTACGCATCGTGTTCGAATCGTTCGAATTCATATCGCTGCTCCTGGGTTGATGTCCGGCACCGGCCGGGCGTAGCGCCGGGCGTGCGTCGCAGAAAGAGTGCCTCAGCGCCGGGCGGCGAAATGCCGACTGCCGCGCGATTTGCGCCGCGCTCTCCGTGCAATGCCTCTCGGAACCCGAAGAAGCAGCATTCCCCGCAGGCCCGTCGCGACGTTTCCCCTCCGGCCAGCACGGAACCCGGCTCGCCGGGGGTGAACTCGTGATCGTTTGACCGGTGCGCGTTCGCGGAGTCCCTTGCGCGCAGCGTGCCGGCAACTCAGTCGCGTGTCGCGACCCGAACGCTGCGCGGGTCGAGCGCGAGTTCTTGCCGGTACAGGCGGCCGCGCGCGAGGTAATGCTCCGCGATTCTTTCGATCATGGCCCGGTCCTGCGCGGTGTACGACCGAGCCATCCGGGATGACCTTTCCGGGCGGCACCATGGCGCCGGCGGCAACGAGGCAGTGGCGTCCGATGCTGACGCGGTCGAGAATCATCGCGCCGTTCGCGATGAGCGTCGACTCACCGACCGTGCATCCGTGCAACAGCGCACGATGGCCGACCGAGACGTTGGAGGCCAGTTCCACCGGCTCGCCGGCGTCCGTGTGGATGATGGTGCCGTCCTGGATATTGGTGCCGTCGCCGATCGTGATCCAATCATTGTCGCCGCGCAGCACACAATTGAACCATACGCTCGCCCCGACCCCGAGGCGAACGTTGCCGATCACGCAAGCGCCGGGCGCAACGTAGTATTCATGGGTCGCCGTTTGCAGCCTTTTCTCGCCGAGCGAATAAATCACGCAAGCCTCCTCCGGTGAGCGATTAGCTTACGACAATCGGGGGTTCCGCACAGCCAGCGGCGCTCGGTCAGTTGCCCGTGCGAAATCGGGTCCACTCCCGGGTAACCAGCCGCGAGTATTCCAAGGGTACGGCGCTTGGGCTGATGAGCCGCGCCCGGGTCGCGGCATCGGGGTAGACCGCTTCGTCGCTTCGTATCGACGCCTGCACCAGCGGCAACGACGCGGAATATCCGTTGGGATAGTGGATGTAGTTCGTGATCGCCGCCATCACGTCCGGCCGCATCAAAAAGTTCAACCAGATCGCGGCGTTGTGGGGATGCGGTGCATCGGCCGGGATGGCCAGCATATCCACCGTGATGATCGATCCCTCCCGCGGCACGAAATAGGCGATGTCTGCGCCTGTCTTGGCTTCATTCGCCCGGCTGTGGGCCGCTTCCATATCACCCGACCATCCCAAGGACAGGCAGATGCCGTTGTTGGCGATGTCGGCGATCGGCGCCGGATCAATGTTGCGCACGAAGGGTCGTATCTTCAGGAGCGCCTCGGACGCGGCCGCCACGTCGCGCGGATCGAGTCGATTCGGATCGCGGCCGAGATACATCAACGCGGCCTGGAAAACATCCATCGCCGAATCGATGATCGAGATTCCGCAATCCTTGAGCTTTGCCGCATTATTCGGATCGAACAGCAGCGCCCAGCTATCCGGCCGGGCAGGCCCCAGTCGTGCACGAACTTGATCGACGTTGTAGCCGAGGCCGATGGTCGTGAACATGTACGGAACGGCGTACAGGTTGCCCGGGTCGTATGCGGCCAGGCGGCGCATGATGTCGGGGTCGGCATTCACGAGATTCGGCAGCTCCGATTTGTCCAGCTTTCGGTAAATGCCGGCTTGACGCTGCCGCTCGAAGAACGCGCCGGTCGGCAGAACGACATCGTAATTCGTATGGCCGGTGAGCAGCTTTGTCTCGAGAACCTCATTGTTGTCGTAGGTGTCGTAGCGAACCTTGATGCCGGTTTCCTTCTCGAAATTGGCGACCGTATCGGGTGCGATGTAGTCGAGCCAGGAGTAGACGTTCAGTACCTGCTCGCTGTCCTGATTCGACGCGGACCTCGAGGCCGCATCTCCTGGCGAGGCCGGCTTCGAGGCGTCGGTGGGGCGGCCGCAGGCCGCCATGAAGGCCATCAGCAAAATGCACGCCGGCGCACGGGCCCGTGCAACGACCCGCCCCAGCACGGTACGCGTCATACAGGCAATCCGCTGGGACGCGCCATGGGCGGCCATGATGTGGGGACTCATGCGGCCGATTCGCTCAGTCTCTCGGCCGGCGAAGCTGAAAGCCGAGGTGCGCTTTCACCGTTGGCCATTCGCCATCGAGAATGCTGTA
>JBEKYO010000145.1:0-11377 GCA_049510875.1 Steroidobacteraceae bacterium
TGTCGGACCCGCTCTTACACCCCTTTCCACGCCTCCATCCCTCCGTCCCTCCATCCCTCCGTCCCTCCGTCCCTCCATCCCTCCGTCCCTCCATCCCTCCGTCCCTCTATCCCTCTATCCCTCTATCCCTCTATCCCTCCGTCCCTTCGCCCCGTCACATGCCAGAATGCATGGATATCGCGGCATCGTGCCGCGGCTGAGTGGGTCTCGCATGCAATACATCCGATTCGGGCGGACGGGGCTTGTGGTGTCGCAGCTCTGCCTCGGCACGATGTCGATGGGCAGTTCCGCCTGGAAGGGCTGGGTGCTCGACGAGGCCGATTCGATTCCCATTCTGCGGCGTGCTCTCGACCTCGGCATCACCTTCTTCGACATGGCCGATTGGTATTCCGCCGGCCGCAATGAGGAGGTGGTCTCCAGGAACCTATTGAGGATGAGCGCACGCGAGCGGCTGGTGCTCGCGACCAAGGTCTACTACCCGATGAGCGACGACCCGAACGATCGTGGTCTGTCGCGCAAGCACATCGCGAGCGCGATCGACCGGTCGCTTACGCGGATGGGTACCGACTACGTCGACCTGTACGTGATCCATGCCTTCGATGCGGACACGCCCGTCGAGGAAACCCTGGAGGCGCTTCACGACACGGTCCGCGCCGGCAAGGTGCGTTACCTCGGCGCCTCGACCATGTATGCCTGGCAGTTCGCGAAGATGAACCATGCGGCGGCGGCAAACGGCTGGACGCCTTTCGTCAACATGCAGTGCCAGTACAACCTGCTCTACCGCGAAGAAGAGCGGGAAATGTTTCCGTATTGCCGCGATCAGGGCATCGCCGTCACGACCTTCAGTCCTCTGGCGCGCGGCTTCCTCGCGCGCGACGCCGCGACCGCGCGCACCACCCACGATGTCTATCAGGAGTTCTACGGCGACGAGATCGACCGCGAGATCGTGCGGCGCGTGAACAAAGTGGCCGCGCGCCGGGGCGTGAGCCGGGCGCACGTCGCGACGGCCTGGGTGGCGGGCAACTCCAACCACAGCATTCCGATCGTCGGCGCTGCGAAGACGACGCACCTCGAGGTGGCCGTGCAGGCACTCGGGCTCCAGCTCGAGGCTCGGGAGCGGGAGTTTATCGAGGCGCCTTACCGGCCGCGCGACGAAATCAGCGACCAGAAACCGGTGCGGCGTCCCCGCGCACCCTATCCGAACTGAGCCCGGCGCAAGCGGCTATGCCTTAAGCCACGGGCTGTCCTGTCGAACCTCGATCAGTGTCGGACGATCGGCGGCGAGCGCATCGCGCACCGATTGCGCCAGGTGTAGGGCGCTTGTGGCCCGGGAGGCATGACAACCGAGGCTCTCTGCCAAGCGCACAAAGTCCGGGCTCTTGGGCTCGACGCCGATGCGCGGAATCTGACGGCGATCCATCTGATCCACGATCTCCTTCAGCGCATCGTTGTTCCACACGATGACCGGAAGCGCGAGGCGTTCCTCCGCCGCCGTAGCGAGCTCATTGATCGTGAACATGATCCCGCCGTCGCCGGCAACCGCGATCACCGGCCGATGCGGCGCGCCGATCTTGGCGCCGATGGCCATCGGAAGGGCGACGCCCAGGGAACAATACGTGCCGGAATAGTACCAACAACGCTCCGTTTCCATCGGCAGCGAAAAGCTGCCGGAATATACGATCTGCGAGGCGTCACCCATCACGATTGCGTCGGCGGGCAGGGCTGAACGCATGGTCGTCCAGACGCGCGCATGTAGTTTCTCGACCTCGGTCATACTCGCGGCATTGCGCGCGAGGACGTCCCGGGTGCGCATCTCGCCCTGCGAGCGCTGCGCCGTCGGCGTCCGGCAGGCGAGGGCCATCGACAGGGCCTGCAGCGCGGCACGGGCGTCGGCTTGAATGGGCACCGCCGCGGAATACACCGAGGTCAATTCCGCAGGATCGATATCGATCCGAATGATGTCGCCGGAGATGTCGAGCTTCGACAGGAAGTGGTCGCCTTGGCCGACCTGCGAGCCCACCAGCAGCACCACGTCGGCCTGGGCGAGCATCTCCTGGCTCGATGTCTGCAGGATCGAGCAGCCCAGGGACAGGCGGTGGGATTCCGGAAGGATGCCCTTGCCGGCGTTGGTGGAAAGAACCGGAGCCCCGATGCGCTCGGCGATGGCGGTGAGCGCCACGCGCGTGCCCACCGCGCCGCCGCCGACGAGAATCAGAGGACGCTTCGCCCGCGCGAGCCGGTCCGCGGCCTCGTCGATCGCCGCCGGATCGGGCATCGGCAAGGTTGGAGCGCGGCGGGTCTTCCAGTCGTCCTCGACCGTTTCCGGCAGGACGTCCCGCGACAGCGACACATGCACCGGACGGGGTCGGCTGCCGCGAAACACGGCATAGGCACGCGCAATCAACTCCGGCACTTCTTCCGGATATCGGACCATGGCGCTGAACGCGGTGAACCCGGCCGTGACGGCGGCCTGGTCGGCGAGTTCGTGGACCGCTCCCCAGCCCTTCCCCTGCGTGCGCGTGGCGCACGCTCCGGATAGCACGAGCATGGGTTGCGAATCGCAGTAAGCCTGGGCGATGCCGGTCGCCGCGTTGGTAACCCCGGGACCGGCAATGATCGTGCAAACGCCGGGCTTGCCGGTCGCGCGCGCGTAGCCGTCGGCCATGAGGCTGGCGCCTTGCTCGTTACGGCATTGCACATGGCGGATCCCTGCGAGCGCGATGCCGCGGTACAGCTCGACGGTCATGGTCCCGGCCATGCCGAACACCGTGTCCACCTCGTAGGCCGCGAGTAGTTGCATCACGGCCTCACCGCATGTCATGGCTTTCACGTGCTGGTTCCTAGTCAGTCATACCACGCGGGCGACTTGCGCACCGTGCGAAAGAACTCCATGCTGTGACCGATCCAAAGCTGCGCGCCGGTCCGCCGCAGCAGCTCCTCGACTTTGTGCCGCGACTCGACGGTGCCGGAAGTCCGTTCCGAGTCCGGCATGCGCGTGAGCTCGCGCTCTTCCGCATAGTGATACAGGTCGCCCGAGAGCAGCACGGGTCCGGTGTTCTTGAGGCGCACCAGCAGTGAGCAGTGCCCCTCCGTATGTCCCGGCGTCGCGATGACGACCACCGTACCGTCTCCGAAGACGTCATGATCGCCGGTGAGCAGCACGGTCTTGCTGTGCTCGAGCGCCGCATACTGGCTGAACCAGGGATAGGCGCGCGCCGCCTTGCCGAACATCTGGTCGCGGTCACCCTGGTAGACCAACCACGTGGAGCCGGCGAAGTCGGCGGCATTGCCGATGTGGTCCCAGTGATAGTGCGAAAGCACAAGGTAGTCGATGTTGGCCGGCGCGACGCCGATGTCGGCCAGCTGTCCGCTCAGCGTGTTGAACTTGACCTGCGCGTAGCCGTCGAGCACGTTCTCGTACAGTGGCCTGCCGACCAGCCGGTCATTGAGCCCCGTGTCATAGATCAGCATGCCCTTCGGGTGCATCACCAGATAGCAGGTGACGCCCATATTGGTGTCCTTGACCTCCTCGCGCGTCAGGTTGTAGTCCTCCGGTTTGTTGTACACCAGGGTTCCACAGTCGAATACGTACAGGCGCGGGGCGGTTACCTTCGGCAGGGGCGCGAGCTCGGCGCCACCCGCCGCCGGCACGAGCGTCGCAGCGCCGGCCACGGCCGCGGCGAGCAGGCGGATCATCAGGTGAATCGCTGGGCGCATGCAGATCTCCCGGTCGCAAAATCCCCGCGTATTGTATATCCGCGGCGAGCCCACCGGCCCGCCCCACTTGCTTGCCGCGTAAGTTTCTTCCCTACCAGTTAATTCTATGATAATAGTCGCTCTGCCGAACGATGGTATTGGCACGAGCGAAGAAAATGGGATCGGAGCGTCCGTCGCCGCATATAAAAACACCGCGGCGCCGCCTCCGAAAACTCCGCGACGATGCCGGGGGAGTGTGCTGCTGAAATGGTTCCAACAACTACACGGGATGCACCATGACTCCACACTCGAAGTTGTCTTATGCGATTGCCGCCATCCTGGGAAGCGGCGCCGGTAATACATTCTCGGCCAATTCGACGGACACGAATTCGTCCGCCGATCAAATTCAAGAAATTGTCGTGACCGCGCAGCGCCGCAGCGAGAATGTCCAGAACGTGCCGATTGCCATCCAAGCGATCACCGGCGAGACCCTGGGCCAGTTGAACGTCACGAATTTCGATGACATCGTCAGATACTTGCCCAACGTGACCTCGTCGTCCGCGGGGCCGGGCCAGTCCCAGATCTTCATGAGGGGCTTGAGCGTCGGCGACCAAGGGACCCAATCCGGAGGCTCGATCAACGGGTTTCCGAACGTGGCGATCTACCTGGACGATCAATCGGGTCAGCTCCCGGGCCGAAACCTCGATGTGTATGCGGCGGACTTGGAACGCGTCGAGGTCTTGGAGGGACCCCAGGGAACCCTGTTCGGCGCCGGCGCCCAGGCCGGCGTCATTCGTTACATCACGAACAAGCCGAAGATGAACGTCACCGAGGGCAGCGTGAGCGCCGGCTACGGCACGACCGCGGGTGGCGACCCCAACAGCAATGCGACCGCGGTCATCAATCTTCCCCTGATCGCGGACACGTTGGCGGTGCGCGCCGTCATTTACGATGACACCCGCGGCGGCTACATCAACAACGTCCCGGCCACGTTCACGCGCAAGCCCACCGACATTGGCATCCACTATGCCAATTATCCGACCGGCTGCGGGGCCGGTGGCCCGCCCTGCGAGGTGCCGCCCGGCAGCCCCGTCCTCAATAACTACAACCTCGCGGGCAACGCCATCAACCCGGTCACCTACGAGGGCATTCGCGCTTCAGCCCTTTGGGATATCAACGCGGATTGGAATGTCCTGCTCGCCCAGAGCTACCAGACCATCGACGCCAAAGGCGTCTTCTACGAGATGCCGAACAGCTCCGACGGCACGCCGCTGCCCCCACAGTCGGTCACTCTGTTCAACCCGTCCTACAACAACGATGAGTTCGAAAATACCGCCTTGACCGTCAACGGCCGCATCGGCGATCTGAAGACGGTCTACGCGGCATCCTATCTGGTACGTAACATCAACCAGGTGCAGGACTACACGAATTACGCGCGGGGACTCTACGCGGATTATTACCAGTGCCACGGTGCCGAGCCGGCGAACGGACTGAAATCCGCCTGTTATTCGCCGAGCAGCACGTGGAACGAGACCGAGCACAACACGCATCAGAGTCACGAGTTTCGACTGAGCACGCCCGACGACTGGCGCATGCGCGGCATCGTCGGCGCGTTCTGGGAGGAATTGCAGATCGATGACCAGCTCAACTGGCAATACAAGACCTTGCCAGCCTGTACCACGTCCGTAACCGTGGGGTGCTTGACCGACATCGGTCCCCCGCCGGGTTCGAGCGTGAGCGACCCGGCGACGCGCAATGACAACGTGTCTTTCTTCAACGATGTCAAACGTGGATACCGGCAGACCGCGTTTTTCACGTCGCTCGATTTCGACCTCGTGCCCAAGGTGCTGACCTTCACCGCCGGCACGCGCTATTACCGTTTCGTCAACACCGAAAAGGGGGCGGTCGTGGGCAGCTTCTTCTGTTACGAGGCGGGTCCCGCACCTTGCTATGGGTCCGCAACCAACATCGACGCGGAAGATCTGCATACGACCTACACCGGGTTCAAGAGCCGCGGGAATCTGACGTGGCACATCCTGCCGGATGTGCTCGCTTACTACACCTGGTCGCAGGGCTTTCGACCGGGCGCTTTCAACCGAAACTCGGGCTGCTACATCCCGGACGCCCAGGGGATCAAGCAGTACTGCTCCCCGCTCGGGTATGCCTCGGACAACCTCACCAACAATGAAATCGGCTGGAAAGCGGAATTCTTCGATCACCGCCTGCAGTGGAACGGCGCCGTTTACCGCGAAGATTGGAATAACGTGCAGGTCGCCTTCTTCGATCCGGGGGTGCTTGGAAATGTCGGCTTCGGTACGAACGGGCCGGACTACCGGATTCACGGACTGGAGACCTCGCTCGTCGCCGTACTCACCGAAGGCCTGACCGCTCAGGGCGGGGCTTCCTGGAACACCAGCAAGCAGACGAACTCGCCCTACCTGGTCGCGAACAATCCCGCCCTGCTCACCAATCCGGCGAGCAAGGCCGAATATGGACAGCCCATCCTCAGCGTTGACAATCCGTACGGTCCCATCGGCGGCCCGAGCGCGAACTCGCCGCCGCTGCAGTTCAACCTGCGTATGCGCTACCAGTGGGCGCTGAACTCGTACAACGCCTTCGTGCAAGCGGGCGCCACGCATACGGCGCATTCGTACACCCAATCGAGCGCCAACCCCACGCTCTCCTCGGGCTCGAATGTGAGCACCACGTTGCTCAGGTTCGAGAATCCCCCCATATCGCAATTCGACGCCTCCGTGGGCGTCGCGAAGGATGCGTGGACGACGGAATTCTTTGCGCAGAACCTCACCAACGTGATCAAGAGCACGTTCACGTCGACCAACCAGTTCGTGCCGGCGGAAACCATCACGCGGCCCCGGGTGTTGGGGCTAAAGTTCGGCTATAAGTTCTAACGGCGCTCTCGAATCGCCGGTCATCAACCGGGTTCGGGACTCCACCCGGTCCGCCAACGCGGCTCATTGACGCGGAAATCAGCGTGCGTTCTATCGACTGTCGGTCACCGGTAACACTTGCGGGCAGCCGTGCCATGCGCAGGAGTGTTGCCGTCGCGGCCGCCGCGATCTGCGCCCTCCTTGCTGCCTGTGGCGCGCGCGAGCCTCCTGCGTCCGAACCGACGCGCGCGCCCCCCGAACGCGTGGTCCACTACTATAATTGGGCAAACTACATCGGGCCGGACACCATCCCCGCGTTCGAGGCCGCGACCGGTATCAAGGTAATCTATGACGCCTATGACGCCGAGGAGACGCTTGAGACCGTAATCTTAATGGGGGACACCGGCTACGATGTAGTCGGTGCGTCCATGGGAACCTTCGCTCCGGGGATTGCGGCAGGCGCATTCACGCCGCTCGACCATGCGCGGCTTCCAAATTGGCGCCATCTCGATCCGCACGCGCTATCCGTGCTTGGCCAGTTCGACCCCGGCAACCGCTATGCAGTGCCTTTTCTGCACTCGATCAACGGGTTTGCCTACAACCGCGATATGGTGCGAGCCCGCATGCCGGACGCTCCGGTCGAGAGCCTCGATATGCTGTTCAAGCCGGCGGTCGTCGCTCGCTTCGCCGATTGCGGCGTGTCGTTTCTCGATTCGCCGGTCGACGTCATACAACTCGCCCTCGCCTACCTGCACCTGGATCCGAACACGGAACGCGCGCAGGACTACCACGCTGTCGAAGCGCTCTTGCTCGCGGTACGCCCATACATCCGGATGTTCGATTCAAACACCTACATCCATGATCTCGCCAATCGCGAACTGTGCATTGCCATGTCCTGGTCGAGCGACTACTCCATCGCCATGGCACGCGCGCGCGCCGTGGGCGTCGATCTCCATTTGGCTTTCACCATCCCCCGCGAAGGAGCCAACATCAACTACGATGCGCTGCTGATCCCGGCCGGTGCGCCCCACCCGGGCGCCGCGCACGTGTTCTTGAACTACCTGATGGAGCCACGTGTGATCGCCCGCGTGACCAACACGCTGCACAGCGGCAACAACAACCGCAGCGCCAGCGCCTACGTCGAGCCGTGGATTCTCGCGGATCCCGCCCTCTACCCGCCACCGGAAGTCGAGGCGCGCCTTTTTTTCTCCCTGCCCACGACGGAGAAAGTACGGCGGCTTCGCACGCGCACCTGGACCCGTATCAAGACCGGTCACTGAAGCGGGGCATTTACGGCATTGGATCTTCCGCGCTCGATCCGTCAA
This sequence comes from Steroidobacteraceae bacterium, assembly GCA_049510875.1. Classification (GTDB taxonomy): domain Bacteria; phylum Pseudomonadota; class Gammaproteobacteria; order Steroidobacterales; family Steroidobacteraceae; genus Bog-1198. The sequence goes on from JBEKYO010000145.1 coordinate 7,910, forward strand.
TGACTTCGATCGCGCGCTGCGCGTCCGCGATGGCGTCTGTGAGCAGTCGTCGAAGGTCAGCCGCCGATGCATTTAGGTCGATCTGACTCATGAGATAGTCGAGCTTTGTGCGCGAAAGCCACGCCTTGTGGCGGGCAAATTCGGCGATGATTCCCGGCTCCCCCCAATTGACGATCGAATCCGCGGTCGGATCGGGCAGCGCGACGTCGCGCGACACATATCCAAGGACCGCGGTGTTGCGCTCCGCGCGCCGCTCCAAGCGGGTCGCCCTGTGCACAACCATCGTGCCCTGTTGAAACACGGCGTACCCCGCGGCTGGAAACTGCATGTCTGCAACCCGTCCCGCGGGTAGATCACGGACGTTGGCAGCGGTGAGATTTTCGGGGCGGCTATCAAGCAGCGAGGCCGCCTCGTATCTGGTTCCGACAAAGAACTGGAACTGGCCACCGCTGAAACTCGCAGGATCACTGATCATCAGCACGCAGTCGAGCCCAATCGAGTCCGTATGCCAGGTATCGACCGCCTTGCTGAGATCCTCGGGGGCATAATTGATGTAGATCTGCTGCGAAGGCATGCTATGAGGCAGCAATTCGCAGCCGGCGATTTCCGACAAAAAGGCCGTGACCTCCGGACAACTGCAGAGGTCGCGCAGGAACGCAGACCGGTAGACGCCTCCGGTGAGATAGCTGGCCGTCCTATCACCCGCTTGTCTGCTGCCGCTAAGTGCGAGCGCTACATTTCGCGCCGCTTCGGCGCCTTGAACGCTAAGCAGCCTCATGGGACCTGCGATTGCAACCCGGCTGGCACAACACTTCGCTTCTTCTTTGGTGTACCCAAGGTCGTCCAGCGTCCAGCATCGCAACGGCGGTTCGAGAGCGAGATGTCGCGCCGGGTCAAAAACCGGCTCGTCGTGCAGTTGCCCATAGCTGAACGGGCGCATTGAGGGGAGTGATAGCGGCTTGGCAAGCATGGTCAATGCACCCACCCATATTGAACGGCAAACTCCAGGCACGAACAGCGCCTATCGTAAGCCAGCACAATCGCCAATGGAATCATTGGCGAGAATTGCGCCGCGATGTAAGCGCAGCACCGGAGACCTGCGCCGCTAAACTGATGAAACTCCCTGCGACGCACGACTAACAACCCGGTAGGCACTCTCGTGCGGCCACAGATCATCGAGCCAGCGCTCGTGGCGGGCAGGTGCACGCGTTTATTCAATTCGCCCAGCGCTTGCTTAACGATGCCTTCACGTCTTGACTACCAACGGAGTCTTGACTACCAACGGGCCTTTCTCCTCAGTCAGTTCCCGCCACGGCCTGGGCCAATCCGCCGATCGCCGCAAGATTGCTGACCAGCGCGTCGGAAAAACCGTGACGCCGTTGAAGATACTTTGGATCGTTATAGCCTACCCACGTGTGCCCTTCGGCGTCCTCAAACGCGAGGACTTTGAGCGGAAGATCGATTGCCGCGGTCGGCGCGGCCGACATCACCGGGGTGCCGGCAGCCGGGTTTCCAAGAATGACGAGAGCGGTGGGTTTTAGCATGAGATTCAATTTGGCGGCATCATGACTAAAATCAATCTTCGCAAAGATGGTGATCCCGCGCGCTTGGGCGATTGAAATAGTTCTCGCCATAATATCTGCCACCGTACGCTTTGTCGGTACTACGATAAGTCCATCGATCAAAGGCGCTTGCATAGAAATCTCCCATGTGGATCGGTATTGTCACTCACCCCGAGGCCATGCGGAAGTAGTGCGGCATAGAATGCCAAACGCCGCGCGTGAGCGTCATGGCGAACTCAGGGCGGTCTCGTCCTCCCAAGGATTCAAGACCGCCATTTGCGCCCATGGGATCGAACGCGGAAAAATTCCAACAATTATGACCCGCGACCCGGTGCCGCCGGCAAACCGCAGTCTGTCCAGGAGTTCGCTTGATTGACACTTTGCGATTAGGGAGGATATCGTTCTAAAAAATCGGTCGGCGCAGGCTGAAGTACCTTTTCAACTCTCCGATGCAGCGGGGCAACCGAGATGTGCTCGAACCAATTGCGAATCAAAGCGCTGGCAGCCGCCTGTATTGCGCTGAGTATGCCGGGTATGACACAAATTGCGGGGGCCGCTTCGCCGACGGACGCCTGTGCGCTGCTGTCCCAGCAGCAGGTAGCGACAGCGCTCGGCGCCGATGTCGATGCCGGCAAAAGCATAGTTGGCGCAGGCGACTGCCGTTGGACCGGACGGGCGAAACGCCCAGGTGACGAAGTTGCAATACTGCAAATCAATCTCACTAAAGCGCAATCATTCGAGATTGGAAAGACACCGTTACCAGGGTGGAGTAAGACGCCCGAGACCGGCATCGGCGAGGACGCGTATATTGTGGATAGCGGCAAGGTCAGTTTCCCTCTTTCCCCTACGCTCAGCGTCAAGAAGGGCTCCGCCTTCTTCAACATTGCCGCGAAAGTCCCCAAAGCCTCCTCCGAACAGATAAAGACCGTAGAGAAAACGGTCGCCGTTGAGATCCTCAAGAAGCTGTGACTAAGTACTGAGATTGCTGGCTACCCTGTAGCTGACGTTTCCGCCTGGCAGGTCAGGGTCAGGATTTGCAGCTGACGGCTGTCATTTCGCCGAACGCATTAATCTCTAACGTGTTTGCCATTTAACCATCGGTTTGAGCCATGGCGGTTCTGATACCGTAAAGCCGCCGGTCGCCAAAGTGGTAAGACCGATGTCGCCTTTTGCCCTCCGATTCCGATCTCCCTGAGTGCAGGACCTTCGCATTAGGCATGTGGTAACCAACCAAACGGAGTGTGCGCCATGAAAACGCTGAAAACGACCGAAGTGGCCAAAACTTCGATGACGGGAATCTTGCGTAGGTGCTTGCCGGCCATCTTCTGTGCGGCCCTCGCCAGCTCGGCCAGTGCGCAGACGGAGCAAGTGATCTTCAACTTCAGCCTTGACGACACGGGGTGGGCTCCAGCCTACAACGGCTACCTGCTGGTCGAGCCGAATGGAGATCTGATCGGCACGGCGCAGTACGGCGGAACCGACGAGAAAGGCAAAGGGATCGTGTTCGAGGCGTCCCCGCCAACGCGCAAAGACCCGAATTGGCGTTATAAGGTGATCCATCGATTCACACAGTCGGAAGTGGCTGGGACCTGGCCGGCCAACGGAGTGACCCTTGGAGCAAACAACCTTCTCTATGGGATGACCACGTACGGCGCCTCGCGTAGTGATTGCGGTGCTGTGTACCAATTGACCCCATCGGCACCGGGCACCCCGGGCGAGTGGGTATGGGGCATAGCGTATATCTTCAACGAAATACCCGGTTCGGAGGACGGCTGCGAGCCCTACAACGCCCAGCTCCTATTTGACGCAAATACCGGCTCACTCTACGGGACGACCTCACACGGCGGGACGTACAATTATGGCACTTTGTTCCGATTGGATCCGCCGGCACAGGCGGGGGGCTATT
>JBEKYO010000146.1:0-11054 GCA_049510875.1 Steroidobacteraceae bacterium
GTTCCAGTCGTAAGGGGTGGTCAACTAGTAGAGCGCATATACCCCGGAAGGGCGGCGCGTGCGCCGATTTCCCACTGAGGCAGGTTCAAGCGAGGGACGGCCTCCTTTTGGTTGGACTCGATGCCGGCGGTCGATTGCCTCCCCCAAGGCCGGCTCTTGGGCGGCGGCCGATTCCAACCACTGCGACCGGCAACAATTTGCCGGTCGGTGTACGCGTCTGCCGCGACGCGCTCAAGTATCGCCCTGCGTCGTGGTGGTGGTATCGGATTGGCTGGTCCCGGCGAAGTCGGTGTAAGTCAATGAATCGGTGCTGGTAGTGCCATTCTTTGAATACTGCCAGGCGCGCGTTGCGGTCTGTCCTGCCGCGTTGGTCACGGTCATGTCTTGGTCCACACCCGTACCCGTCTGAGACAAGGAGCCGGCAATCTGGTCCGTGCTTCCGTTGGCCCAGGTTTGCGTACCCGTGATCGATTCGGAACCGTCGGGGTTTCCCGAGATGACCTCGCTCCCGCTGCCTGCCACCTTGCCTGCCTTATTATAGAGTTGAAAAGATTTGCTGACGCTGCTTCCGTCGGCGCTGGTGGTCAGCGATTCGGATTTCGTCGCTTTCCCATCGACGTATTTCTGAATGGTTTCGTCGTAGCTGCCGTCGGCGTTCTGTGTGATCGAGGTCTTGGTTTCTGCCGTATTTCCATTCGCGTACGTCGTCACATCATCGAAGGTCGCTACTCCATTTTGATGGGACACCGTATTGGAATAGGTTCCGCTTCCTTGCGTCGTGTCGGTGACGGTGCCGGTCTTGGTACCATTATATGTGCTGTTGAATGCCTGCGGAATAGTGGTGATGCTGAGCACTGTCATAGGCCCTCCCATTGAAAAGATATGGTAAATACAGAGTCGTTATCTGCGTTGGCCCCGTTAGCTCAGCAAGATGCATGCCATACAGTCGGGGTCCAGTGACTCTTTTGAGCCGATCGAGTCCGGCCGAGACGGACTCAAGTCGACCCGCGCGATTGCTTTAGGGAAACCTGTCATTCGTGGCAGACCGGTAAGGCTCACGGTCGCCAATTGGCGAACGCACCTAATCCTCGCGGTGTTAAATGCCGTAGCTTGAGCGAAACGGCAGGTTCAAAGAGGAGCACTCGGCTTTCCCGGCCACCCGCCGACACACAATGGTCAGAATCGCCGCCCGGTACCTGCCTGTCGCAGGTTGCCGGTATCGTATCGAGATCAAATCCCTAAACAACGCTTTGCAGGTATGCACAGGGCGTAAAGTACTTCTTCTTGGGCGACTAAGCTCCGGCGTGAGTCACCGGAAGCTTAAACGCCTCGGTGCGGCTTGACGGCCGTTATTAACCCTTCGGTTGGCCAGGAGATTCGACGATGGATATTCGCAACGCCGACAAGGCCGATGCCCAGACGTGTGGCCGTATCCTGTTTGAGGCTTTCACAAAACTCGCGGAACATCACAAATTCCCGCGAGACTTCCCTTCTCTCGACGTCGCGACAGGTATTGCGTCGATGCTGATCGATGCTCCAGGATTCCACGGCGTAGTCGCTGAAGAGGCCGGGAAGATTGTCGGCAGCAACTTCATGGACGAACGTGCGCTTGTATTTGGAATCGGTCCGATTTCCGTCGACCCAGAAGCGCAAAATCACGCTATCGGCAGGCGCCTGATGCGTGCCGCGCTCGATAGGGCGGCGGCACAAGGCGCCGTGGGGATCCGTTTGGTACAAGCGGGCTATCACAATCGGTCGCTTTGTCTCTACACCAAGCTCGGATTTGTCACCCGCGAACCCTTGTCGCTATTGCAAGGTCCCAAGCTCAACGCGAAATTCGCCGGTTACGATGTCCGGCCAGCTGAAGAGCGCGATGTTGAAGGGTGCAACAAGCTGTGTCGCGAGGTTCACGGCTTTGATCGGGATCGCGAGCTGCGCGACGCGATTTTCGCGCGTTCCGCAAGTGTGGTTGAACATTTGGAAGAGATCACAGGATATGCGACTGCGATTGGCTTCTTTTCCCATGCCGTTGCCCGGACGAATCTAGATTTGAAGGCTCTCATTGGCGCGGCAACAGAGTTCTCCGGCCCGGGATTCCTGGTTCCAACGCGCAATCACGACGTTTTCGCATGGTGCCTGAACAGTGGCCTGAAGCTGGTCTTTCAGATGACGTTGATGAGCACTGGCCTCTACAACGAACCTTCCGGTGCTTACTTGACGTCGATTTTGTACTGAAGAGCTACTCGAATTTCCTACTATTATGATCGGAGAGGGCCACGGAAATTGGCGCCCCGCATCTGACTGCAGAGCTTGACTAAGAATCTGGGGTCGCAATGCGGAATCAGCGGTCCATCGTAATCGGTAACCGACGACCCCGGCTCGAGGCCGAGGTTTTGTCACCGAACTGCCGGGCAAAAGTTTCTCGACCGTCCGAGTCAGCGGACCGCGATTCCAAAAAACCTTTCACCGTGATGACCGGGCGGCTTAAGCTCGAGACCTGCCAACTTTTCATCAACGAGGGCCTCCATGCTAGCTTCGATTCGATGTTGCACTGTCCTTCTATTCGTCACGGTATCCACGGCCGCGGTTGCCCAGATGTCCTACCAGCCCGCGGCGCCGCGCACGCTGCTTCGAGTGGACTCCATCGAGCACGGCAGCTACATCAACGACGAAGACATCGCCATGATGAAGAAGCACGGCACCTACCTCGTACCCACGGCCTATCTCTATGTCTGGTACAGTCAGTACGGTAATTTACCATCGCTCTATAAGCAGAAAATGATCGACACCGCCGCCGTTGCACGAGCCAACCACAAGCACGCGATCCAATCCGGCGTAAAGGTTGCACTAGGCACGGATTCAGCCGTCTACCCTCACGGCCTCAATGCCCATGAACTCGACGTCTACGTAAACCAGTACGGCATGACCCCGCTCGCGGCCATCCAGTCAACGACGCTGAATGCGGTGGACCTCATGGGCTGGTCCGCCAAGACCGGCTCGCTCGATCCCGGCAAGTGGGCGGACATCATCGCCGTGCAGGGCGACCCGCTCGCCGACATCAAGATACTGCAGCAAATCTCGTTCGTGATGAAGGCGGGCATTATCTATAAGAACCTGGCACAGCCGGGTGTCGTCGACCACCTCGTCGCGACGACGATACCCGTGGAGCCCGCTGCCGACCAACGCGCGTTCTGATGCAGGCGCCGGGCGCAGCGTGACGGCGGCAAGCCAAAGCATGGCGGCCACGCGTGAGCCCAACAACGGGGCCCTCTATGCGCTCACCATCTTCCTCAGCGCGTTTCTGCTCTTCGAGGTTCAACCGCTTGTGGCAAAGGAAATCCTGCCGTGGTTCGGCGGTTCGGCCGGGGTGTGGACGACCTGCATGCTGTTCTTCCAGTTGTTGTTGCTGGGCGGATACGCGTACGCGCATTGGCTATCGCGAGGCCGCCATCGGTGGGTCCATGTGGTCGTGCTGGTGGCTGGCGTGCTGATGTTCCGGATCGTTCCAACCGATTGGTGGAAGCCCCTGGACGGCAAGGATCCGGTCTGGAGAATCCTGTGCCTGTTGTCGGCCACGGTGGGACTGCCCTACTTCACTCTGGCGTCCACCGGTCCGTTGCTCCAGAGTTGGTACGCGCGCCAGCATCGCGCCGGAGTGCCGTACCGCCTCTTTGCGCTCTCGAATGTCGCCTCCATGCTGGCGTTGCTGAGCTATCCGATCGTGATCGAACCTCGAATGAGATTGCATACGCAGGCTTGGGTGTGGTCGGTCGTATTCCTTATTTTTGCGGCGTTGAACTTTGGGCTCTTTCGGCAGTCTGCGTTCTACCCCGCGTATGGGGAAGACCAGACACCGACCCCTTATGCCCCGCTCCGAACACACCGGCGTGTCCTTTGGGTGTTGCTTTCCGCTTGCGCGTCAGCCCTCCTGCTTGCGGTGACCAATCACATCACCCAGAACATTGCTGCAATCCCGCTCTTGTGGATACTTCCCCTGGGCGTCTATCTGTTGAGCTTCATCCTCACCTTTGAAAACACACGTTGGTATCCCCGCCGATCATTCCTCCCCCTGTTCGCTCTGGCGTTGGGAGTCATGGGCTACGCAGCAGACCCGCGTTCGGACGTCTATGATATCCGTGTGCTGGTTCCGGTTTTCATTGGTGGGCTGTTCATCTGCTGCATGGTTTGCCACGGGGAACTGGCAAGGAGCAAGCCATCCGCGCGTTGGCTTACTTCGTTTTATTTGATGGTCGCGCTAGGCGGCGCAGTCGGTGGACTGTTCGTCGCCGTTGTGGCACCTGCGGTTTTCCCGGCACTGGTGGAGTTTCCACTTCTTCTGGTAGTGACGCCGGCCGTCATCCTAGGGCTGCTTCTCTTGGACCATCAGGGTTCATTGGAGGCACCCGCGGCATCGGAGACGCTGATGTCGAGGCGCTGGAAGGGTGTGACTACAGCGTTCAGTCGAGCGCCGTTCTGGCCCATGTGGAGTCTGTCCCTGGTGGGTGTCGTGGGTCTCGGCGGATATCTGGCGCAGGGTGAGTGGGCGGATTTGAGCGAGGCGCGCCTTTTATCTCGAAATTTCTACGGAGCCCTGCGCGTTCAGGACGACGATGAACTCGGCGTGCGCGAACTCGCCCATGGAACGGTCAGTCACGGGGAACAATACCTCGACCGCGAGAAGCGCCGGCGCCCGTTGACCTATTATGCTGCCGATACCGGAATCGGCCTTTTGATGACGGAAGTGGACAAGAAGCGCGCCATTCGGCTCGGCGTGGTGGGGCTCGGGACCGGAAGCATGGCGGCCTGGGGACGGGCGGGCGACGCCATCCGCTTCTATGAGATTAATGCGCGCGTTTTGGACATCGCACGGACCCAATTCACGTTTCTCGCTGATTGTGCGTCCCACACCGAAGTTGTGTTGGGCGACGCGCGTCTTTCTCTCGAACGCGAGGCTCCCCAACAATTCGACGTGCTGGTCGTTGATGCCTTCTCCGGAGATTCGATTCCGGTGCACCTGCTGACGCGAGAGGCATTCCAGGTCTATTTTCGCCACCTGACGCCGGACGGCATCCTCGCGGTACATGTGTCGAATTCGTATCTGGATCTGGCTCCGTCGATCGCTGCCCTCGCGCGCCAATTGGGACGTGAAGCTCACCTGATTGTGAATGAGGAGGATTTAACGACCCGGACTTTCTCCGCGGACTGGATTCTGGTGGGCGACAACGAATCTGAGCGTTTTCCTTGGATCAAGGCCAAGGAATCGGAGATTACGCTGAAGCCCGATCTGCGGGTATGGACCGACGACTTCAGCAACCTTTGGCAAGTCCTCACCCTCTGAGCTGGCGCATTGTCACGAATGCTCAGTAACAATTGGAAAAATGCGAGCCGAGTTTCGACAAACCAAACCGACGACCACGCGCCGCATCCGACTCTACCGGAGCGGCCTCGGCGGCAGGGCGGCGCGTCGAGCGCCGTGGTTCATGGCCGCACTTCGATCTTCCTGAAGAACTGCTCCACGGCGGCGATCTCTTGGCCCACGTCGGCAAGTGCGACATAAGTGTCAGGCCGGATGAGGTAAAGCGCGCTTTGTCGCAAGCCGACTTCCTTCATCGACTCCACCCAGGGAAAGATATGGAGCGGCATGCCATGGTGGCCACACCATGCGCTCAAATCTTCTCGGACGGCGCCATACACATGGATCTGCCAGCCTATGTGCTTCAGCGCCTCGTAGTTGTCGTTCGCGCCCAACCTGACCCAAGGCAGACGGTCGCCACCATGGATGGGACCGGCCTTTCCGGCATCGAGCCCCTTTGCGCGGTAGTTCAAGGTAATTTGAGACACAGTGCGGAATATATAGTCACGGGCAGTGTCGAACTTTGCGATCTGAGGCAACACTAGAGGCGCCAAGCGCGTGCGAATGATTTCGGCCAGATGGCCTTCGGCGGCAGCGAGATTAAAAATACGGTCGGTTGTTTTGACGAGGCGGATCGCGAAGGCTTTCCGCTCACTTTCAAACGTGTCGAGCAAGCTAGCCGGCGCCTGGGTTGCCAGGACAGCTCGAAGCTTCCAGGCGAGGTTGATCGCGTCGCCAATGCCGGTGTTCATGCCTTGGCCGCCCACCGGTGTATGGATATGGGCAGCGTCTCCCAGAAGGAAGGCGCGGCCCTTACGAAAGTGGTCTGTCACTCGGTGATGCACATGGTAGACGGAGAACCAGTTCACCTTGTCCACCTTGAGCTTAAGGTGCTGCGCCGCGCGGTCGCTGACATCGTCAAAGGTGAGCTTGTCCGAGTCCTGGTCCGCGCCCGGTCTGATCGCGCCGATCAGGCGGATGCGTCCCTTGTCAGCAAGCGGGAAGACGGCCAAAAAATCGGATTCGTCGAGATCGACGTTGAGGTCGCCATTGAACGCCGACCCTTCACCCGCGACGTCGGCGACATAGAAGACTTGCGGATAAGTTCCACCCGGAAAGCCTGAGCCTATGACCTCCCGGACTTTCGAGCGCGCACCGTCGCAGCCGGCGATGAAATCCGAATACACGTGGCGCTCTTGGCCGTCTGGTCCCCGCAGCCGCGCATGGATTTGGTGGCCCTCGTCCGCGAAAGCCGCCAGCTCGGTTGAGCGCTCCACCTCAACGCCCTGGCCCCTCAGGTGCTCGATCAACAAACGCTCATGCTCATCCTGCGGAAAAATGTGCAGGAAAGCATAGGGGGTCAGCCCCGATGCGATCTCGGTGAAGGGGATACGCGCGGCCTGACGTCCCTCGAACCACAGGCGCGCTCCAGGTACCGAATAGCCCTTTTCCACGATGGCGTCGGCGAGATCAAGTTGCTTGTAGAGTTCCAAGGTGCGGGCGTGGACTGCAAGCGCGCGGGAAGTGGTCCCCGGCCGGTCGACCTTATCGATAATGCGAACCTTCACGCCCTGTTTAGTCAGCGATATTGCCAGAACTAGACCGGTCGGACCCGCGCCGACTATGAATACCTGCGTGTCGCTCATGACTTCCTCCGGATTGACTTGGTAAGCATTCCCGGCAACGCGGCTTGCGCATGTTGGGCGGCCAGTGTTCTCAGGTCCGGCGGTTCTTTGATGATACCTTGGAAGATGCTGCGGTGGAGCTTGGCCGTGGCCATGGGACCTACGACCGAGAACACAAACGGCCTTGGATGCCCGTCGCCGGCACTTCGCCGGCGAACTCGCGTATCGGCCAACTCGAGTCACCCACGTCCCCTGATCACTTGCTCGGAAGCCGCCGTTCCGTCTAAAGGTGCAGACGGTCAAGGATGGGCTTTTCATAAACATCATCCTCTGCCGGATAGCGAAGACCCGAAACGCCTTTTTGCTTGGCAAGCGCCCATAAAATGCTCTCGCCGGCCGGCAAAATGTCTGGATGCATGGCGTAGACCGGATCTTTGAAGGCTGCTTCGGAATCAATCAGCGTCCAGCCCTTGTCCCTGAACATTTGAATGACGTCTTTCAGAAACAGCGCATTGATAAGATTGTGATGCAGCAGTACCACGTGCGCTACGGAGCGGCCGAGGACGATGCGAGAAAGGCCATCATAATATTGCGCTCGACCATACAGATGTCGCAGGTACGCATCCTTGTAAGGGCGCCTATCGGCATGGCGGTCCTTTTTGAGGCGATCACTCAGACGCTCGCTGTAGTACCAATCGCTTGCGTCCACTGTAACCGGACCGGTCAAATAGGAATTAGAGTCGAGGAACGCCCTAAACCCGTCACGCTTCGCGATCGTATTCCCCTCCTTCAAATAGGGGAATCGAAACCGCCGAGTGAATCCCGGCATGTCGCGAATCGCCTTGTCACACGTGAGCAGCTCGCCCTCGTAATCAGCAAGGCTTACCTCATCGAAATCCGGGTGAGTCGCAGTGTGATTGCCAATTTGATGACCTTCGATACCCCACTGCCGAATTAGATCATTTCTCTTCGGGTCGCGATCCACTCTTGTAACAAAGAGAATGGACTTTAGATGAGCTTCCGCCAACTGACTTAAGATGGCGGCATTTCGATCGGCCGGGCTGAGGCCAATCGTGTCTGCCATATCGGGACCATCGTCGAACGTCAAGGCGATAGTCTGGCTCCTCGCCAAGGCTGGCAGCAGCAGCGTCGTCAGCGCCACACATATCGCGATGGCAATGCGAAGGGATTTGGCAATCGTGGGCCGCATGGTGGAAAGGGATCTTAGCAACAAACCACTGAGTAGCACTGAAATGGTTGGTTTGAAGCCATTCGCGCTTGCTGCTGATGCAACGGCAATATCCGGACTGCGCTTATGAGGGACTTCCTGCCAGAATAATGGGCGGCACGGATACAGCGTCCGCAATGAACTAATAATCAAGGTGGGGGTGAGAGTGCAACAAGTTGCGGCTGGCGCATGGCCCCCGGCAAGCGATCGAAAGATCTACGTAGTCTGGATCGGAGCGGTCTGGGCGGCAGTACTCACAGGGTTCGGCATGGACTTCGCCCGCTATCTGGGCGAGGCGCCAGCGCCGCCCGTCATCCTGCATGTTCATGCCGCGGTCTTCGTTCTCTGGCTCGGACTCGTCACTCTTCAGATCCTGTGGGTCGAGATGGGCAACCTGCGCAGGCACAAACAACTTGGTTGGTTGACAGTTGCCGTATCGGCTTTGATGGTTCCACTAGGCTTGGCCGCAGCTCTGGTGGATCAAGTGCGGCAGGTCGCTCACCCGGACTACGCACCACAGTTTCTCGCACTCGAATTTGAGGAGATGATAGCCTTCTCCGTTTTTATGACCGTCGGCGTAATTTTTCCCAGAAATCCAGCCGCTCACAAGCGGCTGATGCTTCTCTCGGCGGTTGCCATTTCTGACGCTGGCTTTGCGCGCATCTGGCTCATGGGGATCAAGACCGAGATTCCGGGTCTATTTGGTTGGTGGCTGCAATTCTTCTGGGGCATCTTTCTCATTCTCGTCGCCATGGGGGCCTGGGATCTATGGCGCCGGCGACGCATTCATCCAGCGGTGCTGTTCGGAGCGGCCCTCCTTTGGACAGGCGAGATCATCACGACGATGCTCAACTTCTCGGCCACTTGGCGCGAAATGATGGTTCGGCTAGTCAATGCCTGGGGCTATGCCGGCTGAGTTTTGGCCGGCACCTGTGGGCGATTGCTACCCGACCTTGGGTAAGAAGCCCGAAGCCTCTAGACGGACCAGGCCGCAAGGAGTCGAGATGAGCCAGTAGACCACGGTATCGTTTCGCCCGAGTATCCAGCCTATAACAGAGCACGGGGGGCATGATGATGACTCGAAAACAGCAAGGCGTCGCCATCGGCATGGTTGCCGGCACTGTTTGTACCGTGCTAATTCTCGCATATCCGATACGTTGGTTCAGCGCCTCAGTACCCACTGATGCGGCTGCGCGCATTGCCTTTGCTTTGCGTGCCGACACGATTGCGATGATGTGGCTTCTCATCGCTATTGCTAATGTTGCGCGCAAGCGGTTTTTCTCACCGTCGGATATCGACGGCAGCGCGTCTCCGAGTGCTGATCTCAGAATTGACGTAGCGGTAGTCCAGAACACATTGGAGCAGGCCGTGCTGGCGTCGGTCCTTTATCTGTCGCTCGCGAGTCTGCCGCAAGAGGATGGTGTATCGATGATACCGCCGCTGTTGATGCTGTTTTGCCTGGGACGCCTGACTTTCTGGATTGGCTACCATGTTGGAGGGAGCTGGCGGGCTTTTGGGTTTGCAACGACCTTCTACCCGACGGTGTTTGGTTACGCTTTTCTCGCGTTACGCCTGTTCTAGTAAACCGGGATCCACCTTAGAGCAGTCATTCGTTCCAAAAAAAGCCATGTTGCGGGCGGATAACGGCGTTACAGCTACTACACCATGCCGCAGATAGCACAACACAGATTTCTTCTCGTAGGACTTTTGGCCATATTGCCGATAGGCGCGCATGCAGCGCAACGCATCACGTACAAGTGCAATGGAGTTGAAACCTCCGACGGAGGTGTCGATTTTCACACACAAGGGCCCATTACTCGCCACTGCCGGCCAGGCTCATTGCCGTAAAGCCGACGGGTGACCGCCGACGGGTGACCGCCGACGCCTTCGGGCACCAAGCGACCGTCGGCGGGTCGGCTGCAAGCGACGGGCGCTGACCGGCCAGAGGCCGTGCTTGGCGTGGAGTAGAATTTGATGGAACCTCGTGGAGATCCAGTCCACTTGAGGTGGAACCAACTGCAGTCCTGACTGGTGGGTACTTTCGACATGAGATACCGGGTTGTGATTTGCCTGCTTCTTGGCGCGGGCATGGCCGCGGGCTTGGTCGTCGCGGCCGACGCCCAAAGCTTGCCTCCGCAGCACTGGCCCATGTTTGGCGGCAATGTGGAAAGCACCAGCGCCAACTCGAGCCCCACCGGCATCACTGCTGCCAACGTCGCCCAACTCGCGCGCCGGCAGATAAAGCTGGCTGGCACCGTTGATGCCAGCGCCATTTACCTGCAGGGCGCCACCGTCCACGGCGCCCTCCACAATGCCATCTTCGTCACCACGACCTACGGCAAAACGCTGGCGCTCGATGCCACTGGCGGCGGCGTTTTGTGGGAATACACGCCGCCCAGCTATCAGGCGCTGGCGGGCACGCGCCAGATCACCAACTCCACTCCCGCGGCCGATCCCGATCGGCAATCCATCTATGCAGCCTCGCCCGACGGCTATATCCAAAAGCTGGCCGTCAGCGATGGCCAGCCGGTCTGGCGCACCTCTATCACCAGGCTGCCACAGCGAGAGAAGATGGCTTCGCCCCTGAAGCTCTTCGGGGGCCGTGTGATTGCGGTTACGGCGGGCTACATCGGCGACCGGTCGCCCTATCAGGGCCATGTCGCCATTCTCGACGGCAACTCCGGCAAGCTCCTCCAAGTGTGGAACTCGCTGTGCAGCAACCGCACCGGGCTGCTCGAGCCTGGCTCCTGTCCGCAAACAAAATCGGCCATCTGGGGGCGCGCGGGTGCTGTGATCGATCCCAGCAACGGCCACATCTTCATCGCCACCGGCAATGGCGAGTGGAACG
>JBEKYO010000147.1:0-10994 GCA_049510875.1 Steroidobacteraceae bacterium
AAAACATCCGAAATGACCCGTGGCCTGGGAATGACCTAGGAGTGGCCTGGGAACCTGTCTGGGTATTCCCAGCGGCTCACGCGGAATAGCACAGACTGGCGCCTAGTTGGGCGCCGCTTTCGCGCGTTTCTTGGTAGGCGCCGACGCTGCCGGCGCCGCCACGCGCGAAAGCATGTCGCGGGCGTGGGCGCGCGCCTGGTCGCTCACGTCGATGCCCCCGAGCATGCGCGCGATTTCGTCGACCCGGTCGACCGGGCGCAGCGTCTCGACAGCCGTGCGGGTGACCTTGCCGTCGGTTTGCTTGACCACTCGGAACTGGGTGTGAGCCTGGGCGGCCACCTGTGCCAGATGCGTGACGCACAGCACCTGCGACCGCACGCCGAGTTCGCGCAGTTGGCGGCCGACGATCTCCGCGACGCCGCCGCCGATCCCGGAGTCAACCTCATCGAACACCATGCAGAGCGAGGAGGCCGTGGCGGCCGCCGCCACCTGCACCGCGAGGCTGATGCGCGACAGCTCGCCGCCCGAGGCCACCTTGGCCAGGCTCTTCTCGGGCTGACCCGGATTGGCGCTCACCAGAAATTCGACCTCGTCGGCGCCGTGCGGCCCGAACTCGGCCTCGGTGGGCTGGACGCTCACCACGAACCGGCCGCCCTGCATCCCCAGGGTTTGCATGAGTCCGGTGATCTGCCGGCCGAGCGCGTCCGCGGCCGCCAGCCGGGCCGCCCTCAGGCGCGCCGCCGCCGCGCGGTACTCCGCCTCGCGCTGCGCCAGCTCGCGTTCGAGTTCCGCCAGACTCGCGTGGGCATGGTCGAGCTTCAGAATTTCCTGTTCGGTGCGCGCGAGCTGTGCCGGCAGTTCGAGAATGTTCTGGCGGTGCTTGCGGGCCAAGGTCTCGAGCGCCGCGGCGCGCCGCTCGATTTCCTCCTGGCGCCCTGGGTCCACGTCCAAGGCATCGAGGTAGCGGCGCAGCGCTTCGGCCGCCTCGTGCGTGAGGATGGTCGCTTCGGCCAGCAACTGGGCCGGTGCGCCGAGCGCAGGATCGGTATCGCCCGCCGCGCGAAGGGAGGCCGCGGCCTTCGCCAGCAGGTCGTGGGCGCTGCCGGCATCGGCGTCATAGATGGTGGTCAAGGCGCCCCGCGCCGCCTCGCCCAGGCGGCCGCGGGCCGCCACGCGCTTGCGCTCGACGAACAGCTCCTCGATCGCGGCCACCGTGGTGACTTCCGCCTTGAGTTCGGTGAGCTGGTAGCGCAGCAAATCGAGGCGCGCTTCGCGATTCTCGGCCGCCGCCTGCAGCGCCTCGTAGTCGCGCCGGCTCGCGCGCGCGGCGGCGTACGCCCCGGCGACCGTGCGCAGCAGCGCGGGATCGCCCAGGTGTTCATCGAGCATCTCGCGCTGCGCCGCGCGCTTCACCAAATGCTGAAACTCTTGCTGGCCGTGAATTTCGATGAGCAACTCCGTCACCTCGCGCAGTTGCTGGATCGCGATGAGCTGACCGTTCACATAGGCGCGCGAGCGGCCGTCGGCGCCGATCAAGCGCCGCACGATGAGCTCGCCGTCGTGCTCGATCGCCTGGGCGGCGAGCCACGCCGTGGCCGCCTCGGGCAGGGCGGTGAAACTGGCGGTCACCTCGGCGCGATCCGCGCCTTGGCGCACGATGTCGGCGCCGCCACGGCCGCCGCCCACGACCAGCAGTGCGTCGACGACGATGGATTTCCCGGCGCCGGTCTCGCCCGTGAGCGCGGTCAGGCCCGGCCCAAAGTCCAAGTCCGCGTGGTCGACGATGACGAAATCCCGCAGCTGCAAATGCGTGAGCATCGGCTAGGCGCCATTGCCGTAGCCGCCCTGGCCCCAATGAAGTTTGGAGCGCAGCAGGCGGTAATAATCGTAGCCCGGGGGATGCAGCAGCGTGATCTGCGTATCGGCGCTCTCGACGGTGAGCGTATCGCCCTGGTCGAGATCTCCGATGCTGGTGCCGTCGCAGGTCACTTGGGCATGCGACCCGAGGCGATCGGCCATGCGCAGCTGAATGATGCTCCCGGCGCGCACCACGACAGGCCGGTCGCTCAAGGTGTGCGGGCAGATGGGCGCGAGCACCCACACGTCGAGATCCGGCTCGAGGATGGGTCCGCCGCACGACATGGCGTAGGCGGTCGAGCCCGTGGCGGTGGCGATCACGATGCCGTCGCCGCTGTGCGAGTTGACGAACCGGCCGTTGATGGAGGTCTCGAAGTCCAGGGTTCGGCCGGTTTCCCACTTGTTCACCACCACATCGTTGAGGGCGAGGGCGCGCACCGGCGCCGCGCCGCGCCGCTCCAGTCGGGCGGCCAGCATGGAACGCCGGTCCTCGCTGTAGCGGCCGGCGAGCACCGTATCGACGTCCTCGAGCATCGAATTCGGGCTCACGTCCGTCAGGAACCCCAGGCGGCCGCGATTGATGCCGATGAGGGGCACGGAGTGCCCGGCGACCAGGCGCGCGGCATACAGGAGCGTGCCGTCGCCGCCGATGGCGACGATGAGTTCGGCGCGGGTCGCGAAGTCTTGTTCGGCACACGGCACGACGCTGCCGGGGGGAAACGCCAAGCCGACCCCGGGATCGACCAGGGCGCACAGCCCGCGCGCGTACAGGTGGCCGGCCAGGCTCAGCATGCATTCGGCGACGCGCAAATCCGATGATCGGCCGACGAGTGCGATGGACTGGAATGAATGCGACATAAACACCTTGTAGCACGGTCGCCGACCGGGGGTCACGGCCCTAAATGCCGCTTCCGGCGCCGATTCGGCGGACTTGACTTCGTGCATCTGCGCTAGGTAGCTTCAAACATGGTATATGCACAGCATGACTGACGGTACGGATGAGGGCCTCAACGAGCGGGCGCAGCTCCTGCTCAAGACCTTGATCGAAAATTATATTCGAGATGGCCAGCCCGTCGGTTCGCGCACGCTGTCGCGCGATTCGGGCTTGAGTTTGTCCTCGGCCACCATCCGCAACGTCATGGCCGACCTGGAGGACCTCGGATTCGTGGCCTCCCCGCATACCTCGGCGGGGCGCATCCCGACCGACAAGGGCTACCGCTTCTTCGTCGACACGCTGCTCAAATTGAAGCCGCTGCACCACGAGGAAATCGAGGAGATCGAACGGCGGCTGGGCACCGATGCGCCGACCGGCCGCTCGCTGGTCCAGACCGTCTCGCAGATGCTCTCGAGCGTCACCCACATGGCGGGGCTGGTGACGTTGCCGAACCCGAACTACATCGTCCTGTCGCAGATCGAATTCGTCGCGCTGTCGGAAAATCGCGCCCTGGCCATCATGGTGATGGACAACCGCGAAGTGCAGAACCGGGTGATTCAGCTCGACCGGCATTATTCGTCCGACGACCTGCGCCGGGCGGCGAACTATCTGAACGAGGCGTTTTCCGGGCGCTCGCTGCCGGACGTCCGGGCCCAGCTGGTGCGCCAGCTGCACGAGACGCGCCACCACATGAATCAGCTCATGCTCGACGCCATCCAGGTCGCGCAAAAGGTATTCGAGACCAAGGCCGACGACCGCGTGGAATATGTCATCGCGGGCGAAACCAACCTGATGGGATTCGCCGAATTGTCGAACGTCGACCGGCTGCGGCGGCTGTTCGAAGCCTTCAACGAAAAGCACGACATTTTGCAGCTGCTCGACAGTTGCCTGCGCGCCGACGGCATCCAGATCTTCATCGGCCAGGAGTCCGGCTACCGGATCCTGGACGATATCAGCGTGGTCACCGCCCCCTACATGCTGGATAACAAAGTGGTGGGGGTTCTGGGCATCATCGGACCGACGCGCATGGCGTACGAACGGGTCATCCCCATCGTCGATGTGACCGCGAAACTGCTCGGTTCGGCCTTGAACGCCCGCAAATAGTCCCCATTGGACGGGCTCCGAGCGGTCTTGGGAGGCCGCCATTCTTTCGAGGGCAATGCAACGTGAACGAAACCAACCAGTCCCTGGGCGAGACGGCCCCGGACCCGGGCGCAGCAGCGCAGGACCCGGCGGTGGCCGCGGCACAGGCCAAGGCGCAAGAGAACTGGAACAGCTATCTGCGCTCCGTCGCGGAATTCGACAACTACCGCAAGCGCACCGAGCGCGAAATCGAGAACGCCCGCAAGTTCGCGGTTGAGCGCTTCGCCCAGGACTTGGTCGGCGTCGGCGATGCGCTGGAGGCCGGCATCACGGCCGGCGCCGCCAATCCGGGGCCGGCCGTTCTCGAGGGCGCCCAGGCGACATTGCGGCAGTTGCAGAAGGCGTTCGAGAAGGCGGGCATCAAAGTCATCGATCCGAGCGGGCAGCCCTTCGATCCGGCCTGGCACGAGGCCATGGTGGCCCAGGAAAGCCGGGACCAACCGGCGAATACCGTGCTCACGGTCGTGCAAAAAGGCTATTCCCTGAATGGCCGGCTGCTGCGCCCGGCGCGGGTGGTGGTCAGCAAATCGCCGGGCGAGGGCAATTGAAATTACCGGGGTCACCCCCCACGTACCGGTTCAGTATCTGAATTCTTAGAGGGTCTTCACAATGGGTAAAATGATTGGCATCGATCTTGGCACGACGAATTCATGCGTCGCCATCATGGAAGGCGGCAAGCCTAAGGTTATCGAGAACAGCGAGGGTGACCGCACCACGCCGTCGATCGTTGCCTTCACCAAGGACGGCGAAGTGCTGGTGGGCCAGTCCGCCAAGCGCCAGGCCGTCACCAACCCGGCAAACACCATCGCGGCGGTGAAGCGCCTGATCGGCCGGAAATTCGCCGATGAGGTGGTCAAGAAAGACGTCAGCATGGTGTCCTACAAGATCGTCAAGGCCGACAACGGGGATGCCTGGGTGGAAGTCCAGGGCAAGAAAATGGCCCCCCCCGAGGTATCCGCGCGCGTCCTCATGAAAATGAAGAAGACCGCCGAGGACTATCTGGGCGAGCCGGTCACCGAGGCGGTGATCACCGTGCCGGCGTACTTCAACGATTCGCAGCGCCAGGCCACCAAGGACGCCGGCCGCATTGCCGGCCTGAACGTGAAGCGCATCATCAACGAGCCGACCGCGGCGGCCCTCGCCTATGGCCTCGATAAGGACGGCGGCGACCGCAAGATCGCGGTGTACGACCTGGGCGGCGGCACCTTCGACGTCTCGGTCATCGAGATCGCGGAAGTCGACGGCGAGCGCCAGTTCGAGGTGCTGTCCACCAACGGCGATACGTTCTTGGGGGGCGAGGACTTCGATTTGCGCGTCATCAACTACCTCGCCGATGAATTCAAGAAGGAAAGCGGCATCGACGTGCGCAAGGATCCCCTGGCGATGCAGCGCCTGAAAGAGGCGGCCGAGAAGGCGAAGATCGAGCTGTCGTCGAGCCAGCAGACCGAAATCAATCTGCCGTACATCACGGCGGACGCGGCCGGACCCAAGCACCTCAACATGAAGCTCACCCGGGCGAAGCTCGAGTCCTTGGTGGAAGATCTGGTCCAGCGCACCATCGAGCCCTGCCGCATTGCCTTGAAGGACGCCGGTCTGTCCATGAAGGACGTGGGCGAAGTGATCCTGGTCGGCGGACAGACCCGCATGCCGCTGGTGCAAAAGGCGGTCAAGGATCTGTTCGGCCGCGAGCCGCGCAAGGATGTGAACCCGGACGAGGCGGTTGCCGTCGGGGCGGCCATTCAGGGCGGGGTATTGTCGGGCGACGTGAAGGATGTGCTCCTGCTCGACGTGACGCCGCTGTCGCTCGGCATCGAGACTTTGGGCGGTATCATGACCAAGGTCATCGATAAGAACACCACCATCCCGACCAAGGCTGCGCAGACCTTTTCGACGGCGGACGACAATCAGTCCGGCGTGACCATTCACGTGCTGCAGGGCGAGCGCGATCGCTCGTCGGACAACAAATCCTTGGGCCGCTTCGACCTCACGGACATTCCGCCGGCACCGCGCGGCATGCCGCAGATCGAAGTCGCCTTCGACATCGATGCCAACGGGATCCTGAACGTCTCGGCCAAGGATGTGAAGACCGGCAAGGAACAGCGCATCGTCATCAAGGCCTCGAGCGGCCTGTCGGAGGCGGACATCAAGCGCATGGTGAGCGATGCCGAGGCGCACGCCGAGGAGGACAAGAAATTCCGCGAGCTGGTGGGGGCGCGCAACAAGGCGGACGCCACGGTGCATACCGTCGAGAAGGCGCTCAAGGACGCCGGCGACAAGATCTCCGACGATGAGAAGAAGGCCGCCAAGGAATCGATCGAAGCGGTCAGGGCGGCCATGAGCGGCGATGATCGCGAACAGATCGAAAGCAAGACGCAGGCGCTCGAGCAGGCCTCCACCGCCATCCTGCAAAAGATGTACGAACACTCGGCGGCCAGCGCATCCTCCGACGGCGCCGCGGACGCGGGCGCGGAATCGAAGAAGGACGACGTGCTCGATGCGGAATTCGAGGAGGTCAAGGAAAGCGACCGCAAGAAGGCCTGACGGCCGCCCCGTCGGGGTGGATGCGAGAAGGCCCGACGACAGCCCGTCGGGGTAGATGATAGTGTGAAAAAACCGCCGGTATGCGATCGTAC
The DNA here is from genome assembly GCA_049510875.1 of Steroidobacteraceae bacterium. Taxonomy (GTDB): domain Bacteria; phylum Pseudomonadota; class Gammaproteobacteria; order Steroidobacterales; family Steroidobacteraceae; genus Bog-1198. The sequence goes on from JBEKYO010000147.1 coordinate 6,568, forward strand.
CGGCGGTTTATTTTTATGACGGCCTCGGGTGGACGACTTTAGGGTGTGCGATGGCGAAGCAGGACTATTACAAACTCCTCGATTTACCCAAAACCGCCACCGAGGCGGACATCAAGAAGGCGTATCGGCGCCTCGCCATGAAGTTCCATCCCGATCGCAACCCGGACGATCCCGCCGCCGAACACCGCTTCAAGGAATGCAAGGAAGCCTATGAGGTGCTGACCAATGCGCAGAAGCGCGCCGTCTACGATCAATTCGGCCATGCGGGACTCGAGGGCGGACGCGGCGGCGGTTTTGCCGCCGGGGAAGCCTTCGGCGACATCTTCGGGGAAATGTTCGGCGACATCTTCTCGGGCGGCCAGCGCGGCCGATCCCAGGTGTTTCGCGGGGCGGATCTGCGCTATGAGCTCGAGCTCGACCTCGAACAGGCGGTGTTCGGCACCGAGACCGAGATCCAGATCCCCTCGCTCGCCGAATGCAAGATCTGCAAGGGAACCGGCGCCGCCAAGGGGTCGGTGCCGAAGACCTGCGATACCTGCAATGGCCAGGGCCAGGTGCGGGTGCAGCAATCCATTTTCACCATTCAGCAACCCTGCCCGCGCTGCAAGGGCCGCGGCAAGATCATCAGCAATCCCTGCGACGCCTGCTTCGGCCAGGGCCGCATCCGGCAGGAGAAGACCTTGCCGGTGTCGGTGCCCGCGGGCGTCGATACGGGGGATCGGATTCGCGTGAACGGCGAGGGCGAGGCGGGGCGCAACGGCGGTCCCGCCGGCGATCTGTACGTGGAGATTCGCGTCAAGGAGCATGCGATTTTCGAACGCGAGGGCGCTCATCTTTCCTGTGAGGTGCCCATCAGCTTCGGCACCGCCGCGCTCGGCGGGTCCGTGGAAGTGCCGACACTGCACGGCGAGGTGGTCCTCAAGGTTCCCCCCGAAACCCAATCCGGCCGGGTGTTCCGCGTGCGCGAGAAGGGCGTGCGCCCGGTGCGCGGCGGAGCGGCCGGGGACCTGTTCTGCCGGGTGGTGATCGAGACGCCGGTCAGCTTGAGCGCGGATCAGAAGGAGCTCATCAAGCGCTTCGAGGCCTCGTTGCAGGAGGGCAGCCACAAGCCGCGCGAGGCCACGTTCTTCGAGGGCGTGAGGAAGTTCTTCACCGGCGCGGTCGACTAGGCTCGCGGGGGGTGGTGGCCGTGCCTGGGATCACGATATTCGGCATCACCGGCCGCATGGGCCAGGCGCTGCTGCGCGCCCTGCGCGAGGGCGGGGAGCTGCAGCTCGCCGGCGCCGTCGCCTCGCCGTGCAGCCGCCAGCTCGGGTTGGATGCGGCGCTCGAGGGGGCGCCCACGGGCATCCTGGTCACGGCGGATGCGCGCCAGGCGCTCGCCGGCGCCGCGGTCGCAGTCGATTTCAGCCTGGCGCCGGGCGTCGCGGCCAACGCCAAGGCCTGTGCCCGGGCCAAGGTGCCGTTGCTGGTGGGGGCGACGGGCTACGACGGTGCGGCGCACGCGGCGCTCGAGTCGGCGGCGGCGGTGATTCCGCTCATGATCGCGCCCAATACCAGCGTGGGGCTGAACGTGGTGGCGCAACTGGTGCGCCAGGCGGCGCTCAAGCTGGGTGCCGGATACGAGGTGGAGATCAGCGAGGCGCATCACCGCCTGAAGCGGGACGCGCCCTCGGGCACCGCCCTGGCATTGGGCGAGATCGTGGCGCGTGCGCGCGGACGGGAGCTGGCCGACGTGGCGGTGTTCGAGCGGCACGGCCGCCTCGCGCCGCGGGGCGCCGATGACATCGGCTTTGCGGTGCTGCGGGCGGGCGACATCGTGGGCGAGCACACCGTGACGTTCGCGATCGCCGGCGAGCGGGTGGAAATCGCGCATCGCGCGACCGACCGGGTCACATTCGCGCGCGGCGCCTTGCGCGCTGCGCAATGGCTCGAGCGCCGGCCGCCCGGCCTGTATACGATGAACGATGCGCTAGGATTGGATCAACCATAGACAGCCATCGATGGTGTAGTTAATATTCGCGCCCGGTAACGAAGTGCGAATCAATCCAAAAGCGGGAGGACGTTCTTGACGGAGCGCCTCCCGCTTTGCGCATCTGCGTAAGGCGCGTAGCGCAAAGCGAGGAACCGGAGTGTCGACACCTGCAGTGCTAGCTCTCGAAGATGGCACCGTGTTCCGTGGCGTCTCAGTGGGCGCGAAAGGCAACACGACTGGTGAAGTGGTTTTCAATACGGCAATGTCGGGGTATCAGGAGATCCTCACGGACCCCTCCTACTGCCGGCAAATTGTCACTCTCACGTATCCCCACATCGGCAACACGGGCACCACCCCGGAGGATCTCGAATCCGGCTCGGTGTACGCGGCGGGACTGGTCATCCGGGATTTGCCCCTGCTGCACTCGAATTGGCGCGCCACCGAGTCGCTGGGCAGCTTTCTCGCCCGCTGCAAGGTGGTTGCGATCGCCGATATCGACACCCGCAAGCTGACCCGGCTGCTGCGGGAAAAAGGCGCGCAGTCGGGCTGCATCATGACCGGGGAGAACATCGACGAAACCGCGGCGGTGCGGGCCGCCAAGAAGTTTCCCGGATTGAAGGGCATGGACCTCGCCAAGGCGGTGTCCACCAAGAAGATCTATCAGTGGAACGACGGCGCCATCTGGAAGACCACCAGCAAGCCGCCGCGGCCGCAGAGCCGCGTGCACGTGGTGGCCTACGACTACGGCATCAAGCGCAACATTTTGCGCATTCTGTCCGAGCACGGCTGCCGGATGACGGTGGTGCCTGCACAAACGTCTGCAGATCAAGTACTTGCAATGAATCCTGATGGTATTTTCTTAAGTAACGGGCCGGGCGATCCCGAACCCTGCGACTATGCCATCACGGCCATCGCGCGCTTCCTCGAGACCGAGATACCGGTGTTCGGGATTTGCCTCGGGCACCAGTTGCTCGGTCTCGCGAGCGGTGCGAAGACCATGAAAATGAAATTCGGCCACCACGGCGCCAATCATCCGGTCCTCGAGATCGCCTCGGGCCGGGTGCTGATCTCGAGTCAAAATCACGGCTTCGCGGTGGACGAGTCGACGCTGCCGGCCAATTTGCAGGCCACGCACCGCTCCCTGTTCGATGGCTCGCTGCAGGGCGTGGCGCGCACCGATCGGCCGGCCTTCAGTTTTCAGGGCCATCCCGAGGCCAGCCCCGGTCCGCACGACCTGCAGCTCCTGTTCGAGCATTTCATGTATCTGATGGTCAAGCGCATCCAGGCGAACTCACGGCACCGCAGCTCCCCCAAACAGAAATCGGCTGGGGGGTAGCTTCGTGCCCAAACGAACCGACCTGCAAAGCATCCTCATCATCGGTGCCGGGCCCATCATCATCGGCCAGGCGTGTGAGTTCGACTATTCTGGAGCTCAAGCGTGTAAGGCTTTGAAAGAAGAAGGATTCAGGGTCATATTGGTGAACTCGAATCCGGCCACGATCATGACCGATCCGGAAACGGCGGACAGCATCTACATCGAGCCCATCAATTGGCGCACGCTCGAGCGCATCATCGAGAAGGAGCGGCCCAGCGCGCTGTTGCCGACCATGGGCGGGCAGACCGCGCTCAACACGGCGCTCGACCTGGTGCGCGAGGGAGTGCTCGACAAATACGAGGTCGAGATGATCGGCGCCTCGCAGCGCGCCATCGACATGGCGGAGGATCGCGAATTGTTCCGCCGCGCCATGGCCGACATCGGCCTCGAAACCGCGCGCGCGCGCATCGCCCACAGCATGGAGGAGGCGCTGGCGGTGCAGGCCGAGATCGGTTTTCCCACCGTCATCCGGCCTTCTTTCACCCTGGGCGGCAGCGGCGGCGGGATCGCGTACAACCGTGAGGAATTCGAGGAGATCGTGGCGCGCGGCCTCGACGCCTCGCCGACCAACGAGGTGCTGCTCGAAGAGTCGGTGATCGGCTGGAAAGAGTACGAGATGGAGGTGGTGCGGGACCGCAACGACAACTGCATCATCGTGTGCTCGATCGAGAATCTGGACCCCATGGGGGTGCATACCGGGGACTCGATCACCGTGGCGCCGGCGCAGACGCTCACCGACCGCGAGTACCAGCGCCTGCGCGACGCCTCGATCGCGGTACTGCGCAAGATCGGGGTCGACACCGGCGGCTCGAACGTGCAGTTCGCGGTCAACCCGGACGATGGCCGGGTGCTGGTCATCGAGATGAATCCGCGGGTCTCGCGATCCTCGGCGCTGGCCTCGAAGGCCACCGGGTTTCCGATCGCGAAGATCGCCGCCAAGCTCGCGGTGGGTTACACGCTCGAGGAGCTGAAGAACGAGATCACCGGCGGCGGTTCACCGGCCTCCTTCGAGCCGACCATCGATTATGTGGTCACCAAGATTCCGCGCTTCACCTTCGAGAAGTTTCCGGGCGCGAA
>JBEKYO010000148.1:0-10791 GCA_049510875.1 Steroidobacteraceae bacterium
CAGGAGTCGAACGTGCCTAAGATGAAAACCAAGAAGGCCGCGTCGAAGCGTTTTCGCAAAACAGCGAATGGCTTCAAGCGTGGTCAGTCCCACCGTCGTCATATTCTGACGAAGAAACCCAGCAAGCGTAAGCGTCAGCTGCGCCGAGAAGCCGGTGTGCATGAAACCGACATCGGCCGCGTAAAAGCAATGCTTCCCTTCGCTTGAACCACTGGAGTTAAAAGAATATGGCACGAGTCAAACGCGGTGTCGTCGCCGGTCGACGCCACAAGAAAATCCTCAAGAAGGCGAAGGGCTATTTCAATGCCCGGCGCAAGGTGTTCCGCACCGCCAAGCAGGCGGTCATCAAGGCGGGCCAATATGCCTATCGCGGCCGCCGCGAGAAGAAGCGCGAATTCCGCGCGCTGTGGATCACGCGCATCAACGCGGCGGCGCGCCTGTGCGGGATGACCTACAGCACGTTGATCGCCGGCTTGAACAAGGCGGAATTGGCGATCGATCGCAAGGTGCTGGCCGATCTCGCGGTGCACGACATGCCCGCCTTCACGGCAATTGCCGAGAAAGCGAAGGCCAGCCTCGCGGACAACGCCGCGGCCAGCCACGCGGCGTGACAGGCACCGGGATTTCGCGGGGGTTGGCGCGTCAGGGGCCAATTCCTCGCGGAGCCTTTGGGACTCGACAATGGCCGTCGCAGAAGCACTCGGGGCACTCATGGAGCGAGCCCTCGCCGACGTAAATGCGTCCACGGATCTGAACTCCCTGGAGGACGTGCGCGTGCGCCTGCTCGGGAAAAAGGGCGCCCTCACCGAGCGGCTGAAAGGCTTGGGGGCGCTGCCCGCGGCGGAGCGCCCGGCCGCCGGCCAGCTGATCAACGAAGCGAAAGCGCGCATGCAGGAGGCCCTGGAGGCGCGCCGTGCCGCGCTCGAGACGGCGGCGCTGGACGCCGAGCTGGCTCGCGGGGCGTTCGACGTGACGCTGCCCGGCCGCGGCCAGGAGCCGGGGGGCCTGCATCCGGTGACGCGCACGCGCCTGCGCATCGAGCGCATCTTCATGCAGGCCGGGTTTCAAGTCGCGACGGGTCCGGAGGTCGAGGACGACTTCCATAACTTCGAAGCGTTGAATATTCCGAAGAATCATCCGGCGCGTGCGATGCACGATACGTTTTATTTTCCGGACGGCAGGCTGTTGCGCACGCACACCTCGCCGGTGCAGATTCGGGCCATGCGCGTGCAGCCGCCGCCGCTCGCCGTGATCGCTCCCGGCCGTGTGTATCGCAACGATTCGGATATGACGCACACGCCGATGTTTCATCAGGTCGAGGGCATCGTGGTGGGCGCGAGCGTGAGCTTCGCGAACCTGAAGGCGATGCTGCACACCTTCGTCGAGCGCTTCTTCGAACAGCCGCTGGGAATGCGCTTGCGGCCTTCGTATTTTCCCTTCACGGAGCCGTCGGCCGAGGTCGACATCGAATGCGTGTTCTGCCACGGAAAGGGCTGCCGCGTGTGCAAGCAAACCGGCTGGCTGGAAATCCTCGGCTGCGGAATGATTCATCCCAATGTGCTCGCGGCGGCCGGCATCGACAGTGAGCGCTGGCAGGGCTATGCCTTCGGAATGGGCATCGAGCGGCTCACCATGCTGCGCTATGGCGTGGACGATCTGCGGCTGTTCTACGAAAACGATCTGCGTTTTCTGAAACAATTCCCGTGAAGATCACCCACCATTGGCTGCGCGAATTCACGCCGCTCGACGTGGCGCCCGTGGAGCTCGCGCAGCGGCTCACGCTCGCCGGTCTCGAGGTGGAGGCGGTGACGCCCGTGGCGCCGCCGTTTTCCGGCGTGGTCGTGGGCGAAGTGCTCGCCGCGACGCGTCATCCGAACGCCGAGAAGCTGTCGGTGTGCGAGGTGACCACGGACGGCTCGAATCGGCTGCAGATCATCTGCGGCGCCCCCAACGTCCGCAGCGGCCTCAAGGTCGCGGTGGCCCTGCCGGGAGCGCAGCTGCCGGGCGGCATCACCATCAAACGGGCGATGCTGCGCGGCCTCGAGTCGAACGGCATGCTGTGTTCGGCGCGCGAACTGGGCTTGGGCGACGAGCACGATGGAATCATGGAGCTGCCGGCCTCGCTCGAGCTCAATCGCGATCTGCGCGATGCGCTCGATCTCGATGACACGGCGCTCGAGGTGAACGCGACGCCGAATCGCGGCGACTGCATGAGCGTGCTCGGCATCGCGCGCGATTACGCGGCCGCGCACGGCGCCCGGTACCTCGAGCACCGCGTGGCGCCGGTCGCCGCGCGGCGGCCGGACGTGTTTCGCGCGAGCATCGAGGCGCCGGCCGGCTGTCCGATTTTCGGCTCTCGGGTGATTCGCGGCGTGAGAGCCCAGGCTCGATCGCCGGCATGGCTCACCGAGCGATTGCGCCGGGTGGGCATCAAGAGCATCTCGCCCATCGTCGACGTCACGAATTACGTGATGATGGAGCTGGGGCAGCCGATGCATGCCTACGACCTCGCACGGCTCACGGACGACATCACCGTGAGAATGGCGAAGCCCGGAGAGCGCGTGACGCTGCTCGACGACAAGGACTACGCGCTCGATCCGGACTTTCTGGTCATCGCCGACGGCGGCGGCGCGATCGGGTTGGCGGGCATCATGGGTGGGCGCGACTCGGCGATCTCCGAGACGACCACCGACGTGTTGTTGGAGGCCGCTCATTTCACGCCCGAGGCCGTCGCCGGCCGCGCGCGCCGCGTCGGCTTGTTCACCGATGCGGCGCAGCGTTTCGAGCGCGGCGTTGATCCCACCTTGCCGCCGGTCGCGCTCGAGCGCGCGGCCGGCCTGTTGCTGCAAATAGCCGGCGGCGAGGCCGGCCCCGTGCAGCTCACGCAGGCCGATGCGGGCAACGCGAGCGTCCCGGCGCATGGGGCGTGGGTGCATTTGCGCCGCAGCCGTCTCTGCGGGTTACTGGGCGCCGCCGTGCCGGATGCGGAGGTGCAGTCGCTGCTCGCCGCCGTGACGGGCACGGCCGAGGCCACCGCGGAGGGCTGGCGCGTGCGGCAGCCGCCGCATCGATTCGATATCCGCATCGAGGCGGACCTCATCGAGGAGGTCGCGCGGTTGCGCGGCTTCGATAGCATCGCGGAGAGCCATGCATCGGCGCCGCAAGTGGCCGGTTGCGCGACCGAGTCGCGCGTCGGCAATGATCGATTGCTCACCGCGATGGCCGACGCCGGGTATCGCGAGGTGATCAGCTACAGCTTCGTCGATCCTCTGCTGCAGCGAGAATTGTTCCCGGAGCAGCCGGCTCTCGCACTTGCCAATGCGATCTCGGCGGAGTTGAGCGAAATGCGCGTGTCCTTGTGGACTGGCCTGATTCAGGCCACGCGCGACAACCTGCGCCGGCAACAGGCGCGCGTGCGGCTGTTCGAAATCGGCAATAAATTCGACCTGCGCGCGCCGTCCGCGCAAGCGCCCGCCACGGTGCTGCGTGAAATCGAAACCCTCGCGGGCGTTGCCACCGGCGCGCGCTGGCCCGAACAGTGGGGGAGTGCGCGCGAGTCCGTGGATTTCTACGATGTGAAGGCCGACTTGACGGGAGTGCTGGCGCTCACGGGACGCGCCGATGCGTTTCGTTTCGAGCCCGATTCGCTGCCGTGCTTGCGGCCGGGACGCACGGCGAGGATCTATCGCCACGCGACGCCGGTCGGGTGGCTCGGTGAGGTGCATCCGCGGCTCGTACAGTCGCTGGGCCTGCCGGTCAACACAATTATGTTTGAACTTGAAATAGAATCAGCTTTTGTCGGTAACCAATTGCAATTTAAGAAGATTTCAAGGTTTCCCAGCGTGCGGCGGGATTTGGCCATCGTGGTTGACGAGAGCGTGCCTCTCGCAGTTTTGCAGGAAAATGTTACTGTTAGCGCATCCGGCCTATTGAGCGAGCTCAGAGTCTTCGATGTATATCGCGGACCGGGCGTAGATTTTGGACGAAAAAGTATCGCTTTAGGCTTGATTTTACAGGACTCCTCCCGCACTCTTACTGATGATGACGCCGATGCCGTAATTGCCTCCGTGGTTGCACGGCTCCGGGATGTATTGAGCGCCACAATAAGAGATCAATAAGCATGGCAGCCCTGACGAAGGCAGAAATGGCCGAGGCCCTGTTCGACCAACTGGGACTCAACAAGCGCGAAGCGCGCGAACTCGTCGATCTTTTTTTCGAGGAAATCCGAGCTGCGCTGTCCTCCGGCGAACAGGTGAAGTTGTCAGGCTTCGGCAATTTCGACCTGCGGGACAAAAACCGGCGGCCCGGGCGCAACCCGAAAACCGGCGAAGAAATTCCTATCAGCGCGCGCCGTGTCGTTACTTTCAGGCCCGGACAAAAATTGAAGGCCCGCGTCGAGGCGTATGCTGGAACCAAGCAACAATAGCGAACTGCCGCCGATTCCGGGCAAGCGCTACTTCACGATCGGCGAGGTCAGTGATCTGTGCGGCGTCAAGCCGCATGTGCTGCGCTATTGGGAGCAGGAGTTTCCCCAGCTCAAACCGGTGAAGCGGCGCGGCAATCGACGGTACTATCAGCGCCAGGACGTGCTCATCATTCGGCAGATCCGCAGCCTCCTGTACGAACAGGGGTTCACGATCGGCGGCGCGCGCAACCGCCTCACCGGCGATGACGCGCAGGTGGATCTCAATCAGAGTCAGCAGCTCATTCATCAGATGCGGCTCGAACTCGAAGAGCTCATCAAGATTCTGCGCCGCTAGAATTGGAGGCCCGGCGCGGCTCTCCAGTTCTCGACCGCAATTTGGGCTATCATTCGCACCCTCGGTCGGGGCGTGGCGCAGCCTGGTAGCGCACTTGCATGGGGTGCAAGGGGTCGCAAGTTCGAATCTTGTCGCCCCGACCAATTAAAACAAAGACTTACAAATCTGAAAATGGCCTAAAAATCTGTCGGGGTACACCTAGGGGTACACTTCGATGAGTTTTCAACCCGACCCGCCCGCCGAGGCGCATGCCAAGCGGTCCAAAGGGGCGCGCAGAAGTCCTCGGCTATCGGCGACTAACAAAAAACGCGTATCCACCGGCTCTCAATCGGAGCCGAAGCCGGGCGCCCACTCGGCGCACGACCAGCACACCGAAAAGCTCTCCGACCTGATGACGCGCGCGGCGGCTGGCGATTTACTCGCTGCCCAGGAGGTCGCCGGGCATCTGTCGTGGCTTGTCAGCGAAAGTAACCCGATACCGGTTCCAGACTTTGCACGCGACTACCTAAGCCACGCTTTGGGCAGAATTGGCTTCGGCGACGACGCACGCGATGCCTTTCATTTACGCAAAGGGGACGGACCGAGGGGCCGCTGGACACACGACGACAAAGTGCTGGCCGTGGGCATCATGCAGCACTACATCGACCAGGGCATGACCGGCTTGGCGGCATCGGCGGCGGCGGCCGAGAACATACACGAACTTGCTCAAGCAGCCGCGGCGAACGAGCCCCGGGAGAGACCAAGCGGCCCAGTTTTACGGGATCAAGTATTCGCACGAAAACACGCTGCCATGACGTTCAGGCGGTTCGCTGATCCTGATCCCATAAAGAAACCGCCGGTCAGCGAAGAGACTCTGCGAAAGTGGTACAGAGAACTCAAATCAAGACGCGCGCCGCGCGGGAAATACGTAACTAAGCCAAGTTAGGTATTCGACGCGCCGTTCCGCGTAGTCTAAAAACTCCTCAAGTTTCCGCAGACGATGCGGAATTTTTATCGAGGAGTTTGCCAATGCATGTTCAACCGAACGCGGGCGATGATCCGTTCATTGACGGCGCGCACATCGATCGCGACTTAGGGATCGTGCCCCGGAGTCGGCGGAATTACCTCAATAAAGGCATCCTGCCGCCGCCTGATGCAAATTTACTCGGCCGGGACCTCTGGCGCCTGAGCACTTACACCAATTTCAAATCGGAGCTGCTCGCCGGCAAATTCGCGATGAAAAAGCGGCCGCCGCATCTGCGCACCGGCACGTGAATTATCCGAACCCCATAACGGCGAAGGCCGAAGCCCCACGACAGGCTTCGGCCCTCTTGATCACCACACCGACACCAGGACAACAACGATGCGCACTGTACAACCGAGCGCCACTCGAGCGCAAGTTCACAAATTTTTAGACGACCTTGACCCGCTGGCACGTGAAATCCGCCGACGATATTGCCACGGCGCGCGGCCGACAGAGATCTGCGCCGCGCTGAACATGTCCCGCGCCGAAGTTCGCTACGTTCTTCGGTATTACGGCGGCCTCGATGGCGAGAAATAGCGCGGCGCGCGACGCCGCCCGATACTGCGCGCGCGGCCTCGCGCTAACCCACACGCCACCAGGCAAAAAGCACCCGTACCACGTTGGCTGGAACCGTACGGAGAATGCCATTACGGATCCGGCGGCCGCGGTGGATTATTGGTCGCGCAATTCGCTTCATGGAATTGCGGCATTGCTCGCTCCGTCAAACTTGGTGTCGATAGACGTCGACGACGAAGCGCTGGCGTACGACGTATTGTTGCCCTTCGGAGTGAATCTACACAGCCTCCGCGAGACCGCGCCGTGCATCGTTGGCCGACACTACCAGTTGCTCTTTCAGGCACCCGCCGAACCATTGAAACATCGGGCTGTCGCGTGGCCACGGAAGGACAACCCTCGCGCGAGTGCGGTCCTATTCGAATTTCGTGCGGGCAATATTACCGTGACGTTGCCGCCGACGATTCACCCAGGGACGGGCCAGCCATACCGCTGGGAAAATCCGCCGGGCCATGGCTTCCCTCCGCTTCCGGTGCCTCTGCTCGAGTTGTGGTTGGATTGGCCGAATTTCCAGCGCCAAGCGCTCACGCTCTGCCCCTGGGCTCCGCCACCGAAGCCGACGGCGCCGGTACGCGCGCGGATCCGTGAATATGTTGGCGAGTCGGTCATTGCAAAATTCAACGCTGCACATGATGCAGCCGCCATCCTGGAGGCGCACGGGTACGTGCGGCGCGACAGGCGGTTCACCGCACCCGATAGCGGCCACGCGGCCGGCATCGTTTTGCTCGACAACGGCAAGGTTTTTTGCCACCACCAGGGCGATGCGCTCCGTAGTGAGCACGCGCTCGACGCGTTCGATCTGTATCGCCTACTCGACCACGCTGGTGACTACCGATCCGCTGTGAGAGCGGCTGCGCAGGCGCTCGGGCTCGACCAGGGGGCGCAACATGGCCACCGATAAGATCGTCGATCTGCAGCGGCATCGTCCCCGCGGCGATAGTTCGCAGCCTGAGCTTCCACCTATCGAAACTTACGCGAACGACTTGGCCGCGGAGATCACCGATACCGACATCGCGAACGGCAAACGCCTTGCCGCGCGCCACGGGGAGAACTTGCGATTCACGATCGAGCGCGGCTGGTACGTGTGGGACCGGCGGCGCTGGCAGTGCGACGAGAAGATGGTGCGGCTCCAGGGCTTCGCCAAGGAAACCGCGCTCGCGATCTACGATGAGATCAAGACAGCGGCGGACCCTAAAGCAATGTTCGCGCATGCCAAACGGTCGCAATCCAAGAAATCCATCGAGGCAATGATCTGGCTCGCGCGATCGGAGCCGGGAATTCCCGCCCGACTCACCGAGTTTGACGCGGACGGTTGGGTGCTCAATCTCGCGAACGGCACGCTCGACTTACGAACCGGAATTCTGCGGCTCCATCGGCGCGAGGACCTTATATCGAACCTGGTGGAGATCGCCTTCGATCCGAACGCCGAATGTGAGCTGTGGGACGCCTTTCTCTGGCGCGTGCTCGATCATAACGAGGAACTCTATGCGTACCTGCGCCGCTTCGTTGGGTACTTGTTGGTCGGCGATACCTCGGATCAGAGCCTGCATTTTCTCTACGGCCTGGGCGCGAACGGCAAGAGCGTCTTTTGCGAAGTGCTGATGCGGCTACTCGGCGAATACGCGGTGGCCGTCAGCCCTGACTTGATCATGCTCAAGCGCCACGGCGGAATCCCGAACGACGTCGCCCGACTCCGGGGGGTGCGCGCAGCGCTGATGAACGAAACTTCGCAGGGCGCACGGTTCGACGAAGCCAAGCTCAAAGACCTGACCGGCGGCGACACACTGACGGCCCGCTTCCTGCACCAGGAGTTTTTTGACTTTCGCCCGACTCACCGGATCGTGATCCGAGGCAATCACAAGCCCGCCATCAACGGCACCGATGAGGGCATCTGGCGACGCCTGCGCTTGGTGCCGTTCACCGTCTCGATTCCGCCCGATGAGCAAGACCGCGACCTAATCCGAAAGCTCGAGGCCGAACTGCCCGGGATTCTCAACTGGGCGCTTCAGGGCTGCCGCGAGTGGCAAGTCGAAGGCCTCAAGCCGCCCCCCGTCATTGCGGACGCCGTACGGGCCTACCGGGAGGAATCCGACACGCTCGGCCGCTTCATCGCCGAATGCTGCGAGGTGCGCCAGAACGCCCAGGTGAAATCCTCCAGCGTGTTCAAACGCTACCAGGAATTCGCCGAAGCCGCCGGAGAGCGCTGGATTCCCGCCAAAGACTTCCCGGGCGAGATGGAGCGCCGAGGATTTACCTACAAACGCGGCACCGGCGGCACACGGTTTTATCACGGCATCGAGTTGAAATCGGAGGGCCAAACGTGGCCCGAGTGACGTCAAGTGACGCCATCGCCGGTTCTTTTCCATACGCGCGCGTGTATAGAAAACTAGTGGAAGTGGCGTCACCTGGCGTCACTAACGGGTTTCAGCGGGTGGATAACGGGCACGTTTTGACACCGGTCGGTCGCCATCCATGAACACCACGAATGGCCAGGCGGCCACACCAATCAATGAGTTCGATTCCCGTCCGGTGGGAGAGACCACTGTTCCGCGCACGCAAGACCTAAATTCCGCCGTGGTGGGGGAAGTGGTGAAGCCGCTGGCCAGCGCGGCGCCCGCACCGGCCGTCCATGGCGTTCTCGAGCGCCGGTTCAAGCGCCGAAACAACATCAACGGCCTGGCTGGTTTGATTCGCGAACATGCAAGGCTTATCGCGCTGATGCGCAACAACGAGATCGCGCTCGATCGGGGCGAAGTATTGAGCCGAGCCATGGCCCGGCACAAAGAAATGGTGGTGTCGCTCGAACAATCCGAGCAACTCAAAGACATCCAATCGCAGTTGGCAGCGCTGCGCGGCGAATCAACGCCACTGCTGCCCACCATGGACCGCGATGACCTCGACGCGGCACCGGATGGTCACGGCGATGAGGTTCAGTCATGAATCGGCAGGCGTTAATACTGCATGATGAACATCAAGGGGTGTTTACAAATGGCCTATGCTGGTTTAGAGTTGATCCCCTGGGTTACAGGGACGCGCACCATGCAAACAGCAATCGGATACACCCGAGTCAGCACGAAGTCACAGAGCCGCAGTGGCCTCGGCCTCGAAGCGCAAAAGGCAGCGATAGAACAGTTTGCCGTTCGCGAGGGACTCGCCATCAAAGGCTGGTTCTCGGAAGCGGAGTCTGGCAAGGGTGCGGATGCGCTCACCCTGCGCCCCGAGCTCGCCGCCGCTCTCTCGGCGGCCCGCAAGGTCAAGGGCTCGATTATCGTGGCCAAGTTGGACCGCTTGAGCCGCGATGTGCACTTCATCAGCGGTCTGATGGCTCACAAGGTCCCGTTCATCGTGACCGAACTCGGCATGAAAACCGATCCTTTCGAGTTGCACTTGCGCGCGGCCTTTGCCGAGGAGGAGCGGCGGAAAATCAGTCAGCGCACGAAGGCCGCCCTCGCGTCGGCCAAGGCGCGCGGAACGAAGCTCGGCATGGCGGCCCGTTCCAAGCGCGAGGTGCGCGAGATCTCGGCTCTAGGCGGCGAAGCGAACCGGGCGGCGGCGCTCGCGCAAATCGAATCCATACGCTGGCAGATCGAGGCCGCGTTGCGGGATGGCGGGTCACTGCGCAAGGCCTCCGATCTGCTCAACGAGCGTGGGATTCCCTCGCCTGGCGCTGGCCTCTGGCACGCACCATCACTGCTGAAGGCCGCACGCCGTCTAGGCCTTCGCTAGCACCGTCAAACGGATCGTCGCCGCCTAGCGCCGCTCTCCGGGGCTCACACAGCAGGGCGCATGTCTTCGCGGGGTCAGCGCCATGACCCTGCTGACGCGCCTCAGCGGCTCTCAATTCCAATGCCGTCTATGCCGTGAGCACTTCGCCGGACCGGCCGCCTACGCCATTCACTGCGCGCGGGATGTCGAACAGGGGCAACCGCTCTGCCTGACGCGCTCCGAACTGCGCGCCGCGGGCCTAGCGCTCACGCGTGAAGGCTTCTGGGCCATCGATCGCACGCCCCGATCTTCAGTCCTAACCGAAAGGGTGACCGCGTGACCGCCCGTCATCACTCGCCACATGAAGGCAGCACAGGCGTGTTGAACCCGGGCTGCCCGAAAAAAAGTCGCAAAACTAGAAGGGGGGGTGGGTGGAGCGACCCCGCCGCCGCGCACACATCGGCGAATTTCTGGGCAAAACTTGGCCAGGCGGTTGCATGTTGACCGTCACCAAAACGATTCGCGATGCGGAAGGCCTCATCGCGCGACACAAACAGAAACAAGCGGCGCCGATGGTCCTTTGGGCAGGCCTCACCGAGACGGCCGAGGACTTTGCCAGGCGTGTGGCGGCCATACGAAAGCGCTGGACCGGCCGAATCCTGGCACCCCACGCGCATGGCTACGCAGTGCCGGCCAGTGTGCAAGCCGTGCCGTTCCCGGAAAAACTTTTCCGCTTGCTACATCCTGAAG
>JBEKYO010000149.1:0-10631 GCA_049510875.1 Steroidobacteraceae bacterium
CATCATCGTATGCTCGATCGAGAACCTGGACCCCATGGGGGTGCATACCGGGGACTCGATCACCGTGGCGCCGGCGCAGACGCTCACCGACCGCGAGTACCAGCGCCTGCGCGACGCCTCGATCGCGGTGCTGCGCAAAATCGGGGTCGACACCGGCGGCTCGAACGTTCAGTTCGCGGTCAACCCGGATGATGGCCGGGTGCTGGTGATCGAGATGAATCCGCGGGTCTCGCGATCCTCGGCGTTGGCCTCGAAGGCCACCGGGTTTCCGATCGCGAAGATCGCCGCCAAGCTGGCGGTGGGCTACACGCTCGAGGAGCTGAAGAACGAGATCACCGGCGGCGGTTCGCCGGCGTCCTTCGAGCCGACCATCGATTACGTGGTCACCAAGATTCCGCGCTTCACCTTCGAGAAGTTTCCGGGCGCGAATACGCGCTTGACCACGCAGATGAAGTCGGTCGGCGAAGCGATGGCCATCGGCCGCACGTTTCAAGAGTCCATGCAGAAGGCGCTGCGCAGCCTCGAGCTGGGATACGACGGCTTCGACGAGCAGCTCACCCTGCCGCTCTCCGATGCCTCCGCCGATAAGCTCGCGTACGAGCTGCGCTGGCCGGGGCCGGATCGCATCCTGTACGTGGCGGACGCGTTCCGGGCCGGCTGGACGCTCAAACAGGTGTTCGAGGCCACCAAGATCGATCCGTGGTTTCTGGCGCAGATCGAGGATCTGCTGCGCGAGGAGGCGCAGCTCAAGGAGCAGGGCTTCGAGAGCCTGGACCTCGCGCGGCTGCGTGCCTTGAAGCGCAAGGGGTTTTCCGACTCGCGCATCGCGGCTCTCGCCGGGCGCGACGAGCCGACGATTCGCTCACGGCGCCGCAAGCTCGGGCTGCATCCGGTTTTCAAGCGAGTCGATACCTGCGCCGCGGAATTCTCGACCTCGACCGCTTACCTCTATTCCACCTACGAGGAGGAGTGCGAAGCCGAGGTCACCGCGCGCCGCAAGATCATGATTCTGGGCGGCGGACCGAACCGCATCGGCCAGGGCATCGAATTCGATTACTGCTGCGTGCACGCCTCGATGGCGCTGCGCGAGGACGGCTTCGAGACCATCATGGTCAATTGCAATCCCGAGACGGTGTCCACCGATTACGACACCTCCGATCGCCTGTATTTCGAGCCGCTGACGTTCGAGGACGTCATGGAGATCATCGAGAAGGAGAAGCCTGAGGGGGTAATCGTGCAATTCGGGGGTCAGACGCCGCTGAAGTTGTCGCGTGCGCTCAGTCTCGCCGGCGCTCCCATCATCGGCACCACGCCCGACAGCATCGACGTCGCCGAGGACCGCGAGCGGTTCCAGAAGCTCGTGACCAGCCTGAAATTCAAACAGCCCGCCAACGCACTGGCGCGCAGCGCCGATGCGGCGGTGTTGATGGCGCGCGAGGTGGGCTTCCCGCTGGTGGTGCGCCCGAGCTACGTGCTCGGCGGCCGGGGCATGGAAGTGGTGTTCAACGAGGACGATCTGCGTCAATACATGACCGAGGCGGTCAAGCTGTCGAACGACAGTGCGGTGCTGCTCGACCGCTTTCTGGACCTCGCCATCGAAGTGGACGTGGACGCCGTGAGCGACGGCGAGGAGGTGTTGATCGGCGGCATCATGGAGCACATCGAACAGGCGGGCGTCCATTCGGGCGACTCCGGGTGCTCGCTGCCGCCCAACGGGCTGCCGGCGGAGATCCAGGAGGAACTGCGCTCGCAGACCCGCAAACTCGCCAAGGCGCTCAATGTCGTGGGGCTGATGAACGTGCAGTTCGCGATCCAGAGCGGCGTCATCTACATCCTCGAGGTCAATCCGCGCGCCTCGCGCACGGTGCCGTTCGTCTCGAAGGCGACCGGGATCCCGCTCGCCAAGGTGGCGGCGCGGGTCATGACGGGCAAATCCCTCAAGGAACAGGGCCGCACGCTCGAGCGCATTCCGACCTACTTTTCGGTCAAGGAGGCCGTCTTCCCGTTCATCAAGTTCCCGGAAGCCGATCCCATCCTAGGTCCCGAGATGAAATCCACCGGCGAGGTCATGGGCACCGGGCATACCTTCGGCGAGGCCTACGCCAAGGCGCAGGCGGCTTCCGGCGTGATCTTGCCGACGCGCGGGCTGTGCTTCGTCAGCGTGCGCGACCGGGACAAGCCGGGGGCGGTGCTGCTCGCGCAGATGCTGATCGCCCGCGGCTTCGAAATCGCCGCCACCGGCGGCACGGCCGCCGTGCTCGAGGAGGCCGGCGTCGCCTGCCGGCGGGTCAATAAAGTGCGCGAGGGTCGCCCGCACGTCGTCGATATGATAAAAAACGACGAGGTGGCGCTGATCGTGAACACCACGGAAGGCAAGCAGGCGGTGCGCGAATCCCGCTCGATTCGCCGCGAGGCGGTCGCCCGGCGGGTAACCTACTACACCACGGTCGCCGGCGCGCGCGCCACCTGCGACGCGCTCGACCATTTGGGCGACATCGAAGTGAATCGGCTGCAGGATTTGCACAAGGAATTTTCGCGGTGAAACGAACCCCCATGACTCCGGACGGAGTGCTGCCGACGTGAAGCGCACTCCCCTGACTCTGCACGGAGTGCTGCCGACGTGAAGCGCACTCCCATGACTCTTCACAGAGTGGTGCCGACGTGAAGCGCACTCCCATGACTCTTCACAGAGTGGTGCCGACGTGAAGCGCACTCCCATGACTCTTCGCGGCGCCGAGCGGCTGCGGCAGGAATTGAAACAGCTGAAAAGCGAGGCGCGTCCGAACGTCATCAAGGCGATCGCCGAGGCACGCGCCCACGGCGATTTGTCCGAGAACGCCGAATACCATGCGGCGCGCGAACAGCAAAGCTTCATCGAGGGACGCATCAACGACATCGAGCATCGGCTGTCGAATTGCGAAGTGATCGATGTCACCAAGCTCACCGTCACCGGGCGCGTCGTGTTCGGCGCGACCGTGGAACTCGAGGATCAGGGCGGCGGCGTCAAGGTGGTGTACCAGCTGGTGGGCGATGACGAGGCGAACATCAAGGAAGGATTGCTGTCGGTGTCCTCGCCGATCGCGCGTGCGCTCATCGGCAAGTCGCAGGGCGACGTGGTCGACGTGACGGCGCCGGGCGGCACGCGCAGCTACGAGATCGTCGTCGTGCGCTACGTGTGATCCGCCGATTCTTCCGCGTGCTGCTGGTGCTGTGGGCCGGGAGCCTGTGGTCCGTGCCGTGGGTGACCTGGATCCTGTTCCACGCGCAGAGCGATCGGCATCTGGCCGGCGTACTGGCCGGGCCGCTGTTCAGCATCGAGACCTACCTCGGGGTGAGCGTGGCGGTGCTCGCGCTGTTGCGGCCGGCCCGGGCCCGCTTCGTGTGGGGTTATTTCGCCACCTCGCTGCTGGCGCTCAACGAGTGGGGTCTGCGGCGCGTGATGGAGGCGGCGCGGGCGCACGGCGCGGCGGCGGGCCTGAGCTTCGGCGCCTGGCACGGCGTGTCGATGGGGCTGTATCTGATCGCCGCTCTCGCCGTGCTGGTCCTAGTCTGGAATGAGGATCTTCGGTAGGTCCTTGCGGGGGCGATAGAACACGCCGACATGGCCAACGCGCTGCACCAATTCGGCCGACGTGCGCGCGGCCAGCGCGGCGAGGGCGGCGTTGCGCGCATCGCGCTCGCCGACCCGGGCGCTGACTTTGACGAGCTCGTGGTCGGCGAGCGCGCGATCCAGCTCGCTCACCACGCCCTCGGTGAGGCCGGCGCCGCCGAGCATCACGATGGGGTGCAGCGGATGCGCCAAGCGGCGCAGATGTTTCTTTTGTTTTTCGGATAGACGCATCCGGCCGAGTATAGACGAGGCAGGCCAGGCGACGAAGCGAGCGAATCGATGCCCAAGCGGACCAAGAGCAGTGCCCGGTGGCTCGCGGAACATGCGAGCGATGAGTTCGTGAAACGGGCACAACGAGAGGGCTGGCGCTCGCGCGCCGTCTTCAAGCTGGCGCAGATCCAGGAGGCCGAACGGCTGCTGCGGCCCGGCATCCGCTGCGTCGATCTCGGCGCCGCGCCGGGCGGCTGGAGCCAGTATGCCGCGCGCATCGTCGGCGGGTCGAGCCGCATCGTCGCCACCGACATCCTGCCCATGGAGGCCATTCCGGGGGTCGACTTCGTGCTCGGCGACTTTCGCGAGGAGGCGGTGCTCGAGCGGGTGTTGGCCGCCGTGGGCGCCGCCAAGGTCGACCTTGTTTTGTCCGATATGGCCCCCAACATGGCAGGCATAGATGCCGTGGATCAGCCCCGCTCGATGCATCTGGCGGAGCTGGCGCTCGAGTTTGCGGATCGGGTGTTGGCCCCGGGGGGCGATCTGCTGGTGAAGTTGTTTCAAGGCGCGGGATTCGAGGAGATCATCCGGGATGCCCGCCGCCGATATGGCCGAGTAATGACGAAAAAGCCAAAGGCGTCACGATCTCGCAGTCCTGAGATCTATCTGTTGGCGCGGCAGTTTGGGATGGTGTAAGTTCGGGAAGCCCCTTTGGGCTGAACGTCCGGCAAGACGATGTGTCGTAATGGGTATGCGGCGGTAGGTGAAACTTGAACGATCTGACGAAACAAATTCTCTTGTGGGTCGCCCTGGCGGTCATTCTGCTCGCGATTTTCAGCCAATTCGGCATGCGTACGGGTCAGCCGACCACCATCGATTACTCCCAATTCCTCTCCGACGTCAAAAGCAACAGCGTAGATTCGGTCACGCTGAAAGGGGAGATCATCGAAGGCAAACGCCGCGATGGCAATCAATTCGTCACCTACAACCCCGAGACCAGCAACGGGGCGCTGATCGGCTTGTTGCAGTCGCAGGGCGTGAAGTTCCGCGGCGAGCCTCCGAAACAGCAGTCGGTGTTCCTGCAACTGTTGATCTCCGCGTTTCCCATCCTGATCCTGATCGGATTCTGGGCCTACTTCATGCGCCAGATGCAGGGGGCCTCCGGAGGGCGCGGCGCCATGTCCTTCGGCAAGAGCCGCGCGCGGCTCTTGGGCGAGGACCAGGTCAACATCACGTTCGCCGATGTCGCGGGCGTCGAAGAGGCCAAACAGGAAGTGGTCGAAATCGTCGATTTCCTGAAAGATCCCGGCAAGTTCCAGAAACTTGGCGGCAAGATCCCGAAGGGCGTGCTGATGGTCGGCTCGCCCGGCACGGGTAAGACCCTGCTGGCGCGCGCCATTGCCGGCGAGGCCAAGGTGCCGTTCTTCACCATTTCCGGCTCGGATTTCGTGGAAATGTTCGTGGGCGTGGGCGCCTCGCGCGTCCGCGACATGTTCGAACAGGCCAAAAAGCACGCTCCCTGCATCATTTTCATCGACGAAATCGATGCGGTGGGCCGGCATCGCGGGGCCGGCTTGGGCGGCGGCCATGACGAGCGCGAACAGACCCTGAACCAATTGCTGGTGGAAATGGACGGTTTCGAGGGCAACGAGGGCATCATCGTCATCGCCGCCACGAACCGGCCCGATGTGCTCGATCCGGCGCTGCTGCGTCCCGGGCGCTTTGATCGCCAGGTGGTGGTGCCGCTGCCGGACGTGCGCGGCCGCGAACAGATCCTCAAGGTGCACATGCGCAAGGTGCCGCTCGGCGACAACGTCAAGCCGTCGGTGATCGCGCGCGGCACGCCGGGCTTCTCCGGCGCCGATCTCGCCAACCTCGTGAACGAGGCGGCCCTGTTCGCCGCCCGCAGCAACAAGCGGTCGGTGACCATGGAGGAGTTCGAGCGCGCCAAGGACAAGATCATGATGGGCGCGGAACGCCGCTCCATGGTCATGACCGAGGAAGAGAAGCGCAACACCGCCTACCACGAATCCGGCCATGCCATCGTGGGGTTGAGCGTCCCTGAGCATGATCCGGTCTACAAGGTGACCATCATTCCGCGCGGCCGTGCCCTGGGCGTGACCATGTTCCTGCCGGAACAGGATCGCTACAGCACCAGCAAGCGGCAGCTCGAGAGCCGCATCGCCACGCTGTTCGGCGGCCGGGTGGCCGAAGAGCTGGTGTTCGGCCCCGAGGCCGTGACCACCGGTGCGTCGAACGATATCGAACGGGCCACCGAGCTGGCGCGCAACATGGTGACCCGCTGGGGGCTATCGGACCGGCTGGGTCCGCAGACCTACAGCGAAGAGTCGGGCGAGGTGTTCCTGGGACGCAGCGTCACGCAGCACAAACAGGTGTCCGACGTCACGGCGCACGTCATCGACGAAGAAGTGCGGCGCGTGATCGACAGCAATTACCAGCGCGCCTACAAGATCATCCAGACGAACATGGACAAGCTGCAGACCATGTCCGAGGCGTTGATCAAGTACGAGACCATCGACGAGGAGATGATCAAGGACATCATGGAGGGCAAGGTGCCGCGCCCGCCGCGCGACTGGGACGACACCCCCACGGCGACGCCGCGGCCCCCGACGGCCGAGAAACCCGCACCCCCGCTGGTCAACCCGGCCGGCCAGCACTGAGCGGACCTACGGGACACCCTTAGGCTACGCGGCCCGTCCGCAAACCGAAGGCCGGCGCATGCGCCGGCCTTTTCATTGAAATCGGAGTGCCCGACCGATTCCCATGCAGTGGCGCTGCCTACATAGAGTCATCGATCTGACCCGGCCCGTGGTGATGGGCATCCTCAACGTGACCCCCGACTCGTTCTCCGACGGCGGCCGCCATGCGCGCCCCGATGCCGCCTTCGAGCGCGCGGCCGCCATGGTCGCCGAGGGGGCCGCGATTCTCGATATTGGCGGCGAGTCGACCCGGCCGGGCGCCGCGGGCGTGGAGGAATCTGTCGAACTCGAGCGGGTGCTGCCGGTCATCGAGCGCATCGCAGGGCGCCTGGATGTGGCCGTTTCGATCGACACCAGCAAGCCCGGCGTGATGGCTGCGGCCGCCGCCGCCGGGGCGTGCATCGTCAACGATGTGTACGCGCTGCGCGCGCCCGGCGCGTACGAGTGGGCTGCGCAAGCGGGCGTGGGAGTGTGTTTGATGCACATGCAGGGCGAGCCGCGTACGATGCAGCACCATCCGGTGTACCAGGACGTGGTGGCTGAAGTATGCGAGTTCTTGAGTCGGCAACGCGACGCCTGCATGGCGGCCGGCGTCGCGCGCGAGGCCATCGCGCTCGATCCGGGCATCGGTTTCGGCAAGGGCCTGGAGCACAACATGGCGCTGCTCAAGGCGTTGGCGCGCGTCGCGGCGCTCGGCTCGCCACTGCTGGTGGGCGTGTCGCGGAAGAGCTTCATAGGCCGCATTCTCGGGCGCGCCACCGATGAGCGATTGTACGGCGGCCTCGGCCTGGCGGCGCTCGCCGTGAGCATGGGAGCGCACATCATTCGCACCCACGACGTGGCGCCCACGCGCGATGCCATCCGCATGGTCGATGCGGTGCTGCACGGCGACGGGGCCGCGCCGTGACCACGCGCTACTTCGGCACCGATGGCGTGCGCGGCCGCGTGGGGCAGGCGCCGATGACCGTGGATTTTGCGCTGCGGCTCGCGAGCGCCGCCGCGCGCGTGTTGGCGCCGAAGGGCGGCCGCGTGCTCATCGGCAAGGATACGCGGCTGTCGGGATACCTGTTCGAGTCGGCGCTGGAGGCGGGATTCGTGGCGGCCGGCGTCGACGTGATGCTGATCGGGCCGCTGCCCACCCCGGGCATCGCGTACATGACCCAGCGCCTGGCGTGCAGCTTCGGGGTGGTCATCAGCGCCTCGCACAATTCCTACGAGGACAACGGGATCAAGTTCTTCGATGCCACCGGCAGCAAGCTCTCCGATGAGATCGAGAGCCTCATCGAGCGCTTAATCGATGAGCCGGTCGTGACGCAGGAATCGCAGCATCTCGGCCGGGCGGTGCGCATCGATCGCAGCCGCACCCAGTACCAGGAATTCTGCGCCTCGACCATCCCCGCCGGCATGAACCTGCGCGGCTTCAAGATCGTCATCGATTGCGCCAACGGGGCGGGCTACAAGGTGGCGCCGCGCGTGCTCGCGGATCTCGGCGCGGAAATCGTGCCCATCGGGTGCTCGCCGAACGGCCGCAACATCAACGATGCATGCGGCTCGACCGCGCCCGAACTCCTGCAGCTCACGGTCCCCGGCGTGCGTGCCCAGGTGGGGCTGGCGCTCGACGGGGACGGCGACCGGGTGGTGATGGTCGATGAGTTGGGGCGGTGCGTCGACGGCGACCAGATGCTGTTCATCCTGGCCACCGCGCGGCACCAGGCCGGCGCACTGCGCGGCCCCGTGGTCGGCACGGTGATGAGCAATCTGGGGCTCGAGCATGCGCTGGCCGAGCGCAACATCGAGTTCCGCCGCGCCCAGGTCGGCGACCGGTATGTGCTCGCGATGTTGAACGAAGCCGGCGGGACCTTGGGCGGCGAGACCTCGGGACACATTCTGTGTCTGGACAAGACCACCACGGGCGATGGTCTGGTGAGCGCCCTGCAGGTGCTCGCGGTGATGAAAACCACCGGCGCCGGCCTAGCCGAGTTGGCGGCGCCCATGCGCCGATACCCGCAGGTTCTGCTCAACGTGCGCGTGGCCAGGCGCTTCGATCCCATGGCCGACCCCAAGGTGGTCGCGGCGGCGGCCGCGGTCGAGCGGCGCTTCAACGGCCGCGGGCGCATCGTGCTGCGCGCCTCGGGCACGGAGCCGCTCATTCGCGTGATGGTCGAGGGGTACGATGCCGGCCTCGTGAAGCAGGGCGCGCGGGACATCGTGGCCGTGGTCGAGGCGACCGCGGCCGATGCGGCGGCAACGGCCGCACCGCTGGCCGAAGAGGTCGCAAAAAGCCCTTAACCAGCCGAGGCTTGCAGTTACAGGTCCACGCAGCTAATCTTCGCCGCCTTTCCTGGGGCCTGTGCCCGAAGGTGGTGCGTATGCGTCGTCCGGTAGTCGCGGGGAATTGGAAAATGCACGGTTCGCGGTCGGCCAATCAGGCACTGCTCACGGAGTTGGAGCGGCGACTGCAGCCCGAGTGGCCCATCGACGTGGTGGTCTGTCCGCCTTATGTGTACCTGGCCGATGCGGTGCGCCTGCTGGACGAGGGGCAGATTCGAGTGGGGGCGCAGGACGTGTGCGCGGAAGCCGGCGGCGCCTTCACGGGCCAGGTGAGCGTCGCCATGCTGAGGGACATCGGCTGCCGCTACGTGATCGTCGGGCATTCCGAACGGCGGCGGCTGTATCACGAGGACGATGCGCTGGTGGCGCGCAAGTTCGCCTCGGTCGTGCAGGCGGGCCTCATCCCGGTGCTGTGCGTCGGCGAGACCCTCGAGGAACATGAGGCGCACCAGGCCGAGGCCGTGGTGGCGCGGCAGATCGATGCGGTGATCGCCATGAACGGGATCGGCAGTTTCGCGCACGCCATCCTCGCGTACGAGCCGGTCTGGGCCATCGGCACGGGGCGTACCGCCACGCCGCAGCAGGCGCAGGGCGTGCATGCCTACCTGAGAGATCGAATCGCCGCGCAAGATGCTAATATAGGCGCCCGTCTGCGGATCCTGTACGGCGGCAGCGTCAAGGGCGGCAACGCGGCAGAGCTTTTCGAGATGCCCGACGTCGATGGCGGATTGGTGGGCGGCGCTTCGTTGAGTGCCGATGAGTTTCAGCAGATTTGCGCGGCTGCGGCCCTACGGGAAACCGTATCGGGTCCCGTTCGCCACTGAGAGTTTTTCTATGTTGCGTGGTTTCATTTTGGCAGTGCATGTGCTGCTTGCACTCATGATCATCGGGCTTGTATTGCTGCAACGAGGCAAGGGCGCGGAGGCCGGCGCCGGCTTCGGGTCGGGCGCTTCGGGCACGGTGTTCGGTGCGCGCGGGACCAGCACGCTGTTTTCGAAATTGACGGCGGTGTTTGCCGCACTGTTCTTCGTGACCAGCCTGTCGCTGGCTTATCTGGGGACGCGTGCGCCCGGTGAGGCGACCAGTGTGTTGGAACGCTCGGTGCTCAATGCACCGCGGCCGGCCGCTCCGCCGCCGCCGCCCGCGCCCGCTCCGGCGACGCCTCCGAAGTGAGCCGGCCGTGAGTTTTTTTTCTTACCGGCGCGCAGCGCCGCTAATTTGTCGGGGTTCGCTGCTCGAACCCCGTAGCAGTTTGGCCGCAAGGCCATGAGAAAGTTGGGCGAAGCCCATTGACAAGCCGACGTGGCGAAATTGGTAGACGCGCTAGTTTGAGGGGCTAGTGGGGCAACCTGTGCCGGTTCGAGTCCGGCCGTCGGCACCATTCGTGCCACATGACGTGGCGTTCGTGTGGTGCAATCGAGAGGGAGGATACGCGCGCGATGGACCGCGATTGATCGCGCCTCAATGCGATGCAACGCGACGCAACACGTTGCGCCTGCTATGATATTTAACATTACGTACAGTCACCGACGCCGCCGATGTTGCGACAGTATTTGCCGATCCTGATCTTCATGGGCCTCGCCGCGTTGCTCGGTCTCGCGCTGTTCACGATCGGCTGGATCGCGGGCCCACGGCGGCCGGACGCGGAGAAACTCTCGCCCTACGAGTGCGGATTCGAGGCCTTCGAGGATTCGCGGATGCGCTTCGACGTGCGGTACTACCTGGTCGCCATCATTTTCATCGTGTTCGACCTGGAAATT
>JBEKYO010000150.1:0-10568 GCA_049510875.1 Steroidobacteraceae bacterium
CGATAATAGGAAAAGATCAAGCCGATCGGGGCGCTACCCAGGTAACTCCCCAGCCGCACGGCATTTCCCCGTTCGTCGCGGAAGGGCAGATCGGCGGGCACGCTCTGTCCGAGGTGCTGCACGAAATCCGCGCTGCCGGTGTAGCCGGGACGGCCGGGATCGGCGGCACCGGCGGTAGCGGTGGCTGCGGCGGTAGCGGTGTGCGCGGCCGCGGCCAACAGCGCGATTGCGAAGCTCGTGCTCACAAGCCGACGCGTCCTCACGGCTTATGCCCTCGGGGCTGCTGGGGCGGCGGCGGTGACTGGTCCATCGAATCGGGGGCGGGCCGCGTGGCCGCCTGCGCCGCGACCAGCTCCATCGCGCGCTCGATCGGGATCTGCACGACGCCTCCGCTGCGGTCGACCCAATGGTAGCCCTCGAGCCCGGCGGCCTTGCTGCGCCGATAGCTGCGCAGATCGTCCTGCGGCGTTTCCTGGAGCGTCGCGAAGGGTCCGGACAGCGAGCCCTCGGTGCTTTGCTTGGTGAGCACCGCGTCGGAGACCCGAAAGCCGCCCAACATGTAAAACGCCGTCCCGGCGGTGACGATCAGCAGGATTATCAGGCCCACGGAAAACCAGCCGATATAACTCACGTCGAGATCGAACAGCTCGTGACCCCGCTTCTCGGCCGCCGTGCGGCCCTCAGGCGCGTTGTGTGCCATGTTCACCGCTTCCAGGAGCCAATCCGCCGTGCAACGGGTGCGCCGCCGGCAGTCCAATCACAAAGATCAAGCAGCCCAGCCACAGTCCGCCGATCGCGAGCAGCGCGCCCAAGTCGCTCCACCGCAATTCGAAGCCTTGGGGCCTGAAGATCGGCACGACGAGCCAGAAGCTGTCGGCGAGGCAGGCGAGCAGCACGAGCGCCCCGATCCACGCAAGCACGCCGGGCGAGCGCTTCGCGCCGCGCGACAGCAGGAGCAGGAACGGGAGCACGAAATGCGTAACGACCACGAACCCGGTCAGCACGCTCCAACTCGTCCGGCTGCGCAGCAGCAGCCAGGCGATCTCGTCGGGCAGGTCTTCGATCCACATGATCAAGAACTGCATGAACGCCAGATACGCCCACACGAGCACGAGCGCGAGCGATAGATTGCCGAGATCGTGAAAGCGCGCGCGCCGCGGCGCATCGACCTCCGGGGCAGGCGCCTTCGCGCCGAGGGCATTCGCACAGAGAATCGCGCCGGCGAGCGCCGCGAGCGCCTGACCGGTGCCGATCAGCAGGCCAAACACCGTCGAATGCCAGGGCGGCGTCAGCGACATGGTCCAATCGACCGCGGCAAACGTCGCGGTGAGCGCATAGAGCACGAAGCCGGCCGCCGAAACGCCCTGCAGCGGCCGGCGCGGACCGGGGTCGCGCAGCAGCCACGCCAGCGCAATCCATATGGCGAAATAGACGATCCCGCGCAGGTAAAAAAACGCTGAGTTCAAATACCAATGCTGGCCCGCGACCAGCCCCACATCCGCGGCGCCTGCGGTCGAATTCATCCACGGCAGCAGCCGCACCGGGGCGAACAGCAGCGGCACGGCCAGCAGTGCGCACAAGGGGAACAAGCGCAGTGCCGCCTGTGCGAACGGCCGCACCGCCTGTCCCCAATTCCCGCCGGTCAGATTGTGCACCGTGACCCAGGCGAGGCTGCCCAGCGACAAGCCGAGCACGAATAGCCAGACGAACAGATACGAGGGCAGCCAGCCCGGGCCGCCTTGCCGGCCGGCCAGAACCAGCAATACCACGCCGACGCCCGCGGCGATCAGGCAGGCATTGCGCAATCCCCGTGCCTGTGCCGCGACCGCGGCCATCAGGGCTTCTCCGCGAGCAGCGCCGGCTGCTCGGCCGGCGGTACATCGGCGATCGCGGCGTGCTGACTGCGCTGCAAGGCGCGCAGGTAGCCGACGATCGCCCAGCGATCGGGCGGCCCGATCCGATCGGCAAACGCGTACATCACACCCTGGCCGCCCGTGATCACATCGAACAGATGCGCGTCCGATGCCGACCGCGAGGATGCGCTGTGCAGGCTGGCCGGCGCCGGGAAGCCGCGGCGCACGACCATGCCGTCACCGTCGCCGGTGAGGCTGTGGCACGGCGCGCAATAGACGTCGTAGCGCTCGCGCCCGCGCTTGAGCGACTCGATCGTCACCGGCGGGGCCGCGCGCGCGCCGGCAGGCGCGGCCCAATCGGGCAGCGCGAGATCGGCGCGACGCCCGCTGGAGGAGGCCGCGAGCGCGCCCGCGCTGTAGGCGACCACGCCCGGCTCCAAGGGGCGCTCGGACCGTCCGTCGGGCCAGAGGCTGCTGGCGACGAACGGCCGGTACTTGGGCTGCTCGTACATGTTGCGCATGGATTTCTCACAACCCGCGAGCAGCATCAGGCCGAGACCGGCGGCGGTCAGCAGGCCGAGCGGGCAGGCGCGTCGTGTCATGGTGCGGTACACGGCAGCTCCTTCATGCCTCGATCACGCTCACGCGCAGCGGCCGCAGGCGTTCGAGAAAGTCTTTCGTTTGGGGCGCATCGTAGTGCGGATCAGCAGCCTCGATACACAGGAAAAAGCGATCGCTCGACGCGGCCGCGAAGCCGGCATCGTTGAACACCGGGTGGTAGAGTTTCGGCAATCGGCTGCGCAGCAGCACGCCGAAGAAGATTGCGAGCACGGCGCCGAGCACGGTCATTTCGAACGTCGAGGGAATCAAGCCGGGCCAGGCCGGCGTGCGTCCGCCGACGTTGAACGGATAATCGGCGGTCGCGCTGAACCATTGCAGCGCGAAGGTGCCGGCGCCGCCGATGATGGCGCCGATCAGTGCGAGCCGCGGCAACCCCGTGTCGGACGATCCGAGCGCCTCGACGAGGCCCTCGATCGGCATCGGCGAGTAGGCCTCCAGGCGCCGGTAGCCGGCGCCATGCGCGGCCCTCGCCGCATCGAGCAAGGCCGCCGGACTCGAGAACTCCGCGAGCAGGCCGTAGGGCCCGGCAGCCGTGGGAGTCACGGGGCACCTCGCTCGCGGGTCGGCCGCTGATGGTCCAGAAGTTCGCGCATCTCGGACATGGAGATCAGCGGCACGAAGCGCACGAACAGCAGCAGCAGCCAGCCGAAGAAGCCGATCGAGCCGATCAGGATCGCCCAGTCCCAAATGGTCGGATAGAACATACCCCAGGCCGAGGGCAGAAAATCGCGGTGTTCGCTCGTGACGATCAACATGAAGCGCTCGAGCCACATGCCGACGTTGATCACGATGCTGATCGCGAACAGCAGCCAGGTCGCGCGGCGCACGCGCCGCGACCACAAGGCCTGGGGCACGACGACCACGCAGAGGATCAAGGCCCAATAGACCGGCGCATAAGGCCCGCGCATCCGGTTGAGCGCCGTGTAGATCTCGTAGCGATCGGCGCTGTACCAGGCCATGAAGATTTCCATGACGTAGCTGTAGGCGAGCACCAGCCCCATGGCGAGGATCAGCTTCGCGAGATTGTCGAGATGACGGTCGGTGATGAAGTTGCCGAGATCGAACGCGCGCCGCAGCAGTATCACGATCGTCATCGCCATCGCGAAGCCCGAGAACATCGCGCCCGCAACGAAAAACGGCGGAAAGATCGTCGAGTGCCAGCCCGGCGTATTGCCGGTGGCAAAATCCAGGCCGACGACGCTGTGCACGGAGACGACCAGCGGCACCGCCAATCCGGCGAGCAACAGCTGTGCGCTCTGGCGCCGCTGCCAGTGCCGCGCCTCGCCGCGCCAGCCGAGCGCGAGCAGTCCGTAGATGACCTGCCTCAGGCGCGTGCGCGTGCGATCGCGCAAGGTTGCGAAGTCCGGGATCAGGCCCAGATACCAGAACATCAGCGACAGCAGCAGGTAGGCCAGAATCGCGAAAAAATCCCACACGAGCGGGCTGCGCCACTGGGGCCACAGGCTCATCATGTTGGGGTATGGCGTCAGCCAATAAAAGAACCAGGGCCGCCCCAGATGCAGGATCGGAAACATGCCGGCGATCGCGAGCGCGAACACCGTCATCGCCTCGGCGAAGCGGCTGATCGATGCGCCCCAGGGCTGGCGCGTCAGATGCAGCGCCGCCGAAATGAAGGTCCCGGACATCGCGATCGCAATCCACCAGACGTAATTCGTGATGTCGAACGCCCAAACCACCGGGACGTTCAATCCCCAGATGCCGACGCCCTTGTAGAACAGGTAACAGATCGATCCGAAGAACAGCACGGTCAGTGCCGAACAAACCGCAAACGCGATGAGCCACCAGCGCGCCGTGTGCGTGGCGAGCACGATGCCGCTGATCTTTTCCGATATCGACTCGTAGCTGTGCGGGCCGGGCAACACCGATTCGTGCGCCGCAGGCGCATCGGAGAGCATCTCGGAGGGTGCGGTGCTGCTCATATCAAGTGTCCGCCTTCGGGTCCGCGGCCGGCGGTTGGGCGAGTTCCGGATTCGGGTTGCTCAGCTTCGCAAGATAGGTGGTGCGTGGGCGCGTGTTGAGTTCGCTGAGCAAGGCATAGTCGAGGGGCGAGGCCTTGGTCAGGCGCACCCGGCTTTGCGGATCGTTGAGATCGCCGAACAGGATCGCCCCGGTTGGGCAGGCCGCCTGGCAGGCCGTGACGACCTCTCCGTCGGCCAGGCGCCGATTGCTTTTTTCCGCTTCGATGCGCGCGTCGGTGATGCGTTGAACGCAGTAGGTGCATTTTTCCATGACGCCGCGCATGCGCACCGTGACCTCTGGATTGCGCTGCGCCTTGAGGCTCTCGGTGTCCTCGTCGCTGTATTGCAGGAAATTGAAGCGGCGCACCTTGTAGGGGCAGTTGTTCGAGCAAAAGCGCGTGCCGATGCAGCGGTTGTAGACCTGCAGGTTCAGCCCTTCCGAATCGTGGACGGTCGCCTCGACCGGGCACACGACCTCGCAGGGTGCATGCTCGCAATGCATGCAGGGCACCGGCTGAAAATGGGTGCGCGGCTGCTCGGCGGCGCCCTCGTAATAGCGATCGACGCGGATCCAGTGCATTTCGCGGCCGCGCAGCACTTCCTTCTTGCCGACGACCGGTATGTTGTTCTCGGCCTGACAGGCGATCGTGCAGGCGCTGCAGCCGGTGCAGGCATCCAGATTGATGCTCATCGCCCAGGCGTAGCCGTCGCCGGGCACCGGTTGGTACATGCTCGGGTTGGGGCGATTCTCGTCGGCCGTTGCGCCCGCCGGATCGCTGCGGTATTCGGCCAGCGTGGCGGTGCGCACGGGGCGGCGGCCCTCCATCGAGAAATGGTGCTGGGTCGTGGCCAGCTCGACTGTCGCGCCGGTCTTGCGCACCTGCAGCCCGTGCGCGTGCCAGGGATCGTCCGATTGGCGCAGCACATAGGCATCGTAGCCCGCGCCGTTGCCGATCCTCCCGGCGCGCGTGCGCCCGTAGCCGAGCGTCACCGTGACGGTCGCGTCGGGCTGGCCGGGAATGATCCAGACCGGCGCGAGCACCACCGCATCGCGAACGCGCAATTCGACCTGGTCCCCGTTGGTGAGCCCGAGACGCAGGGCGAGCGCGGGCCCCACGAGCGCAGCGTTGTCCCAGGTCAGCTTGGTCATCGGCTTGGGCAATTCCTGCAGCCAGGCATTGTTCGCGAAACGTCCATCCCAGACCGTCGGGTCGGGCGCAAAAATCAGGTCGAGCGAGGCAGCGTCGGGCGCCGCCGGTGCCGCGGCCCCCAGGGGCGCCACTGGTGCGCGCAAAAAGTCCGATCGCGTCGAGGCCGCGCGCACCGGGAGTTGCGAGCCTTCGATCACGCCCCGGTGCAGCGCCTGGCTCCAGAAGGCCTCGGCCTCGGCGGGCGCGCGGCTCTGGGCCCAGAAATCGCGCACCGTCTGATAGTCATTCGAGGTGGATTGGCCGAGCAGAAGCGCCAACAGCTCGTGTGCCGATTTGCCGCCGTAGAGCGGCGCGATCAGGGGTTGCTGAATCGCGGCCGTGCCGTCGAACGCGCGCGTATCGGACCAGCTCTCGAGAAAATGCGCCTGCGGGATCTGCCAGTCGCAGAGCGCGGAGGTCTCGTCGTCGTACAGGCTGAGGTGCACGCTCATGGCAACCTGCGCGAGATGCGTGCCGAAGAGACGGTCGGCCGGCGCGTTGTAGACCGGGTTGCCGCCCAGCATGATCAGCGTATCGACTTGCCCGGCGGCCATGTCTTCGGTGAGCGCGCGCAGCGACTCGTCCTGCGGCTCCGCGAGCGCGAGGATCGGCGCGCAGTAGCTCACGGTGCGGCCGACGTTGCCGAGCGCCTCATTGATCGCGTGAGCGAGCGCGTGCACGAGGGGCGGCTGTGCGTCGCCGACCAACACCAGGGCGCGCCCGGCGTTCTGTTTCAAGTCGCGCGCGCACGCGGCGAGCGCATCGCCGGGCAGCAGAGGCGCGGCGGCCGGGCCGCCGGCCGGGAGGCCTGCACCCGCAACGCCGAGCGCCTGCGCGAGCGCACGCGCGATCGGCTCGACCTCGCCGAAGCGCACGGCATACCGATGATCGGCGAAACTGCCCGTCAGCGTCGGTGTGCACTCGACCACGTAGAGCCGGCCCGGATCGGGCTTGGCGTCGGCGCCGCGGCGCGCGGCGACGAAGTCGCGCGCATAGCGCACGCCCGGAATCCCCAGAAAATCACCGTCCAGGCTGAGGACGACGCGCGCCTCCTCGAAGTGGTAGCGCGCTTCGAGAGCCTCGCCGAATGCGAGCCGGCTGCCCTCGTAGGCGCGGTCGCGATTGATCGGCTGATACTGGTGCCAACGCGCGCCGGGGAAGCGACTCTGCAGCGCGTGCAACTGGTTGCCGAGCGTGGGCGAACTCACGCTCTCGGTGAGGATGCGCAGTCCGGTCCCGGTGTTGACCGAGAGCCGGCTCAGGCGCGCGCTCAGCGCGCCCACGAAGCTCTCCCAGGTGGTCTCTTGGCCGCGATGGCGCACGGCCTGGGCGCGATCAGGATCCCACAAATCGAGCACCGCGGCCTGCGCGAAAATGTCGGTCGCGCCGAGGCTGCCGGGGTGCGAGGGATTGCCTTCGATTTTCGTCGGCCGGCCATAGTTGCTCTTGACCAGAAACCCTTGCGCGGCCCCGCCGAGCGCCGCGGTCGTCGCAAAATACAGCGGGTCGCCGGCGACCAGCTGCGGCGGCGCATGCACGTAGGGCACGATCGTCTGCTGCGGCGGGCGGCTGCAGCCGCCGGCGCCGGCCAGCGACAAGGACGCGGCCGTGAGGCGCAGGAATTGGCGTCGATCGAGCGTCGCAAGATCCGGCGGCGCGTGCGGCGGCTCCCTATGACGCCCGTTCGCGGCAGGCCTCTGCAACTCGTCGAGACCGCGCCACTGCAGCGCCGGCTCGGCCTTGGGATCGAAGTTCAGCGGCTCATGCATGTCGTTGGCAGCCATGTCGTGGGTTTAGCGATGACAGTTGGAGCAGTCGGATAAGCGGCGGCGATCGATCTTGTTGGCGGCCAACAGCTGCTCGCCCCGCTGCAGCTGATCGGGCGGCGCTTTCCACGTCATGTCGAACACCCGGTTTTGCGGGCGCAGGTATTTCTCGGGTGCGCGGTGGCAATCGAGGCACCAGGACATCTCCAGCGACTGGGTCCGCCACAGCAGGGGCATCTGGTCCACCTGCCCGTGACAGGTCGAACAGCCCACACCCTTCGCGATGTGAATGTCGTGGTGAAAATAGACGAAGTCGGGCAGCCGATCGACGCGAATCCAATGCAGCGAGCGGTCATCCCGCAAGCTCGCGGCGACCGGTGCGAGCATCGACTGCCCCTTGAACAACTGGGAGTGGCAGGTCATGCAGGTCGAGGTCGGCGGCAATCCGGCGAAGGCCCCGGTTTCCACCGATGCATGGCAAAAGCGGCAATCCAAACCCACGTCGCTGACGTGATGCTTGTGGCTGAAGGGGGGAATCTGAGCGACCGGGGAATTGATGGGCGGCGATTCGGCGATGACGGCGCGCCAGAGGAAAATGCCGGCCACGCAAAGGATCACGACCACGATCGCGCCGAACTTCAGCACGAAGATTTGCCTGGGTCGAAAGACCTGCGCCATGACGCCTCTGCCGTATTCGGCATTGCCTTCAGCGACGAAATCCAATCCCCGCGGCGAAAAGCGTGGCGTCAATCCATGAGGTCGCGCAGCCTCACCCCAGCCGCATCATCCGAACGAACCTGATCCAATCATACATAATCATCCAACAAAATACGATTGTTGTTCAACTGGCGGTAGGCCGACTTCGCGCGCCCTCCCGTCAAAAGGGGGACCTCACGGCAGCTGGCTCATATCCTTGCTGGGCATCATGTTGGCGTTCAGGTGATAGATGATCCACAACGATCCGATCAGCGCGATCACCACCAGGATGAGCGTGAACACCAGCGCGAGAATCGACCAGCCGTCCTCCGCCCGGGTATTCATATGCAGGAAATACACCATGTGCACCGTGATCTGCGCCACGGCCAGCGTCGTGATCGCGAGTTCCGTCGCGATTTTGCTGTCGAGCACTCCGGACATGACCAGCCAGAACGGCACGGCGGTGAGGATCACCGACAGGACGAATCCGGTGAGGTAGCTGCGCAGCGAACCGTGGTCCGCGCCGTGGCTGGGTTCGCTCATCGCAGCATGCCCCCGAGGTAGACGAAAGTGAAGACGCCGATCCAGATGACGTCGAGGAAGTGCCAGAACATGGAGAGGCACGCCAGCCGCCGCACGTTGTCCGGAATCAGGCCTCGCTGACTCACCTGCACCATCAGCGTCACCATCCAGATCAGACCCACCGTCACGTGCAGGCCGTGCGTGCTCACGAGCGTAAAGAAGGCGGACAGGAAGGCGCTGCGTTGCGGGGTGGCGCCGTCGTGGATCATATGCGCGAACTCGTACAACTCGATGCCCACGAACGCCATTCCGAACAGCGCCGTGACGACGAGCCAGCCCAGAGTTGCGCCGATGCGTCCCTTATAGGTCGACAGCATGGCGAAGCCGTAGGTGATGGACGAGAGCAGCAGCATCGAGGTGTTCACCGCCACCAACGGCAGTTCGAACAGTTCCTTGGGCGACGGGCCGGCCGCGTAACTGCCGCCGAGGACGCCGTAAGTGGCGAACAGCGCCGCGAACAGCAGGCAGTCGCTCATCAGGTAGATCCAGAAGCCGAGCAGGGTACTGCCGCCCGACGCGTGCTCATGCTCGTCGGTCAAACAGAAGACCGGCGCTTCGGCTGTGGCGTTCCCGCCCGTGGCTGTGGTCATGACGGGTTCAAACCTGCGCGGCCAGCACGCGGGTGCGTGCATCCTCGGTGCGCTCGACTTCGGCGGCGGGGATGTGGAAATCGCGGTCGTAATTGAAGGTGTGGACGATCGCCGTCACGAGCACCGCCGCGAATCCGAACAGCGCCAGCCACCAGATGTGCCAGACCATGGCGAAGCCGAACATGCCGCTCAAGGCGGCGAGGATGAATCCCGCGCCGGTGTTGCGCGGCATGTGGATGGCGTTGAATCCGGTCACCGGGCGGCGAAACCCGCGGTGCTTCATGTCCCACCAGGCGTCGTTGTCGTATACCACGGGCGTGAAGGCGTAGTTATAGTCGGGCGGCGGCGAAGCCGTGGACCACTCGAGCGTCCGGCCGCCCCATGGGTCGCCGGTGCGGTCGCGCAGCGCGTCGCGCCGCCGGATGCTCACGTAGATCTGGATCAGAAAGCACACGATGCCGAGCAGGATCAGGGCGGCCCCGACCGCGGCGATGACGAACCAGATCTGCAGGGCGGGGTCCTCGAAGTGGCGCAGCCTGCGCGTGACGCCCATGAGCCCGAGCACGTACAGCGGCATGAACGCCACGTAGAAACCGACCAGCCAGAACCAGAACGACATCTTTCCCCAGAACGGCTCGAGTTGAAATCCGAACGCCTTCGGGAACCAGTAGCTGATGCCGGCGAATACGCCGAACACCACGCCGCCGATGATGACGTTGTGGAAATGCGCCACGAGGAACAGGCTGTTGTGCAGCACGAAGTCCGCCGGCGGCACCGCCAACAGCACGCCCGTCATGCCGCCGATCACGAAGGTGAGCATGAATGCCAATGTCCACATCAACGGCAACTCGAAGCGGATTCGGCCGCGATACAGGGTAAAGAGCCAGTTGAACATCTTTGCGCCCGTGGGAATCGAGATGATCATGGTGGTGATGCCGAAGAACGAATTGACGCTCGCACCCGAGCCCATGGTGAAAAAATGATGCAGCCACACCAGATACGACAGGATGGTGATGACCACCGTGGCATAGACCATCGAGGTGTAGCCGAACAGGCGCTTGCCGGAGAAGGTCGCGGTGACTTCCGAGAACACGCCGAAGATCGGCAGAATGAGAATGTAGACTTCCGGATGGCCCCAGATCCAGATGAGGTTGATATACATCATCGCGTTGCCGCCGTGATCGTTGGTGAAGAAGTGGGTGCCGGCGTAGCGGTCCAAGCTCAGCAGGGCGAGCGTCACGGTGAGGATCGGGAAGGCCGCGACGATCAGCACGTTGGTGCACAGCGCGGT
>JBEKYO010000151.1:0-10857 GCA_049510875.1 Steroidobacteraceae bacterium
TTCAGGGCGTGGGCGCCGGCCGCGGCAGCCGCCTCGACCAGCTCGAGCGCCCGCTCGAGCGACTGATTGTGGTTGCCCGACATCTCCGCAATGATGAACGGCCGGTGACCCAAGCCGACGCGCCGATGGCCAATTTTTATGTCGTTCATCGTTCCTCGCGATCCGCCTCGGACCCATGGCCAATTTCCACGCCGTTCATCGTTCCTTCGCGATCCGCCTCGGACCGATGACCCATATTCATGCCGTTCATCGGTGCTCCGCGATCCGCCTCGGACCGATGACCCATATTCATGCCGTTCATCGGTGCTCCGCGATCCGCCTCAGGTATCCAGTCATGCAATGGCGCTCCCAAGCTCACCGACCACCCGCTCCTGCGCTGCATCGTCGAGACCCGCGTACATCGGCAAACTGATCGCTTCGCGGTAGTACTGCTCGGCTCGCGGGAAATCGCCGGGCGCGAAGCCCAGGCGGCGATAGTACGGCTGCAGATGCACCGGGATGTAGTGCACGTTAACCCCGATGCCCGCCTCTCTCAGGTGTTCGAAGACCGCGCGGCGCGTGCCGCCGATGCGATCCAAGGATAACCGCACGACGTACAAGTGCCAGGCGGACTCTTCCATCGGCGCCAAGACCGGCAGCTGCAAAGGCAGCCCTTGGAGCAGTCGATCATAGCGCTCCGCGAGTTGCCGCCTGCGAGCGATGAAGGTGTCGAGCCGCGCCAGTTGCGAGGAGCCCAGCGCGGCTTGAAGATCGGTCATTCGATAATTGAATCCCAACTCCTGCATTTCATAGTACCAGGGCCCGTCGCTGCAGTTTTCCATCTCGGCGGCCACTCGCGTGATCCCATGACTGCGCAGGCTCCGCAACCGCTCGGCGTGGCGCGGGTCATTGGTGAGCACCGCCCCACCTTCTCCGGTGGTCACGATTTTCACCGGATGAAAGCTGAACACGGTCATGTCCGCGTAGTCGCCGCAGCCCACGGGGCGCCCGGCATACGAGGCGCCGACGGCATGCGAAGCATCCTCGATGACGGTGAAGCCGAACCGCTCCGACAGGCGCTTCAGCGCGCGCATGTCGCAGCTTCGGCCGCCGAACGCGACCGGGATCACCACCTTCGGCAAGCTGCCGGACCGTGCCGCCGACTCGAGCTTGCTCTCCAGCAATCCCATATCGAGGCACCAGGTGGCCGGATCGATGTCGACGAAGTCGACCTGCGCACCGCAGTAGCGCGCACAATTCGCGGAAGCGACGAAGGTGTTCGGGCTGGTCCACAAGCGGTCTCCCGGACCAAGACCGGCGGCGAGACACGCCATGTGCAGCGCGGCCGTGGCGCTGGATACGGCCACCGCATGTCCGGCCGCACAGCGCCGGCACAACGCCTGCTCAAAGGCCGGCACCTCGGGTCCCTGGGTGAGCCAATCCGAGCGCAGAACGCGTTCCACCGCCGCGATGTCGGACTCGTCGATCGATTGGCGGCCGTACGGAATGAAGGCACTCATGCGCGGCGCGGCTCATCCAGCGCAAGCCGCCGGTATCGTCCCTGCAACGTCAAGATATTGACATCCCAGCCCTCCGGGCCCAACAGGCGGTCCTTGATCGAGGCGAACTGCGCCGAGCGGTGATACGTCCCGCACTCGCCTTGGCGCACCGGCTCGATCGAGCGGATGCGAATCGCATCCCAATTTTCGATGAATAGAACCTGGATTTCCTCGTGCAACCTGCCATACGCTGTGGCCAATGTATGTTGCGCGGGGTCGAATGCCACCGGCCGCTGGGCCAGCACCGGTCCGGTATCGATCCCCGCGTCGATCAGGTGAACCGTGACTCCCGTCGGGGTTCCTTCGAGAAACGCCCAGGCGGCGGGGTCCGCGCCCCGATTGTACGGCAGCAGGGAGATATGCAAGTTCACGAATCCATCCGGCAGGGTCGCGATCACGTCGGATTCGAGCACATGCCGGTACGAGTAGCTGACGACCAGATCCGGTCCGATCGACCGCAGTTCCGCAGGCGTCAGCGCCCCGTGCCGGACCGTCATGCGTTCGCGCGCCCCGAGCCAGTCGACCAACGGCTTGCTCACCTCGTTGTTGGTCAGAAACAGAACGTTCATCGCGCAGGGCCCGCGTGACCAGGTCGCAATATCAGGCGGTGATCGTACCGGCGAACCGCATGGACCGCCAAGGAAACCTGAACGATGAAACCCGCGCGCGCGTGGATCAGGCCGCGCGCGCGCTGCAGGGCGGCGTCGCGCCGCTGATGGTGACCTGTGGCTGGGCTTATCGGCATGACTCCGATATTTGCATCGCTCATGCCATGAAGAGCTATGCGGTGCAAAATCTTGAGGTTGCCGCGACGGCCGTCCTCGAGGAACCGGCCTCGCGGGACACGGTGGGCGATGCCGTCTTCACCAAGCGCAACTTCGCCACGCCGCTCGGCTGGTCGCGCGTGTTGATCGTCACCAGCAGCTATCACCTGGCGCGCGCGATCGCCATATTCTCATTCGTTTACGGCCCGGCCGCCCTGGTGGACGGAGTCGGCGTGGCAAGCGCGGAAAGCGATGAAATCAGGCTGTCCGAAGCGCGGTCCCTGAGCGCATTCCGGCGCACTTTCGAGGGGATCGACCCGGGCGACGATGCCGCAATCTACGCGCGCCTGCGGACCCGCCACCCGTTTTACAACGGCGAAGTACACCCCCACATCGGCGCCTGACGGCCGCTCCGGCACGGGCGCACCTCGCGGCGGCGCCGGCGTGCCGCGGCCGGCAACCCGCCGCCGTCAACATCGTGCGCCGACCGCCCGGTCGCGGACACAGCGGGCCGCCCCGATTGGCACGCGGATTGCAGTCACGTTGGTATGCTCAACAACAAAGTCATTCTCATCACCGGCGGCACCGGATCCTTCGGCAGGCAGTTCGTCAAAACCATTCTGGGTCGATATCAACCGAGAAAGGTCATCATTTATTCGCGCGACGAACTCAAACAATACGAAATGGCGCAGACCTTCAACTCGTCGCAAATGCGCTATTTCATCGGCGACGTGCGCGACCAGCCGCGGCTGAAGCAGGCGATGGACGGGGTCGACATCGTCATCCATGCGGCGGCGCTCAAGCACGTGCCGGTCGCCGAATACAACCCGATGGAATGCATCAAGACCAACATCACCGGCGCCGAGAACGTCATTCAGGCCTCGCTGGCCTCCAACGTCAACCGGGTGATCGCCCTGTCGAGCGACAAGGCGGCCAACCCGATCAATCTGTATGGCGCCACCAAGCTGGCCTCGGACAAGCTGTTCGTGGCGGCCAACAACATGGTGGGCGATCGCAGGACGCGCTTTTCGGTGGTCCGATACGGCAACGTGGTAGGTTCCCGCGGCTCGGTGATTCCGTTCTTCAAGAAGCTCCTCGACGAAGGCGCGCGCGAGCTGCCGATCACGGACGAGCGCATGACCCGGTTCTGGATCACCCTGCAGGATGGCGTCGACTTCGTCATCAAGAATCTGGCGAGAATGCACGGCGGGGAGATATTCATACCGAAGATTCCGTCGGCCACGGTGCGCGCGCTCGCGCGCGCCATGGCGCCGGATCTGCCGCTCAAGATCGTCGGCATACGCCCCGGT
Source organism: Steroidobacteraceae bacterium (assembly GCA_049510875.1). Taxonomy (GTDB): domain Bacteria; phylum Pseudomonadota; class Gammaproteobacteria; order Steroidobacterales; family Steroidobacteraceae; genus Bog-1198. Next base: position 3,613 of record JBEKYO010000151.1, read on the forward strand.
GAAAAGCTCCATGAAATCATGTGCCCCTCGGACGATTCGCATCTGACCCTGGAGTTTCACGATCACTTCGTCATCAAGCCGTCCGTCGTATTCACCGAACGGCCCGACTACCGGGTCAATCTCCTCCACGAAGCGGGAGTGCCGGTCACGGACGGATTTGAATACAGCTCCGGGACGAATCCGAACATGTTGGACATCGGCGGTCTGCGCGAATTGGTCGCGATCAGCGCAGCCGCGTAGGCCGCCCGGTACCGATGTTCGACGGGGAAGGCACATGAAAATCGCCGTGATTCCTGCTCGTGGCGGCAGCAAGCGCATCCCGCGCAAGAATATCCGCGCATTCGCAGGCCGGCCGCTGATCGCTTATTCGATCGCCGCGGCGCTGGAGAGCCGCCTGTTCGATCACGTCATCGTCAGCACCGACGATGACGAAATCGCCGAGATCGCCCGCCGCCACGGCGCGCAGACCCCGTTCAAGCGTCCCGCCGAGCTCTCCGATGACAACGCAGCCACCGTGCCGGTGATGAAACACGCCGTCGCGTGGGTGCAGGAGAACATGGGCATGCCGCTTGCGGCTTGCTGCATATACGCGACGGCGCCGTTCATCCAGGCGAGCGCATTGTGCGCCGCATACGATGTGCTGCGCCGCAACGCCATTGCCGGCTACGTATTCAGCGCGGCGGCTTATTCGTACCCGATCCAGCGCGCGTTCCGGATCAAGCCCGATGGCCGGGTGGAAATGTTCGCCGCCGAAAACTACGGGGCCCGTTCGCAGGACCTGGAGACGGCGTATCAGGACGCGGGACAATTCTACTGGGGTTCGCCGGCCGCTTACTTAAGCGATCGAATTTTTTTCTCCGGCGACTCCATCGCCCATATCCTGCCGCGCCACATGGTTCAGGACATCGATACGGAGGACGACTGGCGCCGCGCCGAATTGATGTACGCCGCCTTGAAGCAGACCGGCGACCTGCACTAAGAGATGCCAAGCACATGACGGATTTATCGACGCTCAACGCGCGCGCGCGCAACATCGCGGATCTGGTTCGCTGGAAAACCGAGGCATGGCTCGATCCGGGAACCGTCAAATGGTACTCGGGCCGCATGGTGGAGAACGAGTCCACCAACCGCCTGAAGAATGCCCTCGAAATCAATGCCATCAAGAGATTCGTCCGCGGCGCCAAGATCATCGACATCGGCACCGGCACGGGCCGCGCGGCGCTGCCGCTGATCGCCTCGGGCTACGCGCTCACCGGAATAGACAGCTCCCAGGCCATGCTCGACGAGCTCAAGCGGCTGGCCGGGGACCTTCCGATCGTTCTCAAAGCGGGCGACTTGTTCGATCTGCCCTGCAGCGACCAATCCTTCGACTGCGCGGTTGCGCTGAATGTGCTCGTGCACTTCTCGAGTTGGCGCGAATCCTTGCGCGAGTGGCAGCGCGTGGTGCGCCCGGGCGGGCGGCTGATCTTCGACATCCACTCGCTCGATCACGTCACCGCCGCCTACGGCCGTGACAGTGCATTCTGGCCTCCCTCCCTGAAGCGCAGCTGCGACCCTAAGAATTTCATCGATTACGTCTCGCGCATCAGCGTCGATGATCTGGTCTCGTTCGCGAACGAGGCCGGGTTTTCGATAGCCGCGGTCATGCCGTACGGCGCGTTTCTGGGCGGCGGAAACACCAATTGGCTGCAGTACGAGGAACTCGAGTCGACCCATAAATGGAAGCGCGTGCTGTCCTGGTTCGCCCGCGACCAGGGGCTGATGGACCTTGGCTTGTTCCTCGAAAAGGCGCTGATTTCCTGCTTGACGCCGCGGATCACCGGGCGAATGTTCGTCATCCTCGACAACAAACGCGACGAGGCCGGGAATGCGCGGTTCGCCGCGGACTTGAAGGCCCGCGATCAAGCGCTGGATCAGCGCGACTTCGCCGCCCTGGCGCCGTGGTTGCCGATGAAGCCCGAGGCGTACGCGGCGCAATTCGAGCGTCTGCTGGCACCGTTGCGGAGCCGGCATTTTTTCTTTCTGTTGTACCGCAGTCTGCTCGCGCGCTGCCCCGGATTCGACTTCCGCGCCGCCCTGCCGGAGGCGACGCAGCGGCAGATGACGGAGTGGATGAGGATGGGATCGATCGACCGGCAAGCGGTGGAAATCGCGCGCCACTGGTGCGCCGCGGGCGAATTTAGAATGCAAAACGGCGTGGATGTCAGCCTGGGTGTCGAGTACTTCCTGGTCAGGGATCTGCTGTCGAAGTACTTCGGCCTGTTTTCCGGAGACCCGAGATGAAGCCGAAGGCCATCATCAGCCTGCTGTGGGACTGTCACTTCGAAGCATTGCGGCAATTTCTCGCCATGCACGAACCGCTCACCGTCGTCGCGCCGAGCGGCACCCTGACCCCGAGCATGCAGGCCGTCGTCGCCGACAGCGGCGGCTCCGTGGTCTGGCTGGATGCCCTGCTCGAGGGACAGTCCGCCGATCGTGCGGCCGCCGGGGCTGCGCGGCTCGGGGCCGAATTTCGCGACTATCTCGCACCGAACCGCGTGTTCGGAGAGTTTGCGCACGCGGGGGTTCGCGAGCCGCTGACCGCCGTCATCGCCGAACGGGTCGCCTCGGATCTGCCTCCGATCCTGCGGCTCCTGGCGTGCCTCGAGTGCGCCGCGCAGCAATTCGACATTGCCTTGCTGGCGACCAGCGAGGATTTTACGCCCCGCGGAAAAGTGCCGACGGCTTGGGCGAGAGCCCAGGGCATCCCGAGCCTTCATGTGTCGCACGCGATCGCCCTCGTGGACCCGTACACGGTTCACAACCAGCTGACGGCCGACAAACTGGCCGTTTTCGGCAGCCGCGCGCTGGAGGGTTACCTGGACTTGGGCATACCCGCGGAACGCCTGGCGGTCACCGGGAATCCCGCCTGGGATTGCTACGTCCAATTACGCACCAAGAAAGCCGAGTGCCGCCGCCAATTGAACGACAAATATGGGCTCAACGCCGATCTGCCGCTCGTGGTTTTCGGCACCACCTGGGCGGCAAACCTGAGCGCGTACGTCGACGCGGATATTTTCGCGCAATCCGTGACGGCGGTGCTGGAGGCGTCCCGCTCCCTCGCGCAACGCGGGCTCGAGTTCAACACCGTCATCAAGGACCGTCCGGCGAACCGGTCGTTCGGCGAGCGGCGCTGCGAGGACATCCGCAAGGAACTCGGCGTCGGCGCTGAGAATTATTTTTATGTGGTCGACGACACGCCATTCTTTGCGGCCGCTGCCGACGTGCTGATCGGCGTCGACTCGAACTACCTGGTCGAGGCCATGCTCGCAAACACGCCGGCCATCAACCTCTTGAACCCCTCGGGATTGCTGCTGGGGCCATGTTTCGAAGCGGAAAGCGGGATCACGGAGGTCGAGTTCAAGGATCTCGCGGACGCGGTGCGGGTATTGCTCACGGACCGGGCGGCGCGCGGCGCGCAGGTCGAGCGCGCGAGCGCGCGCGCGGCGCATTACAACACAGGCGCCGCCGATGGCACATCCGCCGCACGCGTGGCGAATCTGATGGCCGGCATGGCGAGGGATCTGCCCGGCCGGGCCGCCCGCTTCGTGTGGCAGCAGTACCTCGACGTCGAGTCGGCCGAAGTGACGCAGGGCTACCACGCGGCGGGGCGCGCCGACCTCGCTGCCATTTACACCAACACCCCCGCGCTCATTCTGGACGTCGGCTGCGGGGCCGGCAGCACGGCCGCGCTGATCAAGCAGCGTTTTCCCGGCAGCAGAGCCTGGGGAATCGAAATGAATCGCGCCGCGGCGGCGCTCGCGCGGCAGACACTCGATCGCGTGCTGGTCGGCAAATTCGAGGACTTCGACCTCGAACGCGAAGGACTGGCGAAAGGCACCGTGGATGCCGTATTGCTCGCCGACGTGCTCGAACACATGTACAACCCGTGGGACGTGCTCGTGAAACTGCGGCCGTACCTGTCGCCGACCGGACAGTTGCTGATGAGCATTCCAAATGTCCGCAACATCTTGCTGATGGACGAACTGAGCAAGGGCAATTGGACGTACGCGGGGGCGGGACTGCTCGATATCACCCACATCCGATTCTTCACCTTCAAGGAAATCCAGAAGCTGTGCGGTGAGACGGGATATCGGGTGGTCAGCACCCAGAATGCGATCGACGCCCGGCTCGACGCATTCTTCAAGCAGCACCAGGCGGCAACCCTCTCGAACATCAATACCGACCGGCTGACCCTGAAGGGCGTCACGCGGGAAGAACTCGTTGAATTATGCACCATTCAATTTTATTTTCTGGTGGAAAGGGATTCGACATGACGGTCACCATCAGACTGGTCTGCGCCACCCGCGAATCCCGGGACAATTTCGCCACCAAGACCGCGCTCGGCCGGTCGCTGGCGCTGTACAAGTGGCCGTTCATCGACCTGCGCCTGTTTCCGGACAACGCGGCCGGATTGCCGAGTGTGTACAACACGGTGTTGCGCGAATCGTTCGACGATCCGGCGCTGCTGGTGTTCATTCATGATGACATTCATTTGCTCGACTTTTTCTGGCCGGAACGCATCATCGCCGGCCTCAACAAATTCGACATCATCGGTCTTGCGGGCAACAAGCGCCGCGTACCGCGCCAGCCCGGCTGGCTGCACATCGACGATAAATTCACGCGCGACGCCCCTGAGAATCTGAGCGGGGTCGTCTCCCACGGCAAAGCCTGGCCCGCGCAGGGCATCAATTACTACGGACCGCCGGGCGTCGAGGTCAAGGTCATGGACGGTTTGCTGCTCGCCGCGCACAGCGAAACCCTGCGCTCGCAACGCGTGCTGTTCGACGAGACGTTCGATTTCGATTTTTACGATCTGGACTTCTGCCGCCAGGCCGAACGCCGCAAGCTGCGCATGGGCACCTGGCCGATTCAGGTCATGCACGAGAGCGACGGTGCGTTCGGCTCGCCGAGTTGGCGCCGCGGCTACGAGAAGTACCTGGCCAAGTGGCAGTCCTGAATCATGCACGCCGCACGAATGCATGATCGCGAGGGGGACCTCGCGTTGGCCCTTCAGCACCACTCGGCCGGGCGCCTGGACGAGGCCGCCGGGATCTACCAGAGGCTGCACGCCGCGGATCGGCGCGACAGCGAGGTGATTTTCCTCATGGGCCTGCTGTGCAACGACCTGGGGTTGTTCGATTCCGCGCGCCAGTTTCTCGAGGACGCGCTCGCCGTCGCCGGCGTATTCCCCGAAGCGCGCGCGCAACTGGTGGTTGCATTGAACGGGTCGGCGGACTTGTCGTTCGGCACGGGACAATTGGCGCAAGCGCGCCGGACTCTGCAACGGGCATTGGAGTTGGCGCCTCACGATGCCGGCGCCCTGCAAGGCCTCGGCCGCGTGGCACTCGCCGAAGGGGATCCGGCGACGGCGGAGGCACGCCTCGCGGCCTCTCTGAGTCAGCAGCCGGACCGCATCGACGCGTTGAACTGGTTGGGCCTCGCCCGGCTGCAGCTCGGCAACTACCCCGGCGCCGAGGCCGCGCTGCGGGACGCGCTGCGGCTGCGGTGCGACCTGCATCAAGCGCGCAACAACCTCGGCCTGGCGCTCCACAATCAGGGGCGGCTGGGCGAAGCGCTGGGCTGTTTCGAGGAGGTCCTCGCGCACGAGCCCGGGTACCAGAACGCACGGATCAATCTGGCCAACACGCTGCGCATTCTCGGCCGGCATGCGCGGGCGCGGCGCGAACTCGAACAGATCATCGACTTGCACCCGGACGCGGCCGACGCGCTCAATAATCTGGGCGCCGTGCTCCAGGACCAAGGGCAATCCGAATTGGCGCTCGCGACCCTGGGACGAGCGCTGGCGCTGGCGCCCGAGTCACCCCCGATTCGCTGGAACCTGGCGCTGTCGCAGCTGCAATCGGGGGATTTCCCGAACGGCTGGAGTAATTTCGAAGCGCGCTGGGAGGGCTGCGAGCATCTGCGGGGCGGCTACCGGATGCCGCGGCAGCGCGCGTGGCGCGGCGAGCCGTTGCAGGGCAAGCGCTTGCTGCTCTGGGCTGAGCAGGGCTTCGGCGACACGATTCAATTCATTCGCTTCGCGCAGGACGTCGCTGCGCAGGGCGCCACCGTCGCTGTAATGGTGCCGCCGGAACTTGCGGATCTCGTGCGCAGCGCGCCGGGAGTAACCACGGTGTCGATTCACGGCACGCGGCCGCCGCCCGCGTACGATTTTCACTGCCCGCTGTTGAGCCTGCCCCACCGCCTGGGCCTATCCATCGACGCCGGCCGATTGCACGGTGCGTCGCCCTATCTCACTGCCCCGAACAACCGAACCCTGCACTGGCGCCGCCGCGTGGGCTGCTTTCGGGGGCTGAAGGTGGGCCTCGTCTGGGCCGGCAACGCGCGCCGGCAAAGCGCGGAACTCGCGGCCATCGACGCTCGGCGCAGCATTGCGCTCGACCGGCTGGCCCCGATTCTCACCGTGCGCAATTGCAGCTTTTTCAGCCTGCAGAAGGGCGCCGCCGGCGCGGCGTTGGGAGTCGCCGGGCAAGGCACCGCCCGCCATGTCGAGCTCGGGCGCGGCCGGTTCGCGGTGATTCACGATTTTTCCGACGAGCTGTGGGATTTCTCGGAGACCGCCGCGCTCGCGTCCAATCTCGACCTCATCATCAGCGTGGACACCGCCGTGGCGCATCTCGCAGGCGCACTCGGCACCACTATCTGGTTGCTTAACCGCTATGACAGCTGTTGGCGCTGGTTGCAGGGCCGCGACGATTCACCGTGGTATGGCTGCCTGCGCCAGTTTCGGCAGCCGCGCGCGGGCGCCTGGGACGAAGTGATCGACCGGGCCGCCGCCGCTCTTGCCGCCGCCGCCGCTGTAGCCAATGCCGCGCTCGCCGCAGCCACCGATGGCGCTCCGGCCGCCGCCGCCGAGACGCCGCCACCGCCTGGCTGAAACGCGGATTCGGCCGCCGAGGAGTAATGGCATTATTTAGGCGGCAAGAGAGCCTTGATTGCTCGGCGACCTGAGCCCAGGAGAAGGCCCTGGGTGCTGCCAGCGACGAACTGAACGGGTAGGCCTAAAGTAAGTGCCAATAGGCTTGATCCCGTTGTGTTCGTCGCTGAAAACACCGCCGAACAATCAAGACAGGCTCCCGACGGCGGTTTTGGAGTAAAATGACGCCCTCCCCGCCGAGGTCGATCATTCCATTGAAAAGCGCCGTTCGTAACAGCCCCAAAGTGGGCTTCGTAAGTTTGGGC
>JBEKYO010000152.1:0-10472 GCA_049510875.1 Steroidobacteraceae bacterium
TTGGCATTCGCCTGGGTTTCCTGAGTGGTGAACGTCTTGGAACAAACGATGACCAAGGTTTCCGCCGGGTCGATGCTGCGCGTCAAATCCTCGAGCTGCGTGCGATCCACGTTCGAGACGAAATGCGGCGTGAGGTCCCCGCTCCATTCGTGGCGCAGGGCCTCGCAAACCAGCAAGGGACCCAGGTCCGAGCCGCCGATGCCGATGTTGACGAGGTGCTTGAAGCGCTTGCCCGTCACTCCGCGCTTGTCGCCCCGGCGCACGGCGCCGGCGAAGCCGGAGAGCTTGGCGCGCGACGCGAGAACCTCCGCTTGAATGCCGGCGCCGCCGGCGAACGCCGAGCGCAATGCGGTATGCAGCACCGCGCGATTCTCGGTGGTGTTGATCGGATCGCCGCGAAACATCGCGGTCCTGCGCTCGGCGAGATCCGCGGCGTGCGCCAGATCGAACAGCAGCGACAGCGTTTGTCGGGTGACGCGCTGACGGGATATGTCCAGCAGCCAGTCATCGTACTCGACGTGAAAATTCTGCCAGCGCTGCGGATCGGCGGCGGACAAATCCCGCAGATGCGCCGGCTTCATCTCTTCGGCGTGCCGGACCAATGCGCCCCACGCCGGAATGGAGGAATTCAGTTTTGTCATGACGGATTCCAAGCTCACGGGCGTTGCGGGTGATAGTACTCAAGATACCATTCGACGAAGCGCTTAACACCCTGCTCGAGTTCGGTGCTTGGTCGATAGCCCACGTCGCGGGCCAGGGCATCGACGTCGGCCGATGTATCCGGAACGTCGCCCAACTGCATCGGCATGAGATTCTTCACCGCTTTGCGTCCGAGACAATCCTCGAGCACCTCGATGAAGCGCAGCAAGGTGACCGGCCGTTGATTGCCGATGTTGTAGATTCTATAAGGCGCGCGGCTGCTGCCCGGGTCGGGCGCATCGGAATTCCAGCGCGGGTCGGGCTGCGCGACGTGATCCAGGGCGGACACGACCCCTTCGACGATGTCGTCCACGTAGGTGAAATCGCGCAGGTGTCGTCCCTCGTAAAACACATCGATCGGCTTGCCGGCCAGAATGTTCTTGGTGAACAGAAACAGCGCCATGTCGGGCCGCCCCCAGGGACCGTAAACGGTGAAGAACCGCAATCCCGTGGTCGGCAGCCCATACAGCGAGGAGTAGCTGTGCGCCATCAGCTCGTTGGCCTTTTTGGTCGCCGCGTAGAGCGTGAGCGGATGATCCACGCATTGCTGCTCGGAGAACGGCATCCGCGTATTGGCGCCGTACACCGAACTGGTCGATGCATACACCAGGTGCTCGACGCCGCCGGTGCGGCAGCCTTCGATTACCTCCAGAAATCCGGCGACGTTGCTCTGCACGTACACGTGAGGATTCTGCAGCGAATAGCGCACGCCCGCCTGCGCCGCCAAGTGCACCACGCGTTGAAACTTCTCGCGCGCGAACAGCTCCCGCAGCGCGTCGCGCTCGGTGATGTCGATTTTGGAGAAGCGGAAGTTCTGCGCCTGGTCCAGGATTCGCAGGCGGGCCGCTTTCAAGCCGGGGTCGTAATACGCGTTGAGGTTGTCGAGGCCGACCACCTCGTGTCCCCGGCTCAACAGCAATTTCGCGGTGTGAAATCCGATGAAACCGGCGGCTCCGGTCACGAGTATCTTCACAACCTGCGCCACACCGTGTTGCCGCCCGAGGCCTTGTCGAGCAGCTCCAACACGTGTTCATGAGCCGACAGTTCTGCGCCGCTCGGCCGCACCACCGCGATGCGCACCCGCTCGGCGAAGCGCACGGGCGCGGCGCGGCGCGCACGGCTGCGCTCGGTGTCGGATTCCTCGCTCAACGTGAATTTCGCCTGACCTCCGGTCATGGCCAGGTACACCTCGCAGAGGATGCGCGCATCGAGCAGCGCGCCGTGATACTCGCGGTGCGAATTGTCGACCGAATAGCGCTTGCACAGGGCGTCCAGGCTGTTGCGCTGGCCCGGGTGCATTTGCCGCGCCAGCGCCAGCGTGTCGAGGACCCGGCAATAATCCGTGATTTTTCCCGCGCCGTTCTCGAATCGGGCGAACTCGGCGTTCAGGAAGGCAACGTCGAACGGCGCATTGTGGATGATGATCTCTGCATCGCGCACGAACTCCAGAAACTCCGGCAGAATCTGCGCAAACGTCGGCTCTTTCGACAACTGGTCGCGGGACAGCCCGTGCACTTGCTGCGCGCCCTCGTCGATGTCGCGCTCCGGATTCAGATAGCGATGAAACGAGCGTCCCGTGAGCCGGCGGTGAAACAGCTCGACGCAGCCGATTTCGATGACGCGATGCTGCTGCTCGACCTCGAGGCCGGTGGTTTCGGTATCGAGCACGATTTGCCGCATCAGCGGTTACCGCGCCGGCTGCCGTGCCGGTTACCGAGCCGCGAGCAGATGATCGATCGCGAGGTTTGCAAGTTGATCCACGTATTCATTTTGTTCGTGTCCGGAGTGCCCCTTCACCCAGTGCCATTCGATATCCTGCGCGCCCGCCGCCGCATCGAGCTGCTCCCATAAGTCTTGATTCTTCACAGGTTCGCGCGCCGCCGTACGCCAACCACGTGCCTTCCAGGCCGGCAGCCACTCCGTGTAGCCCTGCATCACGTACTTGGAATCCGTATACAGCTTCACCGCGCAGCGTCGCTTCAAAGCCCTTAAAGCCCCGATGGCTGCCATGAGTTCCATGCGATTGTTGGTCGTGGCGGATTCCGCTCCGGAGACCTCCTTGCGTTCGTTGCCGAAGATGAGCAGCGCCGCCCAACCGCCGGGCCCCGGGTTGCCGCGACAGGCGCCATCGGTGTAGATCTCGACCTCGGTCACCGCCCTTATTTCCCGGGCCCGACCTTGTTGGAGCCGACCTGAGTCGTCGGCTCCCCCGCGGGCACCAGGACGAGTTGCCGGGAGCGGCGCTTCGGCCGCACCAGGGTCAACGTCTGCACGCGCTTGCGCGCTTTGAGCAGGTAGGCCCCGGCCGTCAACGGGCGCCGCGACCGGTACTCAGCGTAGCGCAGCGTGCCGTCCGCCAGTTTTCGCGGGCGCCGGGTCATGGGCACGGGCCCCAGATACCCGTAGACATCGGCGACTTCGAAATCGAGCAGCGCCATCCAGTCACGCAGGCGCCGTTCGGAGAGCATGCGGCGCGTCTGCGGCGGAAACGCCGGACGGCGAAAATACCGGCCAAATAGCCGCCGGGCACCCCAGCCGCTGAAGGGGTTGAAGCCGCAAATCATCAAGCAGCCTTCGGCGCACAGAACCCGCTCCGCCTCACGCAGCACCGCATACGGATCCTCGACCAACTCCAGGGTGTGCGGCAGGAAGATCGCATCGATGGAGTCCGAGGAGAACGGCAGCGAGGCGAGCGGCGCACACAAGGTCACTCCAGGACCTAATTTCGGCGCCAGCAAGGTCGTGTGCTGCGTACGCGCGGCCCCCAACAGGTGCTGCGCCGGACCCCAGTTTCCCATTTGCAGCAACTCGAAACCGAAGACATCGTCCAGCGCCACCTGGGCCAGCGCCGCTTCCTCGCGCAGCACGCGCGCACCCAGCGGTCCCTCGAACCACTCGGCCGCCGCGCTGTCTCTAGATGGTTGCAATCAGGACTCCTTGAAACTACTAGCGAAGTTCGAATGTTACAGGTTAAATACGGCGCAAAATGTCCAACCCATCGATGTCTGTCAACGTGCGGCCGGTGCGCGCCTTTGCCGACAACTATATCTGGCTGATCACGTCGCCTCGAACCCCCGAGCGCGTGGTCGCCGTCGACCCCGGGCAGGCGGCCCCCGTCATCGCCGACCTGCGTCGCCGTGGCGCAAGCTTAGCCGCGATTTTGCTGACTCACCATCATCCCGACCATATCGGGGGCGTCGGGGGGCTGCTCGAATTGGGCCCGGTGCCCGTCATCGGTCCGGAGGACCCGCGAATTCCCCTGCGCACTCGCACCGTCCATGACGGGGAGCGCTGCGACTTGCCGGACTTGGGACTTAGCTTCGAGACTTTGGCCGTACCGGGGCATACCTTGAGCCATATCGCGTTTTGGGGGCACGGTGCGTTGTTCTGCGGTGACACGCTGTTCAGCGCCGGGTGCGGTCGAATGTTCGAGGGTACGCCTACGCAAATGAATGCTTCGCTCAACCGGCTGCGCGGCTTGCCGCCGGGAACCCGCATGTTCTGCGGCCACGAGTACACGGCCGCGAATCTACGCTTTGCCTTGACGGTTGATCCCGACAATCGGGCCGCGCTCGACTATCGGGATGGCCTGGAGCGCCGCTGGACTGCCGAAGCGCCCGGCGCCCTCACTCCAAGTCTGCCATCGCTCCTGTCGCTGGAAACTCAGGTCAATCCGTTCTTGCGCTGCGACACGGCCGTGATCCGCGCGGCCGCCGAGGCGCATGCCGGGAAGCCCCTTGCCGGGACCTCCGAGGTGTTCGCCGTCCTGCGGGCTTGGAAAGACTCGTTCCGATGAGGGGCAGGAGCCGGCGACCATCGGCAGTATCCGGCCTCCGCGCCCTCCTCGTGGCCGCATGCGCCTTGGGGCTTGCTGCATGCGCACATCAGGCCGCCGCGCCGCCGGTGCGCGAACGCGTGGTGGTTGCTGCGCCCAGCCAATCCGACCCCGGCTCGGCGCCGTCGGTCGCGGCGCCGACCGGAGCCCCACCATTGCTCACCATGCCGAGCGAGTGGCAGCACCACAATGGCGAGGACTACGACGATCTGTTCGATCGCATGCGCGCCGGGTTTGCATTCGACGAGGTCCAGGAGCCGGCGATCGATCAACAGCTGGCGTGGTTCGAACACAATCCGGATTATCTGGAGCGGGTCTTTCAACGCGGCCAGCGGTACATGTACCACATCATCACCGAGGTCGAGAGGCGCGGTATGCCCACCGAATTCGCGCTGCTGCCGGTGGTGGAAAGCGCCTACGAGCCCTTCGCCTATTCGACCAGCCGGGCCGCGGGTCTCTGGCAGTTCATTCCCGGCACCGGCGTGCGATTCGGGCTCAAACAGACGTGGTGGTACGACGGACGCCGCGACGTCATCGAATCGACCCGAGCAGCTCTCGACTATCTGCAGGCCTTGCACGACGAGTTCAACGGCGACTGGCTGCTCGCGATCGCCGCGTACAACGTCGGCGAAGCCTGGGTCGAGCGCGCCATCGCGTACAACCAGTCGGCCGGCAGGCCCACCGATTTTTGGCACCTGAATTTGCCGGCCGAAACGCGCGCCTATGTGCCGAAACTGCTCGCAATGAAGCGGCTGATGGCCGAGCCCGAACGCTACGGGCTGGAGTTCGCGCCGATTCCGAACGAGCCTTACTTCGCAGTCATCGACACCGATTCGCAGATCGATCTGAAGATCGCGGCGCAATTGGCCGGAACCAGCTATGACGAGCTGATTGCGCTCAATCCGGGCTACAACCGCTGGGCCACCGACCCCGCCGGACCGCATCGCATGCTGGTGCCCATCGACAACGCCGACGCCTACGATACTGCCTTGCAGGCGCTCTCTCCCGAAGATCGCGTGCGCTATGTGATGCACGAAGTGGGGCGGCGCGAAACGCTGCCCATGATCGCCAAACGCTATGGCACGTCGGCCACGGTCCTCGCGAAGATCAACGACCTGTCCGGCATGCGTGTGAGCGCAGGCCAGTCGCTGAAGATTCCCGAAATCAACGGGCAGTTGCCGGACAAGGTGCTGCTGGCCGCCTCGCGGGTCGACCGGCCGGAAACCGACGGCGCCGGACGCCGGGAACGGCAAATCGTATATCGGGTTCGCGCCGGCGAGACGCTGGCCAGTATTGCGCGACGCAACAATATTCCCGTGAGTACGCTGGCGCGGCTGAACAACCTGGGCGCCGGCGATTCTTTGGTGAAGGGGCAGCGCCTGGTCCTCAAGGCGAGCGCGCGGCGCTACCGGGATGAGGGCGTGGTGAGCGGCCGGCGCGTGCTGTATACCGTGCGGCGCGGCGACACGATTCAGAGCATCTCACGCCAGTTTCAGGTGTCGGAGGAGCAACTGAAGACCTGGAACGGCATCAACCAGCACCACCAAATCAGAGCGGGAAAGCGCCTGGTCATGTACGTCGACTCGAATCGACAACAGGGATAGGCCACAATACCCTCGTATTCGGCTCGCGCAGCGAGCCGCCTCACGGTCGGGGTCGCCTCGACCCCGTAGATTCGGCGCGTGAGCGCCTGGAGAGGTCATGGGTTTTTTGCATGGCAAGCGCGCGCTGATTGTTGGACTTGCCACGGATCGCTCCATCGCCTGGGGCATTGCTCAAGCCATGCGCCGCGAGGGGGCGGAGTTGGCGTTCTCGCATATCGAGCGGATGGCGGAGCGCGTCATACCGCTCGCAAAGCAGCTGGATTCGGATATCACCTTTGAGATGGACGTTGCCGCCGACGCCAATATCGAGCAGGGCTTCGCCCGCCTGAAATCCCGCTGGGACGCCTTCGACATCCTGGTGCATGCCGTGGCCTTCGCACCCCGCGAGGCCCTCACCGGCGCCTTCATCGATGCGACCACCCGCGAGGGGTTTCGCGTGGCGCACGATGTCTCCAGCTACAGTCTGACCGCCCTGGCCCGCGCATCCCTACCCTTCATGAAAGGTCGCGCCGCAGCCATGATGACCTTGAGCTACCTGGGCGCCGTACGGTCGTTGCCGGGTTACAACGTCATGGGTTTGGCCAAGGCCAGCCTCGAGGCGAATGTGCGCTTCCTGGCGGCCGACCTCGGACCGTTGGGCATACGCGTGAATGCCATCTCGGCGGGTCCCATCAAAACACTGTCCGCGGCGGGCATTCCCGGCCTGCGCAGAATGCTCGCGCACGTCGCCGCCGTTGCGCCGATCAAACGTAATGTCACCATCGAGGATGTCGGAAATGCGGCCGCGTTTCTGTGTTCCGATTTGGCCGCCGGCATCACCGGTGAGGTGACCTATGTGGACGGAGGCTTCAACTCCGTTGGCATGAGCTTCCCCGCGGAAGGCGATGGCGCGTGATGACCGCGGCCGCGTGCACCCTGGCCGCGTGCACCCTGGCCGCGTGAACCGGGCCGCGTGCACCTTAGCCGGGCCCGCCCTGGCCGGGTGAGCCTGCCGTGTCACCCCGGCCGCATCCACCCGGGGGCGTCAACCACATGGGCCGCCGTGCGTTAGGTCATTGGGTGCGTGTTGCTTAGATCATTATGAGGCGTCAGTCATGTCAAGTTCATCGTTGCTCCGAGCCCTGATCGTTGCCGGCGCATTCATGGGACTCGAAGCCTGCAGCGGCCTGCCCGTGAAAACCGATATCAATCCCAACATGTCCGTCGCGAACTGCCATACCTATGCGTTCGCCGATGAGCACATGGCGAACTCCGACCACGGGTCGGCCTTCGGCAACCCCCTGAATGCCGAGCGGCTGCGCCAGGCGATCGAGGTCAACATGACGGCCAAGGGTCTTCAGAAAGCCGATGACCGCAGATCCGCCGAGTGCGTCGTCGGCTATGCCATGGGCACGCGCCAAGTATTCGATGACTTTTATGGTCCCTACGGCATCGGTTGGGGATGGGGCGGCGGCTGGGGTCGCCGGGGCTGGGGTGGGGGTATCTATGATGGCCCTTATGTCTATAACGAGACGCGCATCGCCGTCGATCTGTTCGACGCGAAGTCGCGTATCCCGATCTGGCATGCCAGCGTGAGCCAAACCGTATCGGACCTGACGGGCCCGCATGCGGTTGAGCGAATTGACGCTGCCACGGCCGCCATTTTTACGAAATTCCCCATTGCAGGCGGCACGCCGGTCGCGGGCGCCCATACGGCCACCTAGCGCGATCGGCGCCCGGCCGCGCAATGTAATCGACGCCCGCGCGCGCCGCCGCGCCCAGCCTAGCGGGGCGCGATGGGCCGCTTGACGAAGGCGTAGTACAGCGCCGCGAGGACGGCGGCCACGGCCACTACCAGCAGGAAAAACCGGTGCAGCGAGCCCTTTAGCAGCTCTGGATGGTCGCCCACCGTCATCCCCAGCCAGGCAAGCACTGAGGTCCACAGGAAGGATCCGGCCAGCGTTGCTGCGGTGTACCAACGAAAATCCATGCGCAGAATGCCCGCGGGAATTCCGATCAGATGCCGGATGACCGGCAGCAATCGAGAAAACAGCACGCCGACCCAGCCATAGTGGGCGCTCCACGCCTCCGCCATCCTGATTTTCGCGGCGGCGATGCCGACATAGGGCGAGAGCCGCATCACCACCGGGCGTCCCAGCCAGCGTGAGCCCCAATACATGGCCGCCGCGCCAACCCAGGAGCCCAGCGTGCCGGCGAAGACGACTCCGAGCACGGATAATTGCCCCTGCACATGTGCGAGGTAGGCGGCCGGGGGGATGATGACTTCGCTCGGGATCGGCACCACCGTGCTTTCCAGCGCCATCAAGCCGGCGATGAGCCAGTAACCACCCTGGCTGAGAACCGACAGATACCAGTCCGAAAACTGGTGTACCAGGTCGGTCAATTAATCGAGCGCCTGAGCGTTGACGATCACCTTGGCGTCGGCACGCGCGGCAGCGGCGTAGCCTTGCGCTTCGCTCGATGCCGACTGTTGCGCCAATTGCCGACGCAGCGCCGATTCCTGTTCCTTCGGATCGCCGTTCGGATCCTCGCGCACGGCGGTCAGCGCCAGCACGTCGGCATCGCCGTCGCTCAAGGACAGCCGCTGGTAGATCGGCTTGCCGTCGGGCTTGGGCGCTTCGAACGCATCGCGGCGGACCTCCACGGGCACCGCCTCATCGGTCCGCGATACGTACTTGGGCGGCTGCGGAACCGCCCCCAGGCTCTTGGCCACCACATCCCAGGCTTCCCCGGCGCTCAATCGCTTCACGGCGTCCGCGGCGGCGGCGGCGGCCAACTCGGCCCCTCGTTGCTTCTTCCACGCGGCCACCACCTCGGTGCGGACCGCCTCGAGCGGCTTCTCTTGCGGCACCTTGTGATCGGTTGCGCGCAGCACCACCCCACGGCCCTTCTCCACCTCCACCATGGGGCTCAAGCGTCCGTCGAGCACGTCTTGACCGAAGGCGGCCTCCAACACCGCGGGGGACTTTCCCAGGTCGCCTCCGCCCTCGGTGCGGCTGAAGTCGGGGATATCGTGGACGGTCAGGCCCGCTTTCCGGGCAACCACATCGATATCGGTGGAATTCTGCAAGGCCGCATCCGCCAACTGATCCTGGGCATTGTTGAACAATCGCTCCGCCTCGTTACGCCGATACTCGCTCTCCAAATCGCCTTTGCTCTGCTCGAAGGTTTTGACGGTGGCGGGCTGAATGCCGTCCAGCTTCAACACGTGGTAGCCGAATTGAGTTTTGACGGGACCGCGGATTTCGCCCTCCGTCATGCTGAAGGCGGCGTCGGCGAAGGGGGCAACCCAGACCTTGCGCTCCGACCAGCCCAGGTCCCCGCCCTGCTGCGCGGATCCCGTGTCCTGGGAGAATTCCTTGGCAAGCTTGGAGAAATCCTCGCCGCCTTGCGCGCGCTTCAAGACCGCTTCCGCCTTGGCCTTGACGGCCGCATCCTCTTTCGGGTCCGTGACCTGCAACAGGATGTGACGCACGCGGCGCTGCTCGGGCTGGGCGTAGCGCTCCGGGGTCCGGGTCTTCTGTTCGTCGTAATAGGCCCTGAGCTGCGCGTCGTCGACTTTCACGTTCGCCTCGAGCGCGCTCAGGCTGATCTCGACGTAGCGCAGGTTCACGGTCTCCGGAGTCATGTACTGCGCCTTGTGAGCGTCGTAATACGCCTTGATCTGCGCCTCGTCGGCCGTCGTTTCGGCGCTGTATTTGGCCGCGGACACGGTAAACCACGAAACTTCACGTTGTTGCCGGGTCAGCGCGCTAAGCCTCTTGAGCTCAGCAGCGGTGGCGAAGCTCGATATGGTGAGTGCCGTTTCGAGCTGACGCAGCTTCACGTCGCGGCGGAACAGCGCTTCGATCTCGGAGATCGAGCGGCCCTGAGCCCGGAGCACGGCGATGGCGTGCGCCTGGTCGAACTTGCCGTCCACTTGAAACGCCGGCACCTGAGCCATTGCCCGGAGCAAATCGCCATCGCTCACCCGGTAGCCCAAGGCATCGGTACGGGTAACCACGGCCTCGCCGTTCACGTACTCGTCGAGCACGCGGCGTTTGATCTCATTGCGTTCCGACTCGTCGACCGACCCTTTGGTCTGCCGCTCGACCTGCGCAAGCTGCTGTTGGTACGACTGACGCACCTCATTGCTGGAGATTTCGCTGCCGTTCACTTTGGCGGCGTAGTTCGGAGCGCTCATCGTCCAGTTGATGCCCCAAAACACGAACACCAGGCCGACCGCGCCCAGCACGACCCCCGCGAGCCACCCTTTCAACTTATCGTGAATCGACTGCAGCATGTTCCTACCCGTTCGCCTCCCAACATCCGCGATTCGGCCGCCTACGCGGCCC
>JBEKYO010000153.1:0-10386 GCA_049510875.1 Steroidobacteraceae bacterium
ATCATCAAGAAATACGAAGCGTTCCCTTCAATTGGGAAGATAGGTAACGACATAGGAGACCTCGCCGAATCGCCTCGAAGCAGCCCCTCACGGGTGGCGGCACCGGGTCAATTTTACCCCTCCACCGTAACGGATCAGCCTGACACTTATGTGCTGCCGAGTCGGCTAATTCGCGGGATCCGGCAGGTCACTCACGTAGACCGCTACATAACGGTAGTCACCAGAGTCACCAGATTTATCAACAAATGTGGTCAGCCACACTTATTGATGAAAGGATAGCGCCCCCAGGGTTCCGGACTGCTTCATTGAGGCGCACAATAGGGGATCGGATGGCGCGCGGCGGCGACCTTCGACGGCAGCGGGCGCGACTATCAGGGCGCTGTGCCGGTCCAGTTGAACGCAATGTTCGGATGCGAATCGACCGAGCATCTAGATAACGGAGTGGGTTGATGCAAGCGGCGATTCGGATTCGGCGAGCGGAGGAAGATGACGCGCTTGAGCTTTCGATGCATGGCTCGGAGTGTGGGAGCGAAATAAAAGAGCCTTGGCCTTCTACCGAAAATGGCGGTTCGAAGTCGTCGGGGAACACCTTTTCAAAGTCGGCGAAGATCCCCAACGCGACTTGATCATGCGTCGAGACGTGCAAACCCGACCGGGCAGAGCCAACATCCACCGGAATGCAAAGGAGCACCGACTGCGTGACGAATCGCCTTAGTCTGACTGCTGGGATACTGTTTGCAACCCTCGCTCTGCCAGGGCTCGCAGGAGAGCTGCTGCCGATCCACGGTCTTTGGGTGTGGAAGGGTCCAGCGATTCTCACGGCGCCCAAGGGCGCCGAGAGGCTACGCGACTTCTGTCGTGCCGAGAGAATCAACGAGGTGTATATTTCGGCGCTCAGTCATGGCGAACTCGAAAACGTTGCCGCGCTCGCGACTGCCATCGAACTGCTGCACCGCTCGAATGTACGCGTGGAAGCGCTGCTGTCGAGCACCGACGCCGACCAGGCCGGGAAACACCGCGACAGGCTGCTGGATCACGTGCGTGCCATAACGAAGTTCAACCAGCAGCACCCTCGCAGTCGCATTGACGGGATTCACCTCGACATCGAGCCGCAGCAGCGCGCCGAGAACAAGGGCGCAGGCAATCTGGGCTTCCTGCCGGGGCTCGCCGCCGCCTATCGCGACGTACGGGCGCTCGCCGAGCCTGCGGGCCTCACCGTAAATGCCGATATCCAGAACAAGCTTCTGAAGGGCAGCGCCGTTGAACGCCGTCAGCTGCTGCAGTCATTGCCTCGACTGACACTGATGTTGTACGAGCTCAACGATGCCAAAGGCAGAAGCTTCGACGAGGAGGCCGCCACTCTACGAGCGGCAAGCCGGCGGTTTCTGGACATGGCCTATGACGGTCTGCACGATCCCGGGCTGGCGCAGATGGTAATCGGTCTGCGGACCCCCGATTACGATGAGATGTTACCCAGGATGCTCGAGAGTCTGGATGAAGCGAACGGCAATAACACGCACTATCTGGGATGGGCCCGGCACTCCTACAACGATGTAGCGGAAAGGGAGCGCTAAATCGCCAGCCTGTTGGGTGTGGAGTAGCATCGGCACGGTGACGCTGGAGGGGCCCATGAGAGATCAAGAGATACGTGCGGCACTGGATCGGCATTGGACTGCATCCGATGCCGACGATTTTGAAACGGAGCACGACATCTATCTCGAGGATGCAGTGCTGGAATACCCCCAGTCAGGCGAGAGAATCCGCGGTCGGCGCAACATACAGATCACGCGCACCAATCAGCCGAGCAAAAAGCGCTTCGCTGTGCGGCGCATCATTGGCAGCGGTGATCTTTGGATCACCGAGTATATTCTGACGTACGACGGGAAGCCTTCCTACACCGTGAGCATCATGGAATTCAGCGGCGCCAAGGTCGCACGGGAAACACAGTACTTTGCGGATCCGTTCGAGGCCGGCGCTTGGCGCGCCCAGTGGGTCGAACGGATGGGCGAAGGGGAAGCCCGCATGCCCGGCAAATATTGAGATATCTCGAGGCCCGTAGCGCGCCGTAGCGGGTCGATCCGGCACAGGTGGGCGCGCTTCCAGCGCCATCGTCTCGGCGCCCTATTGCGGCTTACGGAATCGAAACAGCACTTGATCCGTCTTGCCGCGAATGCTCCGATCGAAAATGGCCCGCTTGTGGTCATCGCCGGCATTGCGAAGCGCGTCACTTTGCGATTCGAGCACGAACCCAGCCGCCTCGATCTCGATCTTCATGCGGATCGGATCGATTCGATGCAGAGTTTCCGTATCCCGTAGCCCGGAGCCGGCTTCGGCGACATGGTCGATGACCAGAAAAATTCCGCCGGGCTTCAACGCGTCAAAGACTGTCTTGTTGAGGACTGCAACATTCGCGGGCCCAAGAAAGGAGTCGTGTAGGTCGTGATAGCTTTGCGACATCCATATCAAATCAAGCCTCTCGGGCAAGCGAAAGTCGTCAAGTGAACCAGTGAGCAAAGTTACGTTTTTATAGCTCGAGTCGCGGGCAATTGCTCGCGTGCCGGCGATTTCTCGAGGTGAACAATGGGCGATCTGTTCGGTTGGAAGGTACGCATAAACATGGCCGCTCGGACCCACAACGTCGCTCAGGATTCGCGTGAAATAGCCATTGCCGGACATCACGTCCGCAATACGATCACCGGCCTTCGCTTCGGAAAACAGGACTGACAGCGCGGGCTTGCGGGTCAAGTCGAGCTTGACTTGATCGCCGGGCCGGCGCGGATCCGAGATGGCCGCCTCGACGATAACCGGCGTGAGCGGCACGGAGGCCGCCCGTCCTACGCTGCACACAAAAAAACTCAGAAGAGCGATCAAATGCCAGCCGGACGCGATATCCATGCCCTGCTCCTATTGTGACTGGGTAGCACCTCGCGCTACCTTTCCTGTAGCCTACAAGTTAAAGTGCGCTTCAAGTCAAGGAATTCTTGAAGTCGGACCCGAGTCGAGGAGGTTACGATGACAGGCCTCATGATCGGCGAGCTGGCGCGCCAAGCGGGCGTCGCAACCTCTGCGTTACGCTATTACGAGAAGGCCGGACTGCTTCCACCGCCGGCACGCGCGTCTAATCGCCGACAATACGATCACCGCGTACTCGGTCGGGTACGGATCATTCTTCTCGCGCGCGATGCTGGCTTTTCGATCAGCGAGACGCGCACATTCTTGGACGGCTTCCCCATTGGCACTCGACCTGCGCTGCGATGGCGCGCAATGGCCGAACGTAAAATCGCGGAGCTGGATGAGCTGACCACACGCCTCGGCCAGATGCGATCCATCCTTGCTGCGAGTTTTCACTGCGAATGCCGCCAGCTGGACGATTGTGAGCGACTAATCGCAGCAAGGACATGTTCCGGTCCCGATCCCAGGCCTCGGAGAGTGAGCACAGCGAAAGACTCGCTGGCGCGGTTGCGTACGAAGTCATAGCTACGGCCGGGACTCGCGGCAGCGAGATGCCGAGAGTCAGCGGCGTCGATGCCGAGTCACCCTGCAGGCGGCCGCAGGGTGACTCGCCCAGGAACCGGTCACTGCGCCGTTATCGCACCGAACTCCCCGGTGGTCTGCGCCGCGCCTCCGGCGTTGAAATACAGCGTGTTGGTCGGCCCGGATTGCCCGGCGCCGTCGCCAAACTCGATCGCCCAGAGGCCGGCGATCGTAAGATCATAGCCCCCGCTCTGCAGGAAACCTGCGAACTCTCCGGTTGTCTTGTTGTAGGCGCCGATCCACCCGCTGCCAGTGTTACCCACCAAGATCATGTCGCTGAAGTTGCCGAAATTCGCGGGCGAAGCGGCCACACCCCACGGCTGATTGAACCAGCCGTCCTGAAGCTGAAGCAAGAGTTTGCCATTGGCGTCGAAGGCGTCTACATAACCCGTGCCCCCGCCGGCACTTGCGTTGTAGGTGACGAAGATCCTCGATCCGATGGCCTGAATCCCCGCCGGCGTGTAGGTCGTTGGAATCATGGAGTCCATGAACGCGTCCGCCGGCAATTCAACCCGGGCGAATGTCGTGGCGTCATAGGCCTCCACTGCGCCGCTGGCGTTCGCGGCATAGTAATTCAGAGTGCCGGCCTTGCCTCTTGTGGCGCTCGTCAGCCCTTGATAGGACGCGCCGGTCGCCCAGTTGTTCACGACGATGGTGGCTTCGCTCACATGGCATTGATAGCAACCGTTGCCCGGCTTGACGGGCGTGGAGTAGGCATTCCACGCGGATATGGTTCCATCCAAGGTTGCAAAGACAAACTCCTCCGCCGAGGGATTATTGGCAATTCCCGTAGGGCTGCCCGGGCCGCTGCTCGCCGACGGAATGCGAATCGCCAATCCGACCTTCTCACCGCCGGCCGTATACAGCGTGGAGAAGCCGCTGACGTTGTCGGCCACCCACCATTGATTAAAGGCATCATGGTTCTTCGGAAGATGCGACAGGCCCCAGGGATTCGCCAGACGCTTGTCCTTGGAGTTGGTCACAATACTAGTTACCGTGTAATTTTGGGCCTGCGCCTCGACGGCGAGCGCAAATATCAGCGCTGCTCCCAGAAGAATGTGAATTTTCATGCATCCCCTCCTGCGTTTGGAACCGGTGACGTCCGTTCGCCGGCGGAGGACTGTTTGCTCCGCCCGCACAATGAGTACCCTCTCGCACGCAGATGGTTCTTTCGTTTTGGACCGAATCTACGCCCCGCATCCCGACCAACGGCTGCGCCAAAACCGTGGCCAGTGGCGGCCGCGGTAAAGGTATAATCCCGGGCGATGGATTCAGTTCACCACGAAAAGAAAGTTTCGCCGGAATCGCATCAGAGGACCTCTTCCAATGAATACCCGCCAATTTGGCGCGACACCGCGCATTTTTCAGCCGGCGCTCCGTCGTGTGCTCTTGCTCGTCGTGTCCGGCTGCCTCGTGTTTTGCCAATGCGTCCAAGCACAGGTGTATTACGTCGCTAAAACAGGCAGTGACTCCAATAACGGAAGCAAGCGTGCGCCCTGGCTCACCATCGGGCATGCGGCTCTGGAGGCCCACGCCGGGAGCACGGTTTATGTGGAGGCGGGAACCTATAGCGAGAGCGACCAGTTCGCGAATTCCGGCACGGCCTCCTCTCCCATCATCTTTGATGGGCAGGGCGTCGCGATCGTCGATGGCACGGGCGTGGATTGCTGCACCTTGCCTAATTTTGCATCCAGCAACAGTTTTCTGTGCTGCAACACGCAGGGTTTGTTCATGATCGGCGCGGCGCAAGGCGTCAACTATCTGACCATCACAGGATTCACGGTCCAAAATTACAAGACCGCCAGCGCGAATAAAGTGCCCGTCGGAGTTCTCATCATGGGTGGTGGAACCGGCATCAACCTCATCAACAACACGGTTCAGAACATCCAAACCAGCGCCGGGAAGAATGGCAATGCCTACGGGATCGGTGTTTTCGGCATTTCCGCCACCCCGCTGAGCGTCACCGTCAGCGGCAACACAGTCACCGGGTGTCTGACCGGGGAAAGCGAAACGACCACCTTCAACGGAAATGTTCAAAACTTCGTGGTCTCCAACAACACGATCTATGACAACGACAACATCGGCATGGACGCGATTGGTTTCGAGAAAGTCGGCCCAACGGGTTTCGACCAGGCAAGAAATGGCGACGTCTACGGCAACCTCATCTACAACAACAGCGCCAAAGACAATCCGGGGGAAGGAAGGCAATATGATCAGGATGGCCTCTATTGCGACGGCTGCACACAGGTTATCTTCGAGCGCAACACGCTTTACGGCAACGATTTGAATATCGAGGCGACCAGCGAGACTGCGGGCGAGGTCGGAAGCGATGTCATCATCCGCAACAACCTGGCGTACGCGGCAAACTCTGCCGGTATATCGGTGGGCGGATATGCCAAGAAGGGGACGGGTGGGAGCACCGGCATCACCATCGTGAACAACAGTCTGTACGATAACGACACTCGTAGAACCGGCAGCGGCGAATTCCAGATTCAGTACCGCGCCACGGGCATAGTGTTCGAGAACAACGTCGTCTTTGCGGGCCCCCAAGGCCTGTTCATCAACGGGTTCGTGCCGGGCAGCGGGGTCACCGCGGACTATAATGATTATTTCACCGATAGCGCGAAGAAGACGTTCAAGTTGAACGGCAAAACCTACGCGTCCTTCGACGCCTACCAGACGGCGACCGGTCAGGATGAGCATTCCGTGTTCGCGAACCCTCACTACATCACGCG
This sequence comes from Steroidobacteraceae bacterium, assembly GCA_049510875.1. GTDB lineage: Bacteria > Pseudomonadota > Gammaproteobacteria > Steroidobacterales > Steroidobacteraceae > Bog-1198. The sequence continues at coordinate 6,270 of JBEKYO010000153.1, forward strand.
GACCACCTGCACATCGACGGTGGAGAGCGGTCCACCGACGCCGATCACCACATGCTCACCGACCCCGGATTTCGACATTCCGGTTGAATCGCCCGCCGAGAATACGGGTAATGCCGCTCTTGGCACGGCGGATTTCGGCGCGGTGGACTTCAACGGCAATCCGCGGGTCAATGCGAATGGGCAGATCAACATTGGGGCATTCGAACAATAAGGACAGGCAACGGCGGCGCGCGGACGCATTACGCATGCGTTTTTGCTGTCCTGCCTGCCTCCTGGTCGCCGCTCTCGCCTGCGCGCAGGACGCGCACGCGGCCTCCCCTCCCGCGGCCGCCGGAGCCTCCGCAGTTACCGTGCGCCCGGACGATGCTGTGATTACGCTCGACGGTAATTGCCGCGATTCAACCGATCCCGATGGAGTCTGCAGGACAGTCATCACCAGGGCACAATTTGAACAGCTCGTCGAGGCCCTGCAGCCGGACATGTCGCCGTCGCTCCGGCTAAGCGTTGCAAATGCCTATGCGCGCAATGTGAAAATGGCCGCGGTAGCGGAACGGCGAGGTCTCGACAAAACCCCGGCGTTCGCGCGGGAGATGGAGTACGCCCGTATGCAGCTCCTGTCGCAGGATCTGAGCCGCGCTCTGCACGCGGATGCCGACCGTATTACGGAGGCCGAGCTCGCGAACTATTATAGGGAGAACCAATCGTCCTTCGAACAGGCGACGGTCGCACGAATCTACGTTCCCCATGCAAGGCAGTCGGACGCCGACGCCATGACGAAGGTCTGCGCGGATTTGCGCGAGCGCGCCCTCAGAGGCGAGGATCCCGACAAGCTGCAAATGGATGCCTTTGCGCAAGCGGGGACCCCGCAGGCGGAGACGAACACGAGATTGGAGAATGTGCGCCGCGCCACGCTGCCCCCGAGCCACGAGACGGTCCTCGATCTGAAGCCCGGAGAGATTTCCGGAGTATTCTCAGATCCCGGCGGCGCCCACTTCATCTACAAAATGATTAGCAAGGAGACGTTGGCCTTCGAGGCCATCAAGGCCGAGATCCGCAGCGGAATTGCCGCCAAGCGGTATCGCGACAGCATGCGGGCATTCCAGAGCGACATCGCGTTCAACGACGCCTACTTCAATCCCCCCTCCGGGAACCCGGCCACTGTGCCGCCGCGGCATCGCAGGACGAATGGACAGAACGGAGCTGTCCAGGACGAAGCCAAAGACTAGCTGTGACGAATCAATCTGTGTTTGGTGCGCTTCTTCACGGAATTACGATGGTCGTCTTCATCCTTCATATCGGTGGAGGGGCGATCGGCCTTGCATCGGGAACCGTGGCTGCGTTCGCCCACAAAGGCGGGACCCTGCACCGCAAGGCCGGAACCATCTTCGTTGTCTCCATGCTCGTTATGGGCGCACTTGCAATCTACCTGGCCGTAGCGGAACCCGACCAGCTCACGAACGTGTTCATCGGCGCTTTCGCGATTTACCTGGTTTCCACAGCCTGGATGGCCGTCCGCCGAAAAGCGGGTACGAGCGGCCCCTTCGAAAAGTTCGCCCTGGCCATTTCGCTTTGTCTTTGCGCCCCGTTTGCCATTTTGTCCTTTCAGCTGGCGATGGGTTTGCCTCCACTGCTCAAAAGCGCCGTCCCGTTCAAAGGCCCAGTGCTCATTGCCATCTATAGTTTCACAGCGATCCTGACCGTTGCGGTCATCGGCGATGCACGAGTCGTTCTGTCCGGCGCCCTCTCCGGTGTGCCGCGTATTTCTCGGCATCTTTGGCGCATGTGTCTAGGTCTCACTCTGGCGGCGGGCTCGGGCTTCACGAACGGATTCGCGCGCTTGCTGCCGGGCCCGTATCACGTGCCCACGGCTTTTTTCTTGCCGCAGTTTCTGCCCCTGGGTCTGCTCGCCTTCTGGATGATTCGCGTGCGATCCAGGGGCTGGCGCCCAGGCTGACTCGCCGTCGGCCAAAGTTATCTCGGCAGTGCTTCATGCCCGACGTTCATGACGGCCTGGAGCGCGTCAAGATTTGCCGAATGCCGATGCTTCCCGGATGTTGGCTCGCGAATTGGACTTTTCGGCCCCATACGGGCTTCACTGTGCTGGATTTCCTTCCCCAGTGCGGTCATTGGTTGACGGCGCATTCGTTGCTAGAATGTCCATCGAAGCAAGCTGTACTAGTCCAATCGAACATGATGGACACCGGGAGCCAGCCGTGCCGATTCTGAAACTTCTCGCGGCCGGCGCGATCGCCGGTGTCGTCGCAAACGTAACGGGCTACGTGATCACGGGACGTCTGTTCCACCGCTACCAAGCCATGACACCCAATACTTGGCGTGCCACGGAGTCTTGGACGCATTACCTGTACGCCGCGGCAGTGCGGATTTCAGCGAGTATCGCCCTTGGATTCCTATATGCCACCGTTGTGGCCGCATCACCTGTCTTCGGCCTGGAGCCGATCTCGCGCGGCGCTGGTTTTGGTTCAATTCTCTGGGCGGTAACGATACTGCCTGTCGTACTCGAGGTCGCGCTGTTCGTGAATTGGCACCGCCACTTCGTGGTTGGGCTGCTCTTGGACTGGCTGGTCGTGTGCGTACTCTCGAGCGTCTCAGCGGCAGTGGCAGTGGGCGCCGTGAACCGGTGAATCAACGGCCTGGAGGGAGTGGACACCTCAATCTAAGATTCGGTCAATTGGCGCGCAAGCGCATGCTCCGTCGATTCGGGTCCGCACCACCATAAGGAGACTTCCATGCCAGCGATCACGCCGTGCCTCTGGTTCGATGGCAACGCCGAGGAGGCGGCGACGTTCTACACCTCGCTACTCCCCGACAGTCGCATCGATAACGTGTGTCGCGCGCCGGGCAACTATCCGTCGGGCAGGGCCGGCGATGTGCTGACCGTCGAATTCACCCTGATGGGGCGACCTTTCGTCGGACTCAATGGCGGCCCGCATTTCAAGTTCAACGAGGCTGTCTCGTTTCAAATTCCGGCCGACACGCAGGCCGATATCGAGCGTCTGACCAATGCGCTCTCGGCGGTTCCAGAAGCCGAGCAATGCGGCTGGGTTAAGGATCGCTACGGCCTGTCCTGGCAGATCGTGCCGCGCAAGCTTCTGGCCCTGCTCGGCGACGCCAACCCGGGCCGCGCCAAGCGCGCCTTCGAGTCGATGATGCAGATGAAGCGCATCGATATCGCGGCTATCGAACGGGCCGCCGACGGCGTGGCTTAGGTCCATTGCTGGCCTGGTGAGACCCGGCTCGCGGCGGTCGCGTCGCCACGGACGCGCCGCCTCGTGATTCGCAATGAACTAATTAACTTAATATCGGGAAAGTAGAGTTCCGGAGCGCCGGTAGCCCTGTTGAATACTTACGCCATGAGAGAGGCGTCCACCCAAACATGCTGTGTACGCGTAGGAGTACCTTATGACCTGTGCCCCCGAAGTATTAAGAAGCGTTCCACTTTTCGCGTTGCTCGACGATGAGGAGACCGCGGTCCTGGCCGCTCAGGTCGAAGTCAAGCATTTCGCGGCTCGTGAACGCATTTATAAGTCGGGGGACGCCGGCGGCCAGGCGTACGTGATGATCTCGGGGAAAGTCCGCGTCACGACGGTAGACGAGGACCAGCAGGAAGTTATCGTCGACGAGCCGGCACGCGGCGAGTTCTTCGGGTTCGCTTCGATGCTCGAGCGAAGTCCTCACTACACCACCGCCATAGCGCTCGAGGACACCTCGTGTCTCGAAGTGTCGCGCGACGACATCGCCGTCCTCCTTCAGCGCAAGCCCAACGCGGGAATGGACCTACTGACGACGCTGGGCAGGCAGTTTCACGCCGCTCAGGAACTCGTGCGGATGCGTGCGACCCGCAATCCGAACGAGCTCATCGAAAAAGAGGCCACGTTTGGCGAGCACATCGCGGATCATGTCGCCCGCTTCGGAGGCTCGTGGACGTTCATCATCGCCTTCGGCGTCGTGATGGTGATCTATGCAACGATCAATATCGGGCTACGCGGCAGCGCATGGGACCCGTATCCCTTCATTCTGCTGAACCTCTTTCTGTCGATGCTCGCGGCAATCCAGGCACCAGTCATCATGATGAGTCAGAATCGCCAGGACACCAAGG
>JBEKYO010000154.1:0-10301 GCA_049510875.1 Steroidobacteraceae bacterium
ATTTCATCGCCTCAGCCGTGGCCGCCAATGCGCAGACATATTCTGTAGTTGCCACGCTTGACGGGAACAACGGAGCCATCCCCTACGGCGGTCCCGTTCTCGGATCGGATGGCAATCTATACGGAGTCTTGACTGCCGGCGGATCCTATGTCCCGATGGGCGACGGAGGCGGTCAAGGCGTTATCTACAAGTTCACCGTCTCGAGCGGAGCCCTGACGACCATTTACAGCTTTTGTCAGCTCGCCAGTTGTGCCGATGGGTCGACTCCCACGGGAGTTATCCAGGGATCCGACGGCAATTTCTACGGAACAACCCTGTTCGGCGGGACAGGCACCGCCGGCTGCGGTTCCGGCTGCGGCATCATTTTCAAAGTCACGCCCGCCGGCAAGCTCACCACTCTGCACAACTTCTGCGTCGACTCCGGATGTCCAGACGGCTCCGGACTGCCTTTTGGGAACCTGGTCGAAGCCACCGATGGCAATTTCTACGGCGTCACCTCGAGCGGCGGCAAGTATGGCCAGGGTACAATTTTCAAGATCACGTCCGCGGGAACCTTCACGAGTCTTTACTCTTTTTGTCCCGAGCAAGGGCCTTGTCCCGATGGCGAACACCCGTACGGTGGTCTGATCCAAGGCTCCAATGGCGATCTCTATGGCATCACCGGGGAAGGCGGCGCCATCGGCTACGGGGAGGTCTTTTCGATTCCAACTTCCGGTGGCACGCCCACGATTTTGCACAGCTTCAACCAAGCCGATGGTTCCGAGCCGAATGCCGCTCTGATCTTAGGCAACGACGGCAATCTATATGGCACAACCCAGTCAGGCGGCCTAGCCGATTGCTTCGCCGGCAATTACTGCGGCACGATTTTCAAGATAACTCAAGGTGGAACTTTTACAAGTCTTGTCCAATTCGACAACGCCAACGGCCAGATGGGCGAATTCACACCCGTCACCCAAGCCACCAACGGCAATTTCTACGGCATGGCCGGCGGGGGCGCCAGCAACAACACCATCCTTTACCAGATGACCCCGTCCGGCGGCCTTTCTACGGTCTTTACTTTTTGCGCCTACGGCTGCGTCGAAGGAGACGGTGGGATCGGTAACCTGGTTCAGGCCGGCAATGGACTGCTGTACGGCACTTCGGGTGGCGGAAGTTACAATGATGGCGTCATCTTCAGCCTCTCCTTAGGATCGTCATCTGCGCTGGCGGTTACATTCTCGCCCACCTCCGTGAGCTTCCCGACTGTCGTCATTGGCGCCGACAGCGAGGTCAAGACGGTTACCGTCACCAACAGCGGCACCGCGACGCTCGAGATCACCGGCATCGCCGCCAGCACTCCCTTCGCCGTCTCATCGACCACCTGCGGAGCCAAGCTGGCCGCCGCCAAGAGCTGCAAGGTCAGAGTCACCTTCAATCCAACGGAAACCGGCGAAGCCACGGGAACCCTCAGCCTCACCGACAATGCCGCCGGCAGTCCGCAGACGGTTGCGTTATCCGGTACCGGTGAAGAACCCACCATGTTGACTCCAGCCAACGCCGTCTACGGGAAACAGGCGATCGGCACCACCAGTGCGGCGAAAACTTTTACCTTGACGAATCACCAGGCTGTTGAATTGACGAGCATTACCATCTCGACCGCCGGGGACTTTGCGGTTTCATCGAACACTTGCACGGCCAGCCTTGCGTCCAAGAGTACCTGCACGATCAGCGTCACATTCACGCCGAAATCAAGCGGTAAGATCACAGGTGAGCTGAAGGTAAGCGACAATGCCGGCAACAGTCCGCAAATCTCGAGCCTTTCCGGGACGGGCGACTAGGGCTGCGGGATCGCCGCCGGCGCCGGCCGGCGGCAACCACCAGGGGCATTCGGGATGAGCCACGTCGTTAACCAGCGAATGCCACCTGACAATGATGGCAGTGCCATTGAATCACGTGTGAGCGGTTATTGCGCATGGAAGAAATCGGCGAAGGCCTGCGCGTTCGGCGTTCCTACGCCAGTCACGTTATCCCAGCCCTCCGCCTTTTCCAGCCCCGAAATCGGTGCCGAATGATACGACCGCGGCCGTTTCTTCGTCGGTGAAGATGTCCCATAGAGCGCTGACGAACTCGGTTTCCTTTGGGCACGCTCCAGCCAACTTCGCGGCAGAGTATTTTTTAGTGCCGCTAGAGTCGAGGATCGATCCGGTCACGTTCGTCGCCGACGTCACGGGCACGATATCAAAGACGGTTCCCGCCGGAAGAGTGTAGAGGTACGGCGCCGTCTGACCGAGTTCCGCTCCGCCTCCAGCCAGCGCTTCCTGATTGGCGATGGCCCATAATGCAGAGAACATCGGAGTGGCCAGGCTCGTTCCGCCAACCACCTGATATACCTGTACCGGCAACTGACCGGGAATGCTGATCAGGATCACGGCGCCCGTGAAGGGATCCGCCAGCCGGGAAATGTCGGGAAGTTGGCGATATTTACCCGGCACAAATCCTTTCTGATACGACGGCTTGGGAAACCCGCCGGTACAGATCGGTCGCTCGAATTCGGTGTGCTTAGTGACGCAGTTGCTCGGCCCGCCCCCCGAGCCCCCGAAGCATTCGCCAACCGGTGGATCGGCTACGATCCCCTCCGAAGCCACCACATTTACATTGTTCCCCCAACCCGCCTGCCAGGCAATCGAGTTGTTGGAATTAATTGCGAGGGTGACGCCACCCACGGCCGTGGACCAAGGAGAGTCCGCCGGAGCATTGACTGTGGGGAGAAAAACATTATCAGCAAGCGCGAAGTTGCCATCAGCTCCGGTCGCGAAGTTGAAGGATATCCCAGAGGCAGCGGCAATCTCCGAAATCAGGTTCTCATTGCCCAGTTCCACCACAGGCGACAATCATCGGTTGCCACACTGACGGCGCGCACAGAGGCCATACCAGGCCCGCAGTTGCGTCAATGCCTGCCGCAGCGCGCTCGGGAAGCGACGCAGCCATACCCCGAACTTGGCCAGTAGCCCGCCCATGCGATTCATCAGCGCGACTTAGTCGTAGATTAATCCTGCTGGCATCTGGTGCCAGGCCAGCATGGATTGCTGCTCGACCGATTTGACACCCACAAAACGCATGTCGGCGGCGCACAGCAGTAAGAATCGCGTGCGCAACATTGCGATCGGTTTTTATGCTGCGGCCCTTTCGAAACGGATCGACAAACTCGCCGGCAATCAGTGAACCCTGTGACTATACCCACTGAAGCGCCGTGCCCAATAGCGCGCGCAACTGCACGCCTCCATCCCCAAGGTGCCAGGCGGAGATTGGCCGACCACTCCCCGAACCCGGCGGAGCTAAACTGCCGAGAGACGACTCGCTGAATGAATCGATGCACGCGGCGCTCGAGGCGCTGCTTGTCGATGATCAGATAGTCGCGATGTGTTCAGCGTCGGGCGGTGGGGTTTGAGCCGGACCAATTGACCACGTCGGGGGATGAGGTCCGCCGCAGGCATCGGTCCCATCTGTAGCTGGGCGGATGCCGGAGCACTGAAGTCGAGCGGTAACTTCAGTACTCCGACAACCCCCAGCCAGCTAGAAGAAAGACTGCAGAGATGTCAATAGCCTCATGCTCCTACTTGTCAGCAGACGCGAGGTAAATCCCCACGTCGTACCAATATGGCCCGCCCTCGGCGGCAAATACCACGCGGCCTCCGCTCATGCCGCCAGTTCCCGGGGGCGATATGGCGGTGGCGCATCCCACCGCATGATAAGCACCATCGCAGGAGGCGCCGCTGGGCAAGGAATCTCCTGGAGCGATCAATTGAGAGACTACGCCCTTCGTGGAGGCATCCAGTACGTATGCCCCGGTTTTGTCATCATCCACCTGAAAAACGGCGGTTCCCTCATTGGCTACCATGTAGTCAAACGAATTGGCTCCATTGAGCAGATCGCCGTTTGGTTGTGGGTCGCAGGTATTCATGATGCTGGTTGCCGCGCCGCCGGCAGAGGTTGTCTCAAATATGCCGATAAACGTACCCTGGCCGCTGCCACCGTTGCCGCAAGTCCCCAAATAGTAAGGATCCGACGCGATGAAGAAGATGTTGTCCCCATCCACTATCGGCTGCGCATATTCCGAAGCTTCGTCGGGATGTTTCGTGTCGTGATTACTGTCGCCGGGCAAGCGATCATTCGACAATAAAAGAGGATCGTCGATCGAGTTGAGGAACAGTCCGGATATGCCCCCTCCCATTGCCGGTGGTGTAAACGCCACGGCGGAACCGCCCGTGAAGGCGTCACCCCACTCATAGAGCGTGCCGCAATTGACTTTCGGATTGCAGCCGGCGGGGAAGGGCGAGACATAGACCGTGCTGGCATCGGCAATGAGTTGAATGTCGGCCTCAGTGGTGTCGACGTTCGCCGGGGCCGACCAGACCCCATCGTTGGCGCCAGGGTTGGCTTGCGCAGAAAACACCACTTTGCCCGCATTGAGGGACATGCCGCCGGCCGTGGGGTTCAGGTGGCAGTAGTATCCGCCCTGGCCGGGCAGAGTCATCGTGTAATCCACCACCCTGTGGATCTTGCCGCCGTTCACCGGAACCGTGTAAAGGCCTCCGGCGCAGTTCGTCTCGGAATTCTTGTCGTTGTCCAACCCGTAGAAAAGCACTGTGCCGTCGTTGACCTGAATATTTACCGTGCTGATAGGTATGAACGAGGTAAAGTTACCGGCGCCCTTTGGCATGGGAACCGTTGTGCCGGTATCAACGATCTTCGTAAGCGCTTTAGTGTTGAGGTTATACGACCAGATGGATTCGCCGTTGTTGGCAGCGCAGCCGTCGTCGCCCCCGTCAACGAAGACCACCCATTCACCGCTAATGGCCGGATAACTCAGGGGATTGAAGTGTCCATTGGTGGTGCCGGGGCATTTTGTCGTGTTATCGACGATTTTATCGATCGTCCAGGGGGTTGTCTTGCTCCAAACGGGGGACGCGCCCATCAGCAATAGAATGCCCAAGGCCGCAATTCTAGGCATGATGTTCAGCGGGTTCCGCTGGGGGGTAATGTTGGAAGCCGGGGTCTTGTCAGGAAATTGAAGGTTACTCATATGTCCTCTTCGCCGCTCGCGGCTTGGTTCGGGGTTGCACAGGCGAGGGCTGTTCTCAGTCGCCCTCGTATTGAGAAGGCGTGAAATGAGGCTCAAAACCGTAATCGAATCGATAAATGAGTTAAGTAAAACCGGTCCAGCCCCTCCAAGAGATTCCTGCGTCGTTGCCAGTCGGCCTCTTGCATGTGGCTTCGTCTCTGTGCAGTGTGTGATGTAGAGACTGGAGAACCTCGGATGGCGCCACCTTCAACCCATGAATTCACCCAGCTCCTCAAGGCTTGGACTACGGGAGATGAGAGCGCCCTGCAAAAGCTCACCCCTTTGGCCTATGAGCAATTGCATCAGGCAGCGCGACGGTACATGAGTCGTGAACGACCAGGCCACAGCCTGCAAACGACTGCTTTGGTCAACGAAGTCTATTTACGGTTGGTGGACTGCGGCCAAATACGTTGGCAGGATCGCGCTCATTTTTTTGCCGTATCGGCCCAGCTAATGCGGCGCATTCTGATTGATTTTTCCCGCTCTCGCGGGTACCAGAGACGAGGGGGCGGCGCGCATCACATTTCGCTCGACGAGGCGCCGTCGGTGTGCAGTGAACCGGATGATAATCTGGTTGCGTTGGATGATGCGTTGCAAGCGCTAGCCACCGTCGATGAGAGAAAGGGTAAGGTGGTAGAACTCAGGTACTTTGGCGGATTGAGCATAGAAGAAACAGCCGAGGTATTAAAAGTTTCCGCCGAAACGGTTCAGCGCGATTGGAGATTGGCCAAGGTTTGGCTTCTACGGGAGATGAGTTCGGAGCATTGATGTGGAGCCTGACCTTTGGCGGCAAGTCGAGGATTTGTATCACCGAGCCTCGGAGCTGGACGAGGCCCACCGAGCCGAATTCCTGGCACAGTCTTGCGGGGACAACGAAGTCCTGCGGCGCGAGGTAGAGTCGCTTCTTGCCTACGAAAAACCTGCCGAGCATTTTATTGAAGCACCTGCCCTCAAGGTTATTGGAGAACTGGTAGCTAAGGAGGGGGCAATCGATCGGATTGAAACGAACCTAATCGGTAGCACACTTTCCCATTATCGGATCTTGGAGAAGGTGGGCGGAGGCGGCATGGGCGTGGTCTACCGAGCTGAGGACGTGAAATTGCGTCGCTCGGTGGCTTTGAAGTTCCTGCCTGACGAGATTGCTGAGGATGACCAGGCGTTGGCGCGTTTCCAACGTGAAGCACAGACCGCTTCCGCGCTCAACCACCCGAATATCTGCACCATTTATGAAATCGACCAGCAGCCCGGCAAATCGTTCATCGCCATGGAGTTTCTGGACGGAGTGACGCTCAAACACCGGATTGGTACCGGAGCGATGGAGCACGATGTTCTGCTGGCTTTAGCCACCGAAATTGCCGACGCGTTGGACGCCGCTCACGCCAAGGGCATCGTTCACCGTGACATCAAACCGGCCAATATTTTTGTTACGACGCGCGGGCACGCTAAGGTTTTGGATTTTGGGCTGGCGAAAGTCGCGCGGAGCATGAGCTCCCGAGGGCCAGTTGCAGCACATAACAATCGACGCGGCACTACAGACGACCCGCACTTGACGCTCCCCGGTTCTACCTTCGGTACGGTGGCCTATATGTCGCCCGAGCAGGCACGGGGACAGGAGCTCGATGCCCGCAGCGACTTGTTTTCGTTTGGAATCGTTCTCTATGAGATGGCTACAGGGCAGTTACCCTTCCGCGGAGATCATGTTGCCATCGTTCTCGAAGCGATCCTGAACCGAGCGCCGGTTTCTTTGGGGCGGCTAAATCCCCGCGTGACGCCCGATCTCGAACGGATCATCAACAAAGCGTTGGAGAAAGACCGCAATTTGCGCTACCAAAGCGCGGCCGACATGCGATCCGATCTACAACGGCTGAAGCGGGACCGCGAAAGCGGACTCAAGCCGATGCCTAGCCCGGATGACCTGTCCTTAAGGAAAATTTTAGCGGCCCGGTTTGCGAAAAGCCGGGGTACCTTAATTGCCGTCCTCCTTGTGGCCTTGATCGGGGCCGCTGGCCTCTACTATTGGTCACATCGCCACGAGACTCTGACCGAAGAGGAGCCGATAGTCCTCGCTGATTTTGCCAATAGCACGGGATATGCAATATTCGACGACACGCTGAAGACGGCGCTCAACATTTCCTTGCGGCAATCGCCGTTCTTGAAGGTGCTATCCGAGGACGAAGTCGCGAAGACTTTAAAGTTGATGAATCAACCGGCGGGAACCAAACTTACCCCGGAAGCGGCCCGCGATTTGTGCGAGCGAGCGGGCAGCAAGGTTTACATTGCCGGGGCCATCGGGAGTTTGGGTACCAAATATGTGCTGGAATTGAAGGCAGTCGATTGCCAGACCGGAGGCGAGCTGGCCGAGGAGCAGGTAACGGCGACGTCCAAGGACAAGGTGGTAGACGCGCTGGGCCGGGCGGCATCCAAGCTGCGTACTGAGCTGGGCGAGTCGCTGTCTACGGTGCAGAAGTTCGACGTGCCTCTGGAACAGGCGACTACCTCTTCGCTCGAAGCGCTGGAGGCGTACAGCCGAGGCAGAAAAGCGGAGCATGAAAAAGGTGATGCCGAAGCATTGCCTTACTATCAACGCGCGATCGAGATCGATCCGAATTTTGCCACGGGCTACCGAGCAGCGGGCAACATCTACACGAATCTCACTCAACTCGCCCGAGCGAACGAGTACTACACCAAGGCATTCCAGTTGCGCGACCATGCCAGCGAGCCTGAAAAGCTGGCAATAACGGGAAACTACTATCGGAACGTGACAGGAGAACTGGCTAAGGCGGCACAAACATATCAGGATCAAATCGAGAGCTACCCGAAGATATACGCCGCATACAACAATTTAGGTCTCGTGAATGGCCAACAAGGGCAGTATGAAAAGGCGGCAAAGGTTATGAAGCAATGCGTCGGCCTGGCACCGGATGTAGTCACTTGCTACGAGAATCTCGCCGTCTACCTCGTTGCCCTGCAACGCTTCGACCAGGCGCGCAAGATTATTGACGCGGCGCACGCGCGAAATCTGGATGATGATACCCTTCACACGCTTGGTTACGTGATTGCCTCTTTTGAAGGGGACAGTACGGCGATCGCGCGCGAACGGCAGTGGTTTGCGGGGAAGCCCGATTACGAGAACGAAGGGCTGGGCTTGGCATCGGACGCCGAAGCGTATCAGGGGCATCTCGCCAAGGCCGAGCAACTAAGCGAGCAAGCCGCGACTTCGGCGGTGCGGGCAGACTATAAAGAGGTTGGGGCAGTTTGGCTTGCGGTTGCGGCACACAGGCAGGCAGCCTTCGGCAATGCCTCGGAAGCTCGTTTGATAGCGGCTCAAGCCTTGAGTCTTGTTCCCATAAGCCAAGGCGTTCAGGTAGAAACTGCGCTGGCGTTTGCCATAGCCGGGGATACGCCGCGAGCCGAATCCTTGGCTCGGGACCTGGAGAACCGTTTTCCGTTGGATACCCAGATGCAGTCGCTTTGGCTGCCCGCGATTCGGGCGCAACTGGCGCTGAATAGAAAGGATGCCGCTGCGGCCATTGACAGCTTGCAACTCGCTTCGCCCATCGAATTAGGCAATGTTCAGTTCGGTGTCGAGGTGTCCTGTCTCTACCATGTATACACGCGCGGGCAGGCATACCTGGAAGCCGGAAAGGGCAACGCCGCCGCGGCCGAATTTTATAAAATTCTCGACCACCGCGGCATTGTTCAGAATTGTTGGACAGGAGCGCTCGCACACTTGGGTGTCGCCCGCGCCAATGCGCTCGAATCCAAGGCTGCGCAGGGGGCCGAGGGGGATGCGGCCCATGCCCGCTCGGTCGCCGCTTACAAGGACTTTCTCAACCTGTGGAAAGATGCCGATCCCGAAATCCCCATTTACAAAGCAGCGATAGCGGAATTCGCGAAAGTGCAGTAGCGTCCGTTCGATGCTCGGTACACTCTGCGATATTCCAATCGTCGTTCCGCCGGAATCATAGAGCCACGCGAACTACGCCGTCGGTCCGTCTATAGGAACGCGATAATCGATGACGTTCGTGGGTTCTGGTGCAATTAGGGGCATCGAGTAGACTGCGACCTCTGTTGGAGACTACGACAAAGCGGGGGCTGCGTTTGGTGTGATGGCTGGCCACCAGCGTTGAAATGTCTCGCGCAGGGTGCCATTGAGGGCCCGGGTGCGTACTTGGAGCAGCAAGTGCGCAGTTTCGGGTTGCCATCGCATCTGCTGCTTCTTCACGAACCGGCGGCTGATCACCTGATTGACGGTCGATTCGGCGATGGAGGATGAAATCGCTTCACCGTGCCGACGACGGTCTCCATAGTCGGGGATGAGGTTGCGATTGGATTCCACGTAGTCATAGAGTTCGTTGAGGCTGTATGCCAGCTTGCGCCTCTCGGGACCTTCCGGAACTCGCTCGTCATGCTCGATGAGTTCGATCAGGGTGTCAATACGCTCCAGACTCCGGTGGACGTTACCATGCCAGAGATGCCACTTCGCGCTCTCGAGGCGGCGCACTGGATGCTCTTCGGGATCGTCGGGATCTGCATCCGAAATCGAGATACCTTTGGTCATCTGTTTCCGCACCGTAAAGCGCATGGCGATATGAAACCAATCGATCACGTGCTCAGCCGACGGGTGCAGTCTCTTGGGCCAAGATCGCACCGTATCGCCGCCATCGGTCACGAAGGTGATCGGCTGATGGTACACGAGCCCTTGTGATTTCAGTACAGATCCAATGCGGGTGCGCGCATGTCGATCAAGGCGATGCACGAATGCAAAGCAACGGGATCCGCCCTGCTGCACTGTAGACTTTCCGGCGATCACCTCGAACCACCCCTCGCTGCGGTTCGGTGCATCTCGGGCACGAATGTAGGGTGTGAGTTCTCCTTAAAGACGTCCTTTTTCGCCTTAAGGACGTCCTAAAGGAAAAATTACTGCCTCCGGCCGATGACGGATGGCATTCTCGCACCGACATGTTGAAGTTGAGACAATCCCACTTTTGGAGATTTGTCGACAAGTGCTTGGAAAGCCGCTCGCCGAAGAACCTCGATTATGCGCCCAGTCACCCCATCAGACAATTCCAGAAGGTACTCGACGAACCTCTTGTCGATTTCTGCCGTTGCCTTTTTGAATGGCAGCAGTGCAAGGAATCCGGCAATGAACCGCCGTAGCTCTTGGGATTCGGTCCATATGGGAAACTCGTGTTGCTCG
>JBEKYO010000155.1:0-10204 GCA_049510875.1 Steroidobacteraceae bacterium
GTCACGCTGCCGCCCGCGGGCGTGTATTTCAAGGCGTTGTCGACCAGGTTGCTCAGCAGATCATCGAGCAGCGACGGATCGGCGGTGAGGGAGACCGGCTGCGCATCGACCCCCAGATCGATGTTCCCTTGCAGCGCCCGGTCGAAGAACTTGGCCGCGACTTCGCCGACAATGGCCTTAAGATCGACGCTCTGCTTGCGCGCCGAGAAATTCGCGGCCGGGTCGGCGCGCGCCAAGGTCAGCAGCTGATTGGACGAATGCGCCAGCTGACGGATGCCTTCCTGCAGCGTCAAGAGCCGATTCTTGACCGGCTGCGCCGCCGGTTCGCCGATGAGCAGATCCAATTGCGCCTGCATGCCGGTGATCGGGGTGCGCAGCTGATGCGCGGTATTGGAGATGAATTGCTGCTGCGATTGCACGGATGTGCGCAGCAGGGTGAACAATCGATTGAGCGTCACCACTACGGGGGCGATTTCGCGCGGCACGGACGACTCGTCGATGGGCCGCAGGTCCAGGGGGGAGCGCGCGGCGATTTCGTCGCGCAGGCGCTTCACGGGGCGCAGCCCCAGCTGAATGCCCACCCACACCAGCACCAGCGTGATATCGAGCTGCACGAAATCCCACAGCAGCGTGCTCATCAGTCCCAGGCGCGCCGCCGGCTCGGCGGCCGCGTGCGTGTCGGCGACGGTCACGATCACCGGCCCGGCCGCGGTGTCCAAGCGCGTCGACAAGGTGCGCAGGTTGCGCCGGTCGATTTGAGACATCGCAAACAGCTGGCTGGTGTCGCTTCCGAGCGCGACCGTGGGCAGCCGCGAGTCGCCGAACAACAAGCGGCCCTGCGGGTCGCGCAACGCATAGATGGCGGAATCGGCCGACGGCAAGGGCGGGCGGGCGTCGCTGCGCGCATCGAACGACCATTGACCGCCCGCGAATTGCGCGCGCGCCATCAGCGCATTGGCCGCCTCCTTCAAACGCCGATCGCTGCTGATCACGGCGGGGGCGACATTGTTGAAGTAATGAACCAGTGCGCCGCATAGCGCGACCAGCATGAGCGGTATGGCGAGCCAGAGTATCAGCTGGCGGCTAATGGACGAGTTCACGCGGATTTGGCTTCTTCGAGCCGATATCCCAGGCCGCGCAGGCTGCGGATGACGGCGGCGTTGTTCAATTTGGCGCGCAGCCGCGAGACGCTCACTTCGACCGCATTGGCGGTCAGGTCCTGCTCGGGGCCGGCCAAGGCCTGCTGCACGCGCTCCTTGGACACGATCTGGCCGGTGCGGCGGACCAGACACTCGAGCAGCAGCCATTCGCGCGCCGTGAGTTCGACCTCGGCGCCGTCGATGCTGAGCCGTTTGCCGTTGAGGTCGACGCTCATGCGATTGAGCTTGATGATGCCGTCGAGCGCGCCGCTCGACCGCCGCATGAGAGCCCGGCAGCGCGCGGCGAGTTCCGCGGGCTCGAAGGGCTTGCTCAAAAAATCGTCCGCCCCGAGGTCGAGCGCCTTGACCTTGTCGTTGAGCGTGCAGCGCGCGGTGAGGATCAGCGTCGGCAAGGTGTTGCCGCTGCTGCGCAGCCGGCGCACGAAAGTCAATCCATCCGCCCCGGGCAGGCCCACATCGACCACCGCGAGCGCGAAATTCTCGGTGGCCATGGCCAAATGCGCCGCCTCCGCGCTGCTGACTCGATGGACCGAGTATTTCTCGGCGGATAATCCGCGAAAGATCGCATCGGCTACGATGTCATCGTCCTCTACGACCAGAAGCCGCATGGCTGTCCCGCAAACAGTAGGATGTTAGAGATCGCCTACGGCTTTGTCATCCGGCTCGATCGGTTCGTTTCGATCGGCGCCAAAAGTGCTGCGTCGCGGCGGAATCAAGGTTCGCAGTTTAGCCTCATATTCCTTGGCAAAGGCTTCGGTGAACAAATGCGGGAAGCCGTCGGCCGGCCGCTGAGCCAGGCCTGCATACATCTCGGCGTACAGATCCCAATACTTGCCCTTGTTCTGGGTTCCGAACACGCTGCGTTTGGCGGCGCGATCGAAGCGTTCCTCCAGTTCCTTGGGGTCGACGCGCTGGAGAAACGCCTCGAATGCGGCGTGCATCGCCGCCACCGACGCGGTGTTTTGCGCCTTGAGCTCCTTGAAATTATCGCGAACCGCTTCCACCGATCCCGCGCGCATCGACAGATTGGTCAGCAGGCGAACCAATGCTTCATCCACCCCGCCCGAAAAATTGAGCGGCGACTCCGGACCGTCGTTGGACGGGGCCGGGATCCGAAAGCGGTTGCGGAACTCATTGCGGCTATGGGCGAGATCCATGAGGCCCAAGATGGACTCGCGCAGCAACTGGCCGGCGAGCTGCAGGGCGGCGGCGCGCGCCTCGGCGGTAATGGTGCGCGGATCGATGCCGGCTCCGCGGCAAAATGCGGAAAGTCCCTGGTCGAGGTCGCCGTCGAACAGCACCGGCGCCTGCCCCGCGCGGGCGGCGGGCGCGGAAGCCGCCGCGCCGGGTCGAAACCCGGCCGGCGAGGTCGCCCCCCCGGGGCCTGCCTTGGGCTCCATTTTGAGCGGGCGCGTCATCATATGCCACGGAGTGGCCGAACCCCCCTCCTCGACGGGAGGCGGCGCCCGATCCGGTGTGATCGACTGGCCATAGGAGTTGCGCGGCCGTACGCCCGAGTCCACATCCAATTGGTCGCTGGGCTCGAGCAATTGGGAGAGGTCCAAGTCGGCGCCGATGTCGTTCGCCGTCGATTTCGTGACGGCGGAGGACGGCGCGCGACCGTCATAGGCGACGATGGCGCCCTGTTCGGGCGGAAAGTCGTTGGTCTTGTCGATGCTGACCAGCAATTCATATTCGCCCAAGCGGACGAAATCGCCGTCCTTCAGCGTGTAATCGTGGTATTTGCCGAGCGGAACCTGGGCGCCATTGACATAGGTGCCGTTGGAGCTGGTGTCGACCAGCACGTACGCTCCGGCCCGAAAGTCGATGCGCGCGTGTTTGCCCGACAGGTACCGCTCGGGGTCGGGTAGAATCCACTCATTGTCGGTACCGCGACCGATGCTGCCGCCATGCACGCCAAACACCTTGGTGGAGTGTGCCCCCAGGCGTATTCCGTGCTCGCTGACAACGCTTAGGCGCAATGTCATGTTCGCTCCCTCCCGTGGGTCCGAGGAATTGCGCTAAGTCCCCGTATAATATAGTGAAATGTTAGCAATGCTTGGAGCCCTCTAAATGGCCGCGAGTCACATTTTCAAAGTTCTGTTCGTGAATCAGGGCAAGGTCTACGAGATATACGCCCGTAAGGTCAGCCACGGTAGCCTGTTCGGCTTCATCGAGGTCGAGGAACTCGTATTCGGCGAACGCTCGACCGTGGTCGTCGACCCGGCTGAGGAGAAGATAAAGGCCGAATTCAACGAGGTAAAGCGCACATATTTGCCCATGCATTCGGTGCTGCGCATCGATGAGGTCAAGAAGCAGGGGGTCAGCAAGATCGTGGCTCTCGAAGGGTCGAACGTGTCTCAATTTCCCATGCCGATTTATACCCCGGGAGGAGACTCGAACGCCCGTAAATAGCCCGCAGTTCTGTTAGAATTTCATATGTTCAGTTTGCTCGGCGCGCCCGCGCTGTCGCAATTCCGACTCGATAAGCTGCTGCAATCGCTGCGCGCCGTGGATTCGCGCGTCACCGGGATCTCCTCCCGCTACATTCACTTTGCCGATGCGCCGCATACTCTCGACGAGAACGAACTCGAGGTTCTCGGTAAGTTGCTGACCTACGGCCCAAAACCGACGCTGCACAGCGACCGCGGCCAGCAGATTCTGGTCACGCCGCGGGTCGGCACCGTCTCGCCCTGGTCGAGCAAGGCCACCGACATCGCCCACGTCTGCGGCCTGCATCACATCAGGCGCCTGGAGCGGGGGATCATGTACTTCGTCGACGCGCCGGCGCACCTATCGCCCCTCGAATTGGGGCGCCTGAGCTCGCTGCTGCACGACCGGATGACCGAGTCGGCCTGGGTTGGGGCGAGCGAGCCGGACGGCTTGTTTTGCAGCGCAGCGGCGCGGCCGCTGCGCGTGGTCGCCCTGGGAGCCGGCAGCGCCGCGCTTACGCGCGCCAATGTGGAGTGGGGGTTGGCGCTGTCGGAGGAGGAAATCGACTATCTGGTGGCGGCATTCGGCAAATTGGGGCGTGATCCCACGGACGTCGAGCTGATGATGTTCGCGCAGGCGAATTCCGAGCATTGCCGGCACAAGATATTCAACGCGCAATTCGTCGTGGACGGCGTGCAGATGCCGCTGTCGCTGTTCGCCATGATTCGCGCGACCTATGCCGCGAACTCCGTGGGCGTGCTGTCCGCCTATCGGGACAACGCCGCCGTGATCGAAGGCGCAACCGCGGTTCGATTCTTTCCCGATGCGATCACGCATCGCTATGCCGGGGTCAGCGAGCCGGTCGACATTCTGATGAAGGTGGAAACCCACAATCATCCCACCGCAATCTCGCCGTTTCCGGGCGCGGCCACCGGCTCGGGCGGCGAAATTCGCGACGAGGGCGCCACGGGGATCGGCGCCAAGCCGAAGGCGGGATTGACGGGTTTTTCCGTTTCGAATCTGAAGATACCCGGCATGACGCAGCCCTGGGAACGGGAGTTCGGCAAACCGGCGCGCATTGCCTCGGCGCTCGACATCATGATCGCGGCCCCGCTCGGCGCCGCGGCCTTCAACAATGAATTCGGGCGGCCGAGCACCTGCGGCTATTTTCGCGTGTTCGAGCAGCGCACCCGCGAAGCGGCCGCGTGCGCGGATGGATGCTCGGCGGATCGCGCGGTCATCCGCGGTTACCACAAGCCCATCATGATCGCGGGGGGACTTGGCAACCTGCGGCGCAGCCACGTCGAGAAGCGCGAGGTGGTGGTGGGCGCGCCGCTGGTGATTTTGGGCGGACCCTCCATGTTGATCGGTTTGGGCGGGGGCGCGGCCTCATCGGTGGGCAGCGGGCAAAGCTCGTCGGACCTGGATTTTGCGTCGGTGCAGCGCGGCAATGCCGAGATGCAGCGCCGCGCGCAGGAGGTCATCGATCGCTGCTGGGCGATGGGCGAGGCGAATCCCATCCTGTTGATCCACGATGTGGGTGCGGGCGGACTATCGAACGCCTTGCCCGAGGCGATTGCCCACAGTCACCGCGGCGGGCGCATCGACCTGCGCAAGATTCCGAGCGCCGAATCGGAACTCTCGCCCATGGAGATCTGGTGCAACGAGGCCCAGGAGCGGTACGTCGTGGCGTTGGCGCCCGGCAGCACGGCGACCTTCGCCGCTCTGTGCGAGCGCGAACGCTGCCCCTTCGCGGTCGTGGGCGAGATCACCGGGGATGGCCAACTGCGGGTCGACGATCCGCTGCTGGCGGCGACGCCGGTGGACATGCCGATCGACGTATTGCTGGGCAAGGCGCCGCGCATGACCCGCGAGGTGAGCGCCCTGGTCCGATCCGCCGCGCCGCTGACGAGCGCCGGCACCACCGTCGAGCAATCGCTCGACCGGCTGCTGTGTCTGCCCACGATTGCGGATAAATCCTTCCTCATCACCATCGGTGATCGCAG
Source organism: Steroidobacteraceae bacterium (assembly GCA_049510875.1). Taxonomy (GTDB): domain Bacteria; phylum Pseudomonadota; class Gammaproteobacteria; order Steroidobacterales; family Steroidobacteraceae; genus Bog-1198. The sequence continues at coordinate 5,600 of JBEKYO010000155.1, forward strand.
CGTCGGCGGATTGATCAGCCGCGACCAGATGGTGGGTCCGTGGCAGGTCCCCGTGGCGGATGTCGCGGTCAGTTTGAGCGACTACGAAGGCTATAGCGGCGAGGCCATGGCCATGGGCGAACGCGCGCCGGTTGCCGTGCTCGACGCGCCGGCCTCGGGGCGTCTCGCGGTGGGCGAGGCCATTACGAACATCATGGCCGCGGACGTACGCAAGCTCACGGATGTCCGATTGTCGGCGAATTGGATGGCCGCCTGCGGCGAGCCCGGAGAGGACGCCGATTTGTACGCGACGGTGCGCGCGGTGGGCGCCGAACTGTGCACGGCGCTCGGCCTGACCATTCCCGTCGGCAAGGACTCATTGTCGATGAGGACCGCGTGGACCGATGGCGAGGGCAGCCATGCGGTGCTCGCGCCCATATCGCTCATCATCTCCGCGTTCGCGCCGGTCGCAGATGCGCGCCGCACGCTCACGCCCGAGCTGCAATTGACGCAGCCCTCGCGCCTGCTGCTGGTCGATCTCGGGGGCGGCAGGAACCGCTTGGGCGGATCATGCTGGGCCCAGGTGCTCGAGCGCAGCGGCGGCGAGCCCGCGGACCTTGAGGACGCCGCCCTGTTGCTGCGCTTCTTCGAGGCCGTCCGCGAGCTCAAGGATCGCGAGTTGGTGCTCGCCTACCACGACCGTTCGGATGGCGGCCTGCTGATCGCGCTCCTCGAAATGGCCTTTGCCAGTCATTGCGGCCTCGATGTCGATCTGGGCGAGGCGGCCGATCCGGTGGCGGCCTGCTTCAGCGAGGAACTCGGTGCGGTGCTGCAGATCGCCGCGGCGCAGTTGAACGAGGCGCACGCGGTCTTGCGGCGTCACGGCCTCAAGGACCATGCGCGCGAGGTCGGCTCGCCGGCGGCCGGCGATGCGATCACCGTGTCGGCCGGCGGCGAGGCCGTGCTGCGCGCGTCGCGCGTTCAGCTGCACCGGCGCTGGAGCGAGGTGTCTTTTCGAATGCAGGCGCTGCGCGACAATCCGGAGTGCGCACGCGAGGAGTTCTCGCGGCTGCTCAATGCGCACGATCCGGGGTTGCACGCCCGCCTGACCTACGATCCGGCGGACAACGTCGCGGCGCCGTACGTTCTGACGGGCGCGCGGCCGGCCGTCGCCATTCTGCGGGAACAAGGCGTCAACAGCCAGACTGAGATGGCCGCGGTGTTCACGCGCGTGGGCTTCGACGCCTACGACGTTCACATGACCGACATCCTCGCGGGCCGCGTTCGCCTGGGCCGGTTCCATGGCCTGGTGGCCTGCGGCGGCTTCTCCTACGGCGATGTCCTGGGCGCCGGCGAGGGCTGGGCAAAATCGATTCTCTTCAATCCGGCCGCACGCGAGGAATTTGCCGCGTTCTTCGCGCGCGACGCCACGTTCACCTTGGGCGTGTGCAACGGCTGTCAAATGCTCTCCGCACTGAAGGAACTGATTCCCGGCGCCCTTCACTGGCCGCGATTCGTGCGCAATCGATCGGAGCAATACGAGGCGCGCCTCAGCCTGGTGCGCGTGCCGCATTCGAATTCCGTGCTGTTCGCGGGCATGCACGGGTCCGTGCTGCCGGTTGCGGTGGCGCACGGCGAGGGACAGGCGGAATTCACGGCGCATGCCGGCGCCGCCCAGCTGCTCGAGCGCGGCCTCGGCACCTTGCAGTACGTCGACCACCACGAAGAGCCGACCGAGTCGTATCCGTTCAACCCGAACGGGTCACCCATGGGTCTCGCCGGGGTCTGCAGCGGCGATGGGCGGGTCACATCGCTGATGCCGCACCCCGAGCGCGTGTTTCGCAGCGTGCAAAACTCCTGGGCGAGCCGGGCCTGGGGCGAGGACGGCGGCTGGATGCGGCTGTTCCGCAACGCGCGCGTGTTTCTGCGCTAGGCCAAGCCGGATCCCTTCAAGAAGGTGTTCTCGTGACTTCTTGGATCCCCTTCTTCTGTTGATGATTGGTTTCGGCTAAATTGCCGCCTCGTTCTGCGGCGCGACGTAGCGGCGGAACGTCATGGCTTGCATGAGCCGCGCCTTGCGCACGAAGGTCTGATACAGCAGATCGCGCATGACCTCGAGCAGAATCCCCGCCCGTTCTCCGTCGAGCTTGGGCTGATGCGGCCACGGATCGCTGTCGCTGCCGAACAGCACCGCCCGCAGCACCGCGAAGGTCTCATCGTCGAGCTCGGCGAGCGTGCGGATTTCCTGAAGGGTGTCGAACAGCTCGAGCTTGCCGCGCTCGCCCAGTTCGCGGAACAACGACTGCGCGGTGCGGCGGCTCATCGACCCGAATGCGTTGTAGCAGCCCGCGGAATAGCAGCCGAGCGCCTCCCGGAACAGCTCTTCGGCCTCCGCGGGCAAGTAGGTGAGGGGAAAATTCTCGCGCGCCCGCTCGATCTCGGTGTAGTTCTGGGACAGCTCGATGCGCAGGCCGCTGTACGTCTTGGCGGCGAACTTCAGGAAGATGGGCTCGCCGCAGGCATCGCAGCGGAACACGATTCCGATCTGCTGCGGTTTGCTCCGGCTGAGCTCATCGAAGTGCGGCGTCGCGACCGCGGTGATGTGCGTCAGCGTCTGGCAGTGCGGACAGGTGAGCACGATGCCTTGATGTTCGACGTGCAGCTCGTCCGGGGGAGTGATGTAGATGCTCATGGTTCAGCCCGTCAGTGGTTTGTAGCGGATTCGGTGAGGCTGCGAGGCGTCTTCGCCCTTGCGCCGCTTGTAGTCCTCGACATACTCCTGATAGTTGCCCTCGAACCACGCCACCTGCGAATCGCCCTCGAAGGCGAGCATGTGCGTCGCGATGCGGTCGAGAAACCACCGGTCGTGGGAGATGACCACCGCGCAGCCCGGGAACGCCACCAGCGCCTCCTCCAGGGCCCGCAATGTTTCGATGTCGAGGTCGTTGGTGGGCTCGTCGAGCAGCAGGACGTTGCCGCCTGACTTCAGAACCTTGGCGAGATGTACGCGATTGCGTTCGCCGCCCGAGAGGTCGCCGATGAATTGCTGCTGTTGCGTGCCCTTGAAATTGAAGCGCCCGACGTAGCCGCGGGACGACGTTTCGTAGTTGCCCACCTTGATGAGATCGAGCCCGCCGGAGATCTCCTGCCAGACCGTGTTCTTGTCGTTGAGAGCCTGACGGGATTGATCCACATAGGCGAGTTTGACCGACGGGCCCACCCGGATCTGTCCGCTGTCGGGCTTGTCCACTCCGGCCAGCATGCGGAACAGCGTGGTCTTGCCGGCACCGTTCGGACCGATGATGCCGACGATGCCGCCGGCGGGCAGGTTGAAGCTCAGGCTCTCGATCAACAAGCGTTCACCGAATCCCTTGCGCACATCCTTGCAGTCGATCACCAGATCGCCGAGCCGCTCGCCCGGCGGGATGTAGATTTCGTTGGTCTCGTTGCGCTTCTGAAACTCTTGCGAGGCGAGTTCCTCGTAGCGCTGCAGACGCGCCTTGGACTTCGCCTGCCGCGCCTTCGGGTTGGTGCGCACCCATTCCAACTCGCGCTTCAGCGTCTTGGCGAGCGCATCCTGTTGGCGCTCTTCCTGCGCCAAGCGCTGTCCCTTTTGTTCGAGCCAGGAGGAGTAGTTGCCTTCCCATGGGATGCCGTGTCCGCGGTCGAGTTCCAGGATCCATTCGGCGACATTGTCGAGAAAATAGCGATCGTGGGTAACCGCGATGACCGTGCTCGGGTATTCCTCGAGGAAGTGTTCGAGCCAGGCCACGGACTCCGCATCCAGGTGGTTGGTCGGCTCGTCGAGCAGCAGCATGTCGGGCTTCGACAACAGCAACCGGCACAGCGCGACGCGGCGCTTCTCGCCGCCGGACAGCGTGCCTATGATCGCGTCCCAGGGCGGAAGGCGCAGCGCGTCGGCGGCGATCTCGAGCTTGCGCTCCAATTCCCAACCGCCGACGGCGTCGATTTTGTCCTGCATCTTCGCCTGCTCCTCCATGAGCTTGTTCATCTCATCGTCCGACATCGGCTCGGCGAAGCGATCGCTGATCGCATTGAACCGGTCGATGAGGCCCTGGACGTCGCCGACCCCTTCGCCCACCACCGCGCGCACGGTAGTGGATTCGTCGAGCAGCGGCTCCTGGGGCAGGTAGCCCACCTTGATTCCCGCCTGGGGCCTGGCTTCGCCTTCGATTTCCTGGTCGAGTCCCGCCATGATCTTGAGCAGAGTCGATTTGCCGGATCCGTTCAGGCCGAGCACGCCGATTTTGGCGCCGGGGAAAAAACTCAAGGTTATGTCGCGCAGAATGACGCGCTTGGGCGGCACAACCTTGCCAACCCGGTTCATGGTGTAAATGAACTGAGCCATGTGCTACCTATGATGAAGACGCGAATTTCCGGGGAACACCCGGAATTATCCGCGACTCATGGAAACTTGTCACGGCGCGCCACAATGGCCGGCCGATCGGCTACAATTAACGGCTGCTTTGGAGGGTCTAAAGTCCATGTTTACCGCCTCGATGACGATAGCCGGATTTGATCCCGCCCTGGCGCAGGCGATAGCGGGGGAGCGTGGGCGGCAGGAGGATCACATCGAGCTGATAGCCTCGGAGAACTATGCCAGTC